>JAEMQF010000242.1 GCA_022758925.1 Burkholderiales bacterium | reverse complement strand
TGGCGGCCTCGGGCAGGCGCTTTTCTTCGGCCAGCAACAGGCCGAGCGAATACTGCAGCTCGCCGAGCTCGGGCAAGCGCCTGAGCCCCTCGGTCAGCACGCGTTCGGCGTCGGCGTTGCGCGCGCTGGCGTTGTAGAGCCGCGCCAGGTTCGCGCGTGCCGGCGTGAAGTCCGGGTCGATGCGCAGGGCGTTGAGATAGTGCTTCTCGGCCAGGTCGATGCGCGCGGTGTTCTCGTAGATCACGGCCAGGTTGAGCTGGGCGCCCGGCATGTCGAGCGCGACGTTCTGCGCCGCGATGTACTCGGCCAACGCGGCGTCGAAGGCGGGGCGCGTCGCGAGGTCGATGCGCTCGGGAGGCAGCGACGACAGGGCACGCGCCGCAGCGATGCGCACCGCGCGGATCGGGTCGCGCAGCAATGGGCTCAGCCCGTACAGGCGCTGCGCCGCAGGCAGGGCTTCGAGACTGTCGGCCGCCGCAGCGCGCACCCCGGGGTCGGCGTCGCGGGTGGCCTCGATGCGGGCACTGTCGCCGCTGCGGGGGTCATTGCGCAGCCCGTCGAGTGCCGTGGCGCGCACGATGCCCGGCTGGCTGCGGTCGGCAACGATGCGGGCGAGCGCCTCGCCCGCGCCGGGCTGTCCTGAACGCGCGGCGGCGAAGGCCTCGCCGGAATGCGGCTCCTGCCGCCGTTTCGGGCCGTACCACGCGGCCACGCGGTCGGCGGCCCATTGCGCCGGCTTGTCGGCGTGGCACTGGCTGCAGGCGTTGGGCGTGCCGAGCTTCACCGACAGGTCCGGTCGCGGCACGCGCAGGCTGTGGTCGGGGCGGGCCTGGATCTGCATGTAGTTCTTGCTCGGCATGTGGCAGGCCGCGCACTGGGCACCGGCTGTGCCTTGCTGGTGGAAGTGGTGCGCGGGCGTGTCGTAGGCACCCGCCGCGCCGGCAAACTTCGGGTTCGCCTGCGGCGCGTGGCACTGCGCGCACACAGCGTTGCCGGCCAGCTTGAGCTTGCCGGTGTGCGCGCTGTGGCAGTCGGTGCAGCCCACACCCCTGGCGTACATCTTGCTCTGGCGGAACGAGCCGTCGACGAAGACTTCGTCGAGCTGCTGGCCGTCGGGGTGGTACAGGCCGGGCTGCAACAGGCTGGGCAGGTAATGGTCCATCCGGGGCTGGCCCGGCACCGGAGCGGCCGTGAGCTCGCTGCGCCGCGAATGGCACGCGGCGCACACCTCCACCTGGCCCGCGGCTCCCGCCGCCTTGAAGTCGACCAGCAGGCCATAGCGCTCGCCGGCCAGCGTCGATAGCGGTATGCCTTCGGCTTTCGAGCGCGCCCATTGCGCATGCTGCTGCCCGGGGCCATGGCACGCCTGGCACGAGACATTGGGCTCCTTCCAGCTCGATGCAAAGCTGTCGGTGGCGGCGTCGTAGCGCTTCTCGTAGCCGGTGCTGTGGCAGGTGATGCACATGGTGTTGGCGGTCTGGTAGCGGCCGGTCCAGTGCAGCACGTCACCGGCCGGCGCCTTCTCGTGCGGCAGCAGGTGAAACCACTTCTTGCGCGGGGTGTCCCAGGCGATCTGCAGCGGCTGCAGGCGTCCGCCCGGCATCGCGATCAGGTATTGCTGCAGCGGCTCGACGCCGAAGGTGTCGCTGATCTCGAAGTCACCCGGCTTGCCGTCCGGCCCGTCGGTGCGCACGAAGAACCTGTCGCCCTGCTTGAAGAAGCGCGAGGTCACGCCCTGGTGCCTGAACTCGACGTTGTTGAAATCGCCGCGCACCGTGTCGGCGCTGGCGGCGGCCATCGCCTGGGCATGGTGCGATTGCTGCCACTGTCGGCCCTGGTCTTGATGGCAACCAAGGCAGAGCTGGTTGTCGACGTACGCGGCCGGTTGGCGCGCGCGCGCCGCGGCATCAGCCGCTGCGGCGCCGTTGGCGGTTGCTGCCGGCGGCGTCGGGGGCGGCCACATCCACCATAGCGCCAGCCCGGCGGCGAGCAGCAGCACCATGCCTGCGGCCAGCCAGCGCAGCGGGCGGCGAGAGGCGGTGGCGGGCGCTGGCACGGGGGCCGGCGGGCTCCCGCCGGCAGCGGCGGATTGGCGTTGCGGGGTGGCTCGGTGCGCAGCAGGTGGTTTGGCTTTGGGCAAAGTGGGCGTGCCGGCAGGTCAGGTCGGATGGGGGCTCACGCTGTCATGCCGTGGCTCGGCTGCAGCGCGGTGGGGCGCAGATCGTACAGGCCCTTTCTAACTCGCCCCCATCGAGGCCACGACCAACTCCGCAATCACGCTGCTTCGCAACTTGTCAGCGCCTCGCCGGCAAAGTCCGGCAACACTCGAAACGCCGAGCGCAGGATTGAAAAGGCTTCGTGCAGCGAACATCGTCACCGGGTCTTCACCGACTAGGTTCGACAGCAGGTTGATTGAAAGAGCGCCCTGACCAGCTTTCGAATCCGCGTCAATGCCTTATACTGCGTTGCAATGCAATGCACCGTTTCGACGATCATGCGTTCTCCGACGCCCACATGGACTCCCAACTGACCCTGCGCCTGCCCGCCGATATGGCGGCCAAGCTGGAAAGCGCCGCCCGGCGCATGAAACGCAAGCGTTCCGACGTGGTGCGCCTCGCGCTCGGACAGTTCCTTGAGGGCGATGATGCGCCAGGCCGGCCCGTCGAACGCGTGCGCGACCTGATCGGCAGTGTGCAAAGCGGCATTCCCGACCTGGGGTCGCGGCATCGCGAACACCTGATCGCCCGCCTGCGCCGTGGCCAATGAACTGCTGCTCGACACCGGCGCGTTCGTCGCGCTGGTCGACCGCAGCGAACGCCGCCATGCCGACTGCGCGGCCGTGCTGGAGCGCTGGACCGGCGCCATCGTCACCACCGAGGCGGTGCTGACCGAAACCCTTCATCTCGCCGGGCCGCGCTGGGCGACGCAGAAGGTTTGCATCGAGTTCCTTCTGCGCGGCGCCTTCACCCTTGTGTCCGCATCGGCTGCGAGCCTGCGGCGCACAGCCGTGTTGATGGAGAAGTACCACGATGTTCCCATGGACTACGCCGACGCCACGCTGGTCGCGCTGGGCGAGGAGCTGGGCACGAACCTGGTGTTCACGCTGGATGCGCGCGGGTTTTCCGCCTACCGACTCGACGGGCGCAAAACCTTCCGGCTCATGCCGTGACGGCGCCGGAGGTTGTGACCTCGGACCGTCTCAGACCGCGCAACGCGCCGCAATCGCCCAGAGGGGCGCCTACCAGTGGGCGCCTACCTTCTGGTGACTGCCTCCTGGCCGCCTCCGGGGGCGGTCGAAGGCGCTGAGGCAGCACCGCGGACTCGTGGCGCGGGGGTGGCCACTCTCGACCTCGAGCTTGCCGATGCGTGTCGTCGTATTTCAAAACGCCGCGATGCGCTGGATGATCCAGAACGCGGAGACAGCGCCGATGGCATACGGAGGAACCCGCCAGGCCCAGGCGGGTTGCGACATCCCGATGCGCCGCGCGACCCGCCGCGCGAGCGCAACGACGCTGAAGACGGCCGCGATGAAGAGGAGTTGTCCGATCTCGACGCCGACGTTGAAGAACAACAGCGCGACCGGAATCGCCGATTGCGGCAGGCCGACTTCATTCAAGGCGCTGGCGAAGCCGAAGCCGTGCAGCAGTCCGAAGATGAACGCGACGATCCAGGGGAATCGCTCCGTCAGACCCGCCATGCCCTGCCGGCTGCGAATGATTTCTGCGGCCACGAAGACGATGCTCAGGGCGATGGCGGCTTCGACGGGCGGCCCCGGCACGTGCACGTACCCGAGCGTCGCGCCCGCGAGGGTCAGGCTGTGTGCGAGCGTGAATGCCGTGACCGTCGCAATCAGCCGGCCGCGGCCCTTTACCAGGATCAACAGCGCGAGAACGAACAGGAGGTGATCGATGCCACCGAGAATGTGCTCGACGCCGAGCACGAGATAGGTGCGGGCGACCTGCATCGCACGCGGCGCGGCTTCGACGACGAATGACGGAGCGGACGGCGTCAGGCGCGTGACTTGCGTGGTGCCGTCGAGGCGTTCCAGGCGCACGAGCACGTCGGTCATCGTCGCGTTCAGGCCGTCGATGTGGATCGTGCCGCCCGTCAGCCCGCCTGCGCGCTGCACGGACCAGCGCTCGGTGAGGGCGTTGTTGACCATCGCGCCTCGAGGTTCGGTGACGTTCTTCGCGTCCGCCGGAAACTGCACGTAGAGCCCGAGCCGCAGGTCCTCGCCGCGCCCCGGCACTTTCCACAGCACGTCGTAGGTCTGCGCTCCGGTTTGGCGGAGTTCGAGATAGGCGGGACGCATCTCGTGCGCCAACGCTGGCGCACAGACGAACGCCGCCAACGAAATCAGGAAGCGCAGCGCGCGTTTCATTCGGTCTTCTTCAGCCTCGTCTGGTCCGACGCCAGTTTTGGCTGCTCGATGGTTACCACGTAGCGCTTCAACAGTTCCTGAAAGAACTGCTCGTTCGCCTTCTGCCGCCGGGCGTTGTCCGACTCGCGACGCACGACCTGGCGGACGTCCGCCAGCGCAGGCAGGCGGCCTTCGCTGCGCTCGGTGACCTTTACCAGATGCACACCGTAGCCGGACTCGATGGGCCCCTGCCATTGCCCGGGCGGGAGCTCGGGAAGCTTCGCGGCGAATTGTTCGCCGAACTGTTTCGCGATTTCGCTGGCCGGCAGTGCCGTGAAGTGATGCTCCAGCAGGAACGTATCGCCCAGCGTTGAAACATCCGCGTTGTCACCGGACTGCTTCAATTGCGCGAGCAGTCGCGCGCTGTCACCCGCGAGGGTCGCGCGGTGCTTGTCCGGATTGAGATACACCTGCCGGAACGTGAACCGTTGCTCGACGGGAAACTTGTCGGCGTGCGCCTGGAGATAGGCGTTCAGGTCGGCGTCGGTCGGCTCGGCTTGGGCGGCGAGGTCATCGGACACGAACTCCATCTTCTGCCGCAGGCGGCGGCGGATGACCGTGTCGTCCTTGTCCAGCCCCAGCGCCAGCGCCTCGCGGTAATAGACCTCCTCGCGCACGCGATCCCGCAGCAGGCCTGTCAGTTCCTGGTCCGTGGGCGGACGCTGCCAGGTTCGCGCGAAGCCGGTGGCGAGGCTCTCGACCTGGCCCTGCGTGATGACGATCTTTCCCGGTTCCGTGCTGCTGCGTTTCGACGCGAAGCTGTAAGCCGCGAAAATCGCGGCCCCCAGCAGCAGGAAATGCAGCAGCGGCTCACGAAGAAATTTCTTCAGCATCTAGGACTTGCCCGGCGCATACCAGATGGGCGATGTGTAGGCGCGTTCCTGGGTCATCATCGGAACGTCTGTCGGCATCTTGATTCCGAAACGCAGCGCTTCGTATGCGGTCCAACGCGGCGTCGGAATCTCGATGATGCGGGCGTAGTAGAAAGCCGTTTGTTTGGCATCGAAGTCCGGGTCCGTCCAGGTGGCGCTGAGTTCCGGGGAGCCGATGGTGTTCTTCCAGGTCGCCTTCGCCACGTCTACCGTGTTGCCGACCGGCGGGAGTTTCCCGTTCGCGCCGGGCTTGCGGTCGCCGCTCCAGACGACGTCATAAACCTTCTCGTGGGTCTTGCCGTCCTTGTCGAGCCAGCCCTTGACGATCTGGATACGATCGAGGTTGCCGCTGTAGGAATCCTTTAGCGCGGCGACCAGGAAACTCGGAGACTTGCCGCCCGGGGCTTTGCGCAAATCGCCGCCCATCGGAACGCCCTTGGCATAGCCGACCCCGGCTGGAAGACGCGACTGGGCGTCCTGCGCAGTGAAGTCCCAGCCACCGAAGAAGCGCACCACCATGCGCGGGCCGGTCGTGGCATACGTTTCCTTGCGCTTCATCGCATCGAAGATCGCTTCGCGCGTGTTCTCAGTAGCCCAAACGCCGGCATAACCGGCGGCCGCCTGCTGCCAGCCTTTGACGGTGTATTTGGGATCGGGTGCCTCGATGACGACGTGCTCCCAGCGGTGCGGTCCAGGCTCGACACCGGAATGCTTGCCGAAGAAGTTTTCCTCCTCGACCGCAGCCATCGAGGTGTGCGAGTCGGTGCTGCCGATCATGCCGAACTTGAACGGGTTCACGCCGAGCTTTCGCTCCAGCAACAAGCCGGTCTTGAGCGCTTCGCGGGCGTACTCGTATTGATACATCCCGGGCTTCTTCACCTCGGTGCCATTGAGGTTGGCCTTGTCCCACTTCTCATAGTCGGCGAACTCATCGTTCGGCGAGAGCGCCGGATGCGCTTCGCTGTCACCCTTGATCTGGGTGACCTCGACGATCGGCTCGAATCGCGCCCGCATCGCCGCCAAGTCCTTCGTGTATGGCTTGCCGCCGAAGGTCTCCACCGAGAACATGCGGCCGTTGCTCAGGTTGCCGTTGTGCGGAATGGCCAGCACCTCGGACCCGGTCTGCTTTTCGAAATCAGCCAGAAACTTCCAAAGGTCTTCCGGATTCTGGCTGTCGAACTGGGAGAAGGGCACGGTGCGGTTCGCCACGCTGGCGTTACCGCGGAAGAGCACGTTGCGGTGCAGATTGTTGCCGCCCATGGTGGTGTATTCGAAACCGATAATCGCGCTGAAGCGGCCGGGCTCGTTGTATTTGTCGGCCAGCGCGGTGTAGGCCTGCCATGCATTGCGCACCGCCTTGTCGCTCTTGATGGGCGCCACTTTGCCGGACAGCGAGGCCACGATCTCCATGGCCGTGGCGAAGACCTTGTCGTTGTCGCCGCTCTTCAACGCGTCATGCCACTTCCTTCCAATCTCCGTGGCGAGGATCTCGGGATCACCGCTGAGCAATTGCGGCATCAGGCCATACATCTCGGCGTGGTCGGAGATCACCAGAAAGTCGAGCGGCCGTGAGAGCTTGGCGCGCAGTCCGCCCGTGGAGGTGATTTCCTCGCCGCGCGCGAAACGAAAGGCATCCTCCTGCCCGACGCGGTTCATGGTGCCGGCATCGACCGAGATCGCCGTGTGCAGGTGGGTATCACCGAACAAGACGCGCGTCGGATAGTTGCGCCCGGCATAGGGCGAGAACTGTGGCTTCGAGATATGAGCCACATCTGCCTTCGTGACTCCCTCATGATTGCCGGACTCCGCCGCCGATGCGCCGAACGCCAAGGTAGAACCGGCGAGCACGAGGATTGTCTTTAGGGTTCGTTTCATGAATTGATTCCTTTCGCTGAGGTCAGATTATTTTCCCGGCGTGTACCAGATCGGCGAGGTGTAGCCGCGCTCCTGCAGGGTCATCGGAACTTCCTTGGGCATCTGGATGTTGTAGCGTTTCGCCTCGTAGGCGGTCCAGCGCGGCGTCGGGATCTCGATCACGCGGCCGTAGTAGAAGGCGCGTTGCGCCGGATCGAATTGCGGGTCCTTCCAGACTGCAATCAACTCCGGCGAGCCGATCGTGTTGGTCCAGGTGGCATTCGGAACATCAACCGTGTTGCCCACCGGCGGCAACTTGCCGTTCGCGCCGGGCTTGCGGTCGCCGGACCAGGCGACGTCATAGACCTTTTCATGCAACTCGCCCTTCGCGTCCATCCAGCCCTTGATGATCTGGTAGCGGTCGAGGTTGCCGCTCATCGGGTCCTTGAGGGCGGCGACGAGGAAGGTGGGCGCCTTGCCGGCGGGCGCCTGCTGCAGATCGCCGCCCATCGGCACGCCCTTGGAATAGCCCGCCTCGGCAGGCAAGCGCGTCTGGGCGTCCTTGGCGTCGAAGTCCCAACCGCCGAAGAAGCGCACTGTCATGCGCGGGCCGGTGGTCGAGTAGGCCTCTTTGCGCTTGAGCGCGTCCCAAATGGACGCGCGCGTGTTCTCAGTTGCCCACACACCCGTGTAGCCGGCGGCGGCCATCTGCCAGCCGAGGATGTTCACCTGCGGGGTCTTGATGACCGCGTGCTCCCACCGATGGGCCGATGGTTCCACCCCCGTGTGCTTGCCGAAGAAGTTGTCTTCCTCGGCAGTAGTAAGTCCGGTATGCGTGTCGGTCCCGCTGACGAAACCGAACTTGAACGGATTCACCCCGAGTTTCTCCTCGAGCTTCAGGCCTTCCTTCAGGGCCTGTCGCGCGTACTCGCGTTCCAGCATGCCGGCCGTCTTCGGCACGCCGGCGAGGTTGGCCTTGTCCCATTTTTCGAAGTTGGCGAATTCGTCGGTGGGCGAGAGGGACGGTTGCGTCTCGCCGTCGCCCTTGATCTGGGTGATCTCATACATCGGCTCCCACTTCGCGCGCGACTCGGCCCATTCGCGGGTCAAGGGATTGCCCTGGAAAGTGGTGAGTGCAAACATCTTTCCATTCGACAGGTTGCCGTTGTGCGGGATGGCGAGGAGCGAGCCGCCCGTTTTCTCTTCCCACTTCGCCATCCACTTCCACAGGTCCTCGGGGTTCTCACTGTCGAAGGTCGTCATGGGGATGGCCTGGTCGGCCTTGTCCTTGCCGTCGCGGTAGATCACGTTGCGATGCAGGTTGTCGCCGCCGCCGGCATTGCTCGTCCACTCGTATCCGATGAGTGCGCTGAACCGTCCCGGCTCGTTGTATTTTTCCATGATGGCGGTGTTCTTCTGCCAGATCGTCAGGGCGAGCTTGGGATCCTTCATCGCCGCAGGGACCTTGTTGTTCGACTGCGCGCTGATCATCTCGCTCGCCGCCTCGACACCCTTGCCGGCAGCCATCATGTCGTGCCACTTCTTGATCAGCGGGTCGCGCATCAGGGTGGGATTGCCGTCCCTGATCTCGAAGATCACGCCTGCGGCATCGGAGTGGTCGGTGATCACCACCCAGTCCAGAGGCCGGCTCAACTTCGCGGGCTCGCCGAGCGACGACTTGACCTGCTCGCCACGCGCGAAGCGCACCGCCTCCTCGGGCCCGAGCGTGGCGCCAAAGGCGCCTGCATCCACTGACCAACCCGTATGCACATGCTCGTCGCCCCACAGGACGCGCGTGGGGTAATTCCGGTTGGCGTAGGGAGAGAAGCCGCGCTTCGGGAAGGCTTTCGCCGCCGCCTCAACGTTCATTTCCCCCTGGTCGGTGACGACGGGTTTGTTCTGCGCGAACGCCGGCAATGAAAGAACGAGCGCGGCGGCAATGAGGTTCAGTTTGTGCGTGGTCTTCATGGCTTCTTGTTCTCCTATTCGAATTTCTGAGTGGGCGGCTTCAAATCTGAACAGCGCTGCAAACGACCAACGCGGCGGCGGTCAGCAGCGTCGTTGCGATCGATCTTGTCGTAGGCATTTCAGGAGTCCTCTTGAGTGTCAGTTCAAATCAGTTCTTTGCCCATCAAACAAGCGTCTTCAACAGCTTGAGCAGCAGTTCGCGGATCGGAATCTGCCAGGCGATCACGAACAACATCGGCAGCACGATCGGCACCAGCACCATCACGACGGTGCTCTTGCCGACCGGCAGCGGCTTGACGTTGGCCACCGCCTCGTAGATGGCCGCGGTATCGGCGACCGGCCCGAGTTCGGGGGCGTCCAACAGCTCGGTCGGGGGGACGGGCGCGCCGAGAATCCAGCGCCGGTGCACCAGCCTGCCGTGTTCGCCGATCAGCGCGCCGTATTGCCGCAGTGCCTGGCGCTTCATCGCGGCGATGCGCGGCGCCAGCATCAGCAGCGGCAATAGCAGCATCGCACTCCACAGCACGACAAAGGCCACGAAGGGTGCCTTGAACGATGCCAGCGTCTGGTCGTGATAGACCATTTCATGCATCCAGCGTGAGGCAATGACACTGGACACCGCGAGCGTGACCAGGAAGAAAGCCGACGGCAGTTTCTTGACGAAACCGAGACCGCCGTTGCGGTCGGGGTGCGTCGGCACGAGCGACAAGTCCAGTCGCGAGAGCCGGCTGAAGACCAGCATGACGAGGCCGATGCGCCACAGCCAGCCCAGCAAGAGCACGATGAAAACGGGGCGGGCCACGCAGATGAACCACCAGCCGCCGAAGCCGAAGTCGCCGCTCGTCACAGCCCACGACATGTCGTGCGAGTCAGCGTGCACGGGGCTGCCCAGGGTCCAGGCGACAGCGAGACCGAAGACAGCGACCCACGGCAGGCTCGAATCGCGAAGTCGAGCCGCGTCTGCGAGGGTGGCCAGGAACGCTGGATGCTCTTGCTCAGTCACGATGCCGCGGGCTCTGAACTGGCCAACTATCCTGTCGATCACCTTGAGCGCCATCGATTCGGCCAGAACAAACAAGGGGATGGCCACCAGACAGCGAACGTGAATGCCGAAATGCGCAAGCAGCGGCTCACCGTTCTCGACATCGACCAAGCGTCGATTCAGGGCGGCCCAGACGACAAGGGGCAGCCAGGTCACCCCTGCGAAGAAGATGGCCCGCCGGAGGACGCCGAGCCCCTGCTGCGGCGCAATGTGCATCTTGCGCTGCCAGCGAATCAGCGCATCGTTGCGAAATAGGTCGAAGCCTTCGTCGGTGATCGTTGATTTGCCGGGTCTCATGGTTTCGGTATCTGGCACTTCAGGTCGAGTGGGGTGGCGGCATCTGCCTGCGGGTCACTTCATTTCGGGAACAACAGTGTGACGACCAGCCTGAGGCCCCATCCGTGCGGGCCGCTGGCCGGCCCATCGGCCCAATAGCGGACGCCGCCGCCCACGCTCAGCAACTGGTCGCCGACCTTCGTGATCTTGAATGTGCTCAGATTGATCGGCACGGCCCACTGTTTGCGCTCCCAGTCGTACGTACTCTCGGTGTTGAGGCCGAAGGTCCAGGCCGTGGGCGTGGTGTAGGTAAGGAAGGGCTGCAGGAATGTGGTGCTGATGCTTGACCGGGTGCTGTCGCCGGCGAACGACCAGATGT
>JAEMQF010000039.1 GCA_022758925.1 Burkholderiales bacterium | reverse complement strand
GCGATACAGCTTGATCGTGTATTCCTGCAGCTTGGCGACGTTGGGGTCGCCGTTCAGCGTGTGCATGCCGCCGGCCGCGTGCCAGGTCGAGCCCGACGTGAGCTCGTCGCGCTCGAGCAGCACGACGTCGGTCCAGCCGGCCTTGGCGAGGTGGTAGAGGACGCTGGCGCCGACGACGCCGCCGCCGATGATGGCGACCTGAACGTGGGTTTTCATTGAGTGGTATCAGAATGCGGGATGATGAAGTGGCGTGCCGAACGGCCTTGCGCAGTCATGGCCCTGCGACCGCAGCAGCGTCCAATGCCGCGAGCACCTCGCGCAGGATGGTGCCCGATCCGGCGAGCTGCACGCGCGGCCGGTTCCGGGGCAGCGCCGACGCGCGCAGCAGGTACATCCCGCGCCGGATCCCCTCCTCGCTGCCCGCCTGCAGCGGCGGCTGCGCGTAATTCTCGTTCATTACGGTGACGTAGTAGAACACGTCCTCCTGCGCGCCGAGCATCCGGCGCATCCCGTCCTGCAGGATCACCGTCAAATAGTAGCCGAAACACGGATCGTAGGCGACGCAACTCTCGATGGTCGACGCCACGAGGTGGCTCGAACCTTCCTGATGCTGCAGGCCTTCGCCCGCGAGCGTGGTGCGGCCGGCGGTGGCGCCGATCAGGAACCCGCGCGCCCGCGAGTCGGCCGCCGCCCAGATGAGGTTGCCGATCCGCTGGAAGCCGGCTGGCGCCCCACCGACGCCATCGAGCAGTTGCTGCGCGTGCATGCCGGTGACGTGACGAATCTCCTGACCGATGAGGTTGCACGATTTCCTATCCTTCCACCCGTGATAACCTGACCCGGACGGCGCTTCGGGGGCTTGGATTTCCGATCCTTACCATGATCTACCGCTGACTGACCAAGGGTGGCGGTCGAATGCTGCCGACCGAAGAAGCCTATTGAGAAACAGTACTGACATTGGTACCATAGTGGCACTTTCAGTACTGAAATAGGATCCCTATGAACAACACCCTCACCATTGCCGAAATCAAGCGCCGGGGCATGGCTGCCATCGAAGATGGCCTGCGGCATGGCCCCGTGCATATCGTCAAGCGCAACAAGCTTGCGGCTGTGGTGCTTTCCGAGGATGAGTATCAGCGCCTCGCCTACGGCAAGGTGAAAGCCCCGGGTGTGATGACTGCTGTGCAGTGGCTTCTCGCCCAGCCGGTTGCTGGCAAGCGCAGCAAAGTTCAGATTGATGCCAACCTTAAGGCCGAGCGCGCTTGGTGATTGCATTCTTCGATGCCAGCGCTCTAATCTACCTCATCGAGGGCAAAGAGCCATTTGCCAGCAACGTACGTAAGAAGCTGGCAGCCGCTGCCAAGCAGTACCCTGATCTCGGCTCCGGCATGAGCCGTCTCTCGTGGCTGGAGTGCCGGGTCGGGCCGATGAAAGCCAACGACAATGCTTTACTGGCGGCGTTCGATGCGTTCTTCGCCCGCACCGATTTGGTCTGGGTGGAACTGACCAAGGACGTGGTGGAACTGGCGGCGGCGATCCGCGTAAAGCATGGGCTGCGAACGCCGGATTCCCTGCAAGCAGCCAGTTGCCTGCAGCTGGGTACTAATCACCTATTCCTGACCGGTGACGCCGCCTTCAAGCGAGTGACGGGGTTGAACGTGAAAGTCTTGGCCTGACGGTATCGACCCCTCTCTGGAAGGAAACGAGAAAACCAACATCGACGTCCGCAACACGGCTGAGACCGGCCCATCTGTCGCGGCCGCAACGTAAGGCCGGGCCGGGTCGTGCGGCGCGGCTTGCGGCCGGACGATGCCGGTTCGCTACAGCACCTGCTCCAGGAATGCGCGCGTGCGCTCCTTCTGCGGATTGCCGAGCAATGCGGCCGGCGGCCCGTCCTCGACGATCACGCCGTGGTCGGTGAAATAGACGTGGTTGGCGATCTCGCGGGCGAAGGCCATCTCGTGCGTGACCAGGATCGACGTCATGCCTTCCTCGACCAGCTGGCGGATCGTGACCAGCACCTCCTTGCGCGTCTCGGGATCGAGCGCGGCCGTCACCTCGTCGAACAGCATCACCGACGGCCGCATCGCCAGCGCCCGGGCGATCGCCACCCGCTGCTGCTGCCCGCCGGAGAGCTCGCCGGGATAGCTTCGCTCCTTGCCGGCGAGGCGCACCTTCTTCAGCAGGTCGTGCGCGCGCGCCTCGACTTCCGCCCGCGGCTGCTTCAGCACGTCCACCGGCGCCATCATGATGTTCTCCAGCGCGGTCTTGTGCGGAAACAGGTTGTACTGCTGGAAGACGATCGACACGTCCTTGCGCAGCGCGATCATCTCGCGGTCCGTGCGCAGCAGGTGGACGGCGTGCGGGCCGACGTGGACTTCGCCGCGATCGACCGGGATCAGGCCGTTGATGCAGCGCAGAAGCGTCGACTTGCCGGAGCCGGACGGGCCGATGATGCACACCGCCTCGCCCTTGTTCACCGCGAGCGAGACGCCGCGCAGCACTTCGACGGCGCCGAACGCCTTGTGCACGCCAGCGAGGCGGACCAGCGACGCCACAGTCTCCGGCGCGCTCATGATCGCGCGCTGCCGGAGCCGTCCGCGCTGTCCGCGCCGGCCGCCGCCGTGGCGCCCGGCACGTCGATGACCCGCGGCGCGTGCCCGGTCGCGGCGAGGAAGCGCTCGAGGTCGGCGTGCGCAAGCACCATCGTCGCCGTGTTGGTGAGCGGGTGAGCCAGGATCGCGGCGGCCTCCCACAGCGTGCGGTCGATGACGAATTCGACGGCGCTCGCCTGGTCGTTCATCAGCGCCAGCAGGCTGACCGATCCGGGCGTGATCGCCAGGTGCTTTTGCAGCCGCTCGGGCGACGCGAAGCCGAGGCGGCCGGCGCCGAGCGCGGCGCCGAGCGCGTTCAAGTCGACCGCGCGCGCGGGCGGCACCGTCACCAGCAGGTGGCGCAGGCCCTTCTTGTCACGCAGGAACAGGTTCTTGGACTTGGCGCCCGGCAGCGGCGGCACCAGGCGATCGGATTCCTCGCAGGTCATCACCGCCGGGTGCTCGTGGCGCGGCGCGCTGATGCGGTGATGGCGCAGGAACGATTCGAGATCCATGGTCGGCGGCGCTCAGCGTTCGGCGTAGCGGGCTTCGAGGCGCCGCGTCCACACCGAGATCGGGTAACAGTACAGGAAGAACCACAGCAGCACGTAGCTGTAGATCGGGATCAGCAGGTCGGTGCGGCCTTCCGCGTTGGTGATGCGGCCGGTGATCGTCATCACCTCGCTGACGCCGACGATCGACGCCAGCGTGGTCGCCATCGTCAGGATCGCGTACCAGTTCATCCACGGCGGCAGCATCCGCTTGACGCATTGCGGCAGGATGATCTTCCACAATGTCTGCCGGCGGGAGAACGCGAGCGAGCGCGCCGCCTCCCACTGCGCGGTGGGAATCGACTGCACGGCGCCGCGGACGATCTCGGCCATGTTGGCCATGATCGGCAGCGCGAGGCCGAGCGTGGCCTTGAGCCAGTCGGGGAACGGGATCGTCACCCCGCCCACGGAAAACTCGAACGGCAGCAGGAACATCACGAAGAACAGCAGCACGAGCCACGGCGCGTTGCGGAAGAACTGGGTGACGACCCACGACGCACCGCGCACCGGCGGGCGCAGCGAAAGGCGCGCCACGCCCAGCGCCGCGCCGGCTGCGGTGCCGAGCGCCATCGCCAGCGCGCTGATCAGCAGGTTGAACAGGAAGCCCTGGGCGAGGAGCGGCGTCCACTTGACAAGCAGCGCGATGATGCTCGCCTTCGCCGGTGCGGCCTGCACCTGCGCCAGCACGACCGAAGCCACGAACACCGCCAGCAGCGCCGCGCCGGCGCGCGCCGTGAACCGGCCGCCGCCGCTCGACCGGTCGCCGGACGCGGGCCGAGCCAGCACCGCCGCGAGCGGCGGGAGCACGTCGAGTCTTGCCGCGCCGGCGCGCCCGCTCATTGGGCACCCTTGGCGCTGCGCGCCTTCCCGCCG
>JAEMQF010000115.1 GCA_022758925.1 Burkholderiales bacterium | reverse complement strand
GCGCGGGGCCGGGCTCGGCGCCGGCTGCGCAGGCGCAGTACACCTATTTTGTTCCCGACGTCGCCTATCACGTGAACAAGCTGGAGCGTGGCTTCCACAAGGCGATCAACATCCAGGGCGGCGACCACCACGGCACGATCGCGCGCGTGCGCGCAGGAGTCCGGGCCGTGTATCCGAGTGCACCGCCCGATTTTCCAGACTACCTGCTGCACAAGATGGTGACCATCGTGCGTGGCGGCGCCGAGGTCAAGATCTCGAAGCGCACCGGCGGCTATGTGACGCTGCGCGAGCTGATCGATTGGACCAGCAAGGACGCGGTGCGCTTTTTCATGCTCAGCCGCAAGGCCGACGCCGAGTTCGTGTTCGACCTCGATCTGGCGCTGAAGCAGAACGACGAGAACCCCGTGTTCTACGTGCAGTACGCGCACGCGCGCATCTGCTCCGTGCTGCAGCAGTACCTTGAGCGCGGTGGCAGGCGCGAAGCCCTGGATGGCGCCAACCTCTCGCTGCTGCTGGCACCCAGCGAGACGGCGCTGATGCTCAAACTTGCCGAATATCCCGACATGCTGGCCGGCGCCACCGCAAGCCTGGCTCCGCACGATTTGGCGTTTTACCTGCGCGGCCTGGCGGGCATGTTTCACAGCTATTACGCCGCCGAGCGCTTCGTCATCGACGACGCCGCATTGAGTGCGGCGCGCCTGGCACTGTTGCTGGCGACGCGTCAGGTGCTTGCGAATGCGCTCGGATTGCTCGGCGTGCACGCTCCCGAGCGCATGGCGAATTCGGCGCGACGAATGGAGAACGCATGAAATTGCAAGGCAGTGGATTCTTGCCCGGCCTGGTCGTCGGGTTGCTCGTTGGCCTGTCGTTGGCACTGGGCGTGGCGATTTACGTGAACAAGGTGCCGATCCCCTTCCTCAACAAGGTGCCGCAGCGCACCGCCGAACAGGACGCCGCCGAAGCCGAAAAGAACAAGAACTGGGACCCCAACAGCGCGTTGCGCAGCAAAGCGCTCGCGCCGGGCCAGGAAGCGAGTGCGCCCGGGCAGGCTGTGGCCGGGCGGCCGGCGCCGATTGCGTCCGGGATTGGCGCCACCCCGGCAGCGCCGAGCGCGGCTGTTCCACCCGCCACCGCCGCTGCGACGCCGCGCCTGCCGTCCGACGCACCGGCCGTGCGCGGCGGGCCGCCGCCGAAGGCGCGCGAAGCGCCGGCGACTGTCGGCGACGCCGCGGCGCCGGTGCCAGGCTTGGCCAAGCCGGCGGCCACAGCTTCGCCGCAGCCCGGCCCCGACCCGTTCATCTATTTTGTTCAGGCCGGTGCCTTTGGCCAGAGCGAAGACGCCGAACAGCAGCGCGCGAAGCTGGCCGTTCTGGGCTTCGAAGCACGCTTGAGCGAGCGCGACCAAAGCGGGCGCACGATGTTCCGGGTTCGAATCGGGCCGTACGAGAAGAAAGACGAAGCGGAAGCGGCCAAGGAAAGGCTCAGCGGCGCCGGCGTCGAGGCGAGCCTGGTGCGCGTGCAGAAATAGGCCGATGCACCCTGCCTGAACTTTGTGAGCACGGCGCGAATCAGTTCGCATCTGAACTCCGCATCAAGACTTTCAGCTAAATTTCTGATTTCACAAGGACCGCAACAACATGAAACGCCGCAATTTTTCCGCCTGCCTGCTGGGGGCTTCATTCGGCAGCGCCGGATTGGGAGTACCGATATCCGCCGGCGCCCAGAGCGGCCCGGTCGAGGGTACACATTACGTGCGCCTGAGCCAGCCGATGCCAGCGCCGGCGCATGGCAAGCTCGAAGTGGTCGAGTTCTTCTGGTACGGCTGCCCACATTGCAGTGAGTTCGAACCGGCGCTGGAGGCCTGGACCAAGAAATTGCCTCCTGACGTCGTGTTTCGGCGTGTGCCGGTCGCATTTCGCCCGGAGCCCCATGGCACGCACCAGCGTCTGTACTTCAGCATTGAGACGATGGGCCTTGTGCCCACGCTGCATCGCAAAGTGTTCTACGCAATCCACAACGAGCGACTCGCGCTCGACAAGCCCGCCGAGATCTCCGCCTTCGTCGCAAAGAACGGGGTCGACGGCGCAAAGTTCCTCGATGTCTTCAACTCGTTCTCGGTGCAAACCAAGGCGCGCCAAGCGCAGCAACTTTCCGAGGCCTACAAGATCGATGGCGTTCCGGCGCTCGGCGTGCAAGGACGCTTTTACACCTCGGGCAGCCTGGCCGGTTCCAACGATCGCTCACTTGCCGTTGTTGACCAGTTGCTGAAACGGCTGCGCGCAGGCTCCTGACGCCGGCGCCGCGAGGTCGGGCGTGAACCAGGCCGCAGGTGGGTGGTTTGCTCACCTCGTGTGTTGCAGCGAACGCTGCTGGGCACGAAAGCCGCGGGCTAGAATGGCCTGCAAGTTTCGTGCCCTATGTATTTCCAATCTGTCCCTGGCCCCATCCACCGCACCGCGCCGCGCAGGGGGCGGTTCGTGGCCACGGTCGCATCGGCAGCTTCTTTGGCGACGGGTGTGGCGATTTGCCTTGCGACGGTTGCGGGCAGTGCGGCAGCGGAACGCGCCGATCGCTTGAAACCCTTGCAGGTGGAGTCTGACCAGCCCGGCAAGATGGACCTGCTGAACCAGTTTGTGGTCTTTAACGGCAACGTCGTCGTGAGCAAGGGCACGATGCTGATTCGCGCGGCGCGTATGGAAGTGCGCGAGACCCCCGAGGGCTACCACATGGCTCTGGCAGTGGGTGCGGCAGGCCGCCCGGTCACGTTTCGGCAAAAGCGCGACAGCGTCGACGAAACCATCGAAGGCGAGGCCGACCGCCTCGAAGTCGACGGCAAGGCAAATGTCATCAAGTTCGTCGGCAACGCGTCGGTGCGGCGTCTGCGTGGCGCCCAGGTTGCCGACGAGATTGCCGGCCAACTGGTGAGCTACGACAGCGTCAACGAAGTCTTCAACGTGTCCGGCGGCGCGCGCGCCACGGCTGCCAGCCCTGGAGGGCGCGTGCGCGCCGTGCTGACGCCGCGCGAGGGTTCGCCCGCCGCGCTTGAAGCGACGGCGCCCCCGAGTCCGGCCGCTTCGGGGGCGACACCGCAACTCAGGCTCAGTCCGGCACTGGGCGGGACCCAACGTTGAGTGGCAACCCAAGCGCGACGATCCCCACCTCGCATCGGCTCGAGGTCATCGGCTTGGAGAAGTCGTACGGCGCGCGCAAGGTGGTGAAGGATGTTCACCTGGGCGTGGACAGCGGCGAAGTGGTTGGCTTGCTCGGACCCAATGGCGCGGGCAAGACGACGAGCTTCTACATGATCGTCGGTCTGGTGCGCGCCGATGCGGGCAGCATCAGCATCGAAGGCCAGCGCATCGAGCGCCTGCCGATCCACCAGCGTTCGCGCCTCGGCTTGAGCTACCTGCCGCAAGAGGCGTCGATCTTTCGCAAACTCAACGTCGAAGAGAACATCCGTGCGGTGCTCGAATTGCAGCGTGATGCCAACGGCAAGACGCTGCGGCCGACGGCGATCGAGGCCCTGCTCAACACGCTGCTGCACGACCTGAGCATTGAAAAACTGCGCGGCTCGCCAGCGCCGGCACTGTCTGGCGGGGAGCGGCGGCGGGTCGAGATCGCGCGCGCCCTGGCGACGCAGCCGCGCTTCATCCTGCTTGACGAACCGTTCGCCGGTGTCGACCCGATCGCCGTGATCGAGATCCAGCGCATCATCGGCTTTCTCAAGCGCCGCGGCATCGGTGTGCTGATCACCGACCACAACGTGCGTGAAACCTTGGGCATTTGTGACCGCGCCTACATCATCAGCGACGGGCGTGTCCTGGCCGAAGGCAGGCCGTCCGAGATCGTCGAGAACCCGGACGTGCGCAAGGTCTATCTCGGCGAACATTTCCGCATGTGATGCGCGTGTCACGCAGCCGCTTCAACGCACGCGCGCGCCCCAAGGGCCACGCACGGGCCCCTGCGCTGACATTGGGGCAGTACGGCACACGCGTGGCGGCCCGGTTCGCATGAAGCAGTCACTGCAGGTCCGCCTCTCGCAGCACCTGGCGCTGACGCCGCAGTTGCAGCAATCGATACGGCTGCTGCAGTTGTCGACGCTGGAGTTGCAGCAGGAGGTCGAGCAGATGCTCGATCAAAACCCCTTCCTCGAACTCGACGAGGATGCCGCCGCACCGGCCGAACCGCTGAGCGAGCGCAGTTCGCCGGCCGAGCGCGCCGGTGAACGCGAAGTCGAGCGCGCCGTTGAAAGCGGTGGCGACATCGCGGCCGGCAGCGCTGGCGATGACGGCGCCGACGAACTGCGCGAACTCGACGCCGGCCAGCCCGGTGCGACGGGATCCGACGATTGGGAAAACGGCACCGAAGGCGAAGACTTCGATGGCATTCGCGAAACCCCGGGCGCGCCCGCGGCGAGTGGCGACAGTGATGGCTTCGAGACCCAGGACCGCGATCCAAACCCGGCCAGCTTGCAAGAGCACTTGCGCGAGCAACTGCGCGGCATGCGTCTGGGTGCACAGGATGCGGCGGCGGTGCGGGTGCTGATCGAGTCGCTGAACGACGACGGCTATCTCGCCGACCCGATCGAGGCCATCGCCCTGCAACTCGCTGGCGAGGGCGCCGCACCCGAACAACTCGAAGAACTGATTTCAAGCCTGGAATGCGCCTTGCGCTGGGTGCAAAGCATGGAGCCCGGCGGCGTCGGCGCGCGCGACCTGGTCGAGTGCCTGACGCTGCAGTTGCGGCAGCGGCCGCGCAGCGAAGTGCAGGCCCTGGCCATCATCGTGTGCAAGCAGCACCTCGAATTGCTGGCGCGGCGCGACACGAAAAAGTTGCTCGCCGTGACCGGAGCCGACGAAGAACTGCTCAAACAAGCGCAAGCACTCATCAAGACGCTCGAACCCAAACCCGGGCGCCAGTTCGCAAACGCCGAAAGCCTGATCGTGATTCCCGACGTCTTTGTGCAACGCGCCGGCCGTGGCTGGAAAGTGCTGCTCAACGCCGACGTGATGCCGCGGCTGCGCATCAACGACATGTATGCCAACGCGATCCGCCAGCCGCGTGGCGCGGCGCGCGCCGCCGCCCCGAATGGGGTGGGTGCCGGCTTGAACACGCGGCTGCAGGAGGCACGCTGGTTCATGAAGAACATCATGCAGCGCTTCGACACGATCCGGCGCGTCTCGCAGGCCATTGTCGAGCGCCAGAAGGGTTTCCTGACGCACGGCGCGATTGCCATGAAGCCGCTCGTGTTGCGTGAAATCGCAGACGAACTCGGCCTGCACGAGTCAACGATATCGCGCGTGACGACGGCCAAATACATGTCCACGCCGTTCGGCACCTTCGAGTTGAAGTACTTTTTCGGCGCGTCTCTGCACACCGAGGCCGGTGGCAGCGCGTCGAGCACCGCCGTGCGCGCCCTCATCAAACAACTCGTCAGCGCCGAAGACGCCGCCAAACCACTGTCGGACAGCCAGATCGCGCAGATTCTGGACGAGCAGGGGATCCAGGTGGCGCGGCGCACCGTTGCCAAGTACCGCGAGGCGATGCGAATCGCGCCGGCGAAATTGCGCCGCGCACTGTAGGCTGCGCGATGCAAACCCTGCCGCTGTTCCTGCCTTGCGCCGCCGGTGTCGAAGGCCTGCTGGCCGAAGAAGTGCAGCGATTGCTCCCCGAACTGTGCCCGCGCAGCCAGCGCGGCGGCGTGGCCCTGCAAGGCACCGTCGGCGACGTGATGGCGTTGAACCTGGGCACCCGCCTTGCCCAGCGCGTGCTGATTCAGGTGGCACATGGGCCCTATCGTGACGAAGCTGATCTGTACCGCTTGGCGCTGGGTGTCGACTGGACCGACTGGATCACGCCGCGCCACACATTGCGCATCGACACGACGGCGCACCGCTGTCCGTTGAAGAGCTTGAACTTCGCCGCCTTGCGCATCAAGGACGCGGTATGCGATCAGTTGCGACAAGCGACGGGCGAGCGACCCAACGTCGACACCTCGCGCCCGGACCTGCCGCTGCTGCTGCACCTGGACGAGCAGCACGCCACGCTCTATGTCGACAGCTCCGGTGAGGCGTTGTTCAAGCGCGGCTGGCGTGAAGACGCGGGCGACGCACCGTTGAAGGAAACGCTCGCCGCGGCGATGCTCGCTGCCGCCGGCTGGCGTGGCACCGCCACCGAAGGCGGCGCGCTGCACGACCCGTGCTGCGGCTCGGGCACGATCGCGATCGAGGCGGCGCAGATTGCCTGCGGCATCGCGCCCGGGTCGAAGCGGCGCTTCGCGTTCCAGCAGCAACTGCCGTTTGCCAGCGCCGAGCAGCGCATCGACTGGCAACGCCGGATCAGCCTGGCACAGTCAGCGATTCGCAAGAGCGCGGTGCCGATCTACGCCAGCGATGTGTCGTTTCGCATGGTCGATTTCGCCCGGCGCAACGCCCAGCGCGCCGGCGTGGAGGATGCGATCACGTTCAATGGCGGTGACGCGCTCGAGCGCCCGGCGCCGGACTTGCCAGCAGCGATGCCGGGCACGTTGATGCTCAACCCGCCGTATGGGGAACGCATCGAAGCCCTCGGCAAGGCCGGCGCAGCGGCACGCGCGGCACCTCCCGCGGCGGCACAGGGAAACGACAACCGCAGCGCGCCGCCCGATTTCTTCGCGCGCCTGGCGAGCCACTGGAAACGCGCCTACACCATGCACCCGGCCGGCTGGACCGCCTATGTGCTCAGCCCCGACATGAAACTGCCCGGCACGATGCGCTTGAAAGAATCGCGTCGCGTGC
This sequence comes from Burkholderiales bacterium, assembly GCA_022758925.1. GTDB lineage: Bacteria > Pseudomonadota > Gammaproteobacteria > Burkholderiales > Burkholderiaceae_C > JAEMQF01. Next base: position 14,171 of record JAEMQF010000115.1, on the reverse strand, counting down.
CACTTTGGAACGGTCCGATCGAATGCCGCCTGTTCCGCTTCGAACTCGTCGCGGGGTCAGCGCGTAGCATGCGCGCGCCCGGCAGCGAATGAACCGCGCGACGCACCATAGCCCACACCATGCCCCGACCCCTGATTGCGCTGGATGCCGACGGCGTCCTGCTTGACTTCCACCTCGCCTATGCGAGCGCGTGGCAGCGCGCTTTCGGTGCCTATCCACGCGAGCGCGACCGCGATGCCTACTGGCCGATCGACCGCTGGGATGTGGAGCGCCTGGACGGGCCGCGGCGCGCCCGCTTCCGTGAGCAATTCGGCGAGCACTTCTGGGCCACCTGCCCGGCCTTGCCAGGCGCCGTTGGCGCCTGCCACCAGTTGGTCGAGGCGGGTTTCGAGCTCGTCTGTGTTTCGGCGCTGGACGAAGAGTTCGGCCCGGCACGCCTGCGCAACTTGCAGGCGCTGGATTTCCCGATCCAGCGCGTGATCGCGACCGGCAATGCCGACGGCGAGCGCAGCCCGAAGGCCGACGCGATCGAGGCGCTACGCCCGCTGGCTTTCGTCGACGACTACCTGCCCTACCTGCGCGGCGTTCCGGCCGAAGTCCACACCGCATTGGTGCTGCGCGCACCCAACGGCAGCCCGAACACCGGGGTCGAGATGCAACTCGCCAAGTCGACCCACCAGGACCTGGCCGAATTCACGGACCATTGGCTGGCAACACAGTCCTTGCGCTGATGCCGCCCCGCCGGTATAACCGCCGCGTGTGGCCTACATCGACTTGAACAGGTGCGCGTAGAGGCGGCTCACGCTGAGCTTTTCGGCGCGGCCGCGCAGCCTGAGCGTGACCCGACCGGTATCTTCGCGCGTCGCGCTCGCGATGCAGCGCGCTTGCACGACCAGACCACGGTGCACCTGCCAGAAGCGTTGTGCATCGAGTTGCGGCAGCAGCTCACGCAGCGCCAGCCGAACCAGGTGCTCGCGCTCGGCGGTGATGACGCGCAGGTACTTGTCGGCGGCTTCGAAATAGATCACGTCGTCGATCGGCACCATGTGCACCGTGGCGCCGACGCCGGCTTGCAGCACATCGAGCTTGGGCACGCTGGTTTGCGCTGGTGCCGCGTTGGGCGAAGCAGCGCCCACCGCGCCGAGCAGTTCGCGCAACTGCGCGACTGTCTGGCTCAACAGCACCGGCGTGCGCGGGTCGGCGCGTTGCGCCAGGCGCTGGCGCAGCCGCTCGCAGCACAGCGCCAGCCGATCGTGCTGCACCGGCTTGAGCAGGTAGTCGACCGCCTGCGCCTCAAACGCCTGCACCGCGTATTGGTCATAGGCCGTGATGAACACGAGCAAGGGGAAGTTGCTCGCAGCGTTCGCCGCCTCGTCTGGCCAATCCTCGGCGAGCGCCTGCGCGACTTCGAGGCCGCTCAGCCCTGGCATGCGAATGTCGAGGAAACAAACTGTCGGTTGCTGCGCCAAGGCTTGTTTCACCGCCTCGGTGCCGTCGCCGACGTTGGCAACAATGCTCAGCTGCGGCCAAAGCTGCGCGAGGTCGGACTGCAGCGCGCGCGCCAGCAGGGGTTCGTCTTCGGCGATGAGCGCGGTCGGGGTCATGCTGCGGACCCTGCCTTGTCCAGCGGGAGCACGATGCGCGCCAGCACCCCACCCTCGGCATCCGTCGCGGCTTCCAGTGTCAATGCGGCACGGTCGCCATACAGGACCCGCAGGCGTTCGTGAACCTGCTGCAGGCCGAATGCCGCACCGCTCGCAGGCTTGGCGCTGGCGTGGGACGCTGCGCCGATCACGCCCGCCGGCGCCAGGCCGACACCGGTATCGCGCACCGTCAGGCAAAGCTGGTCGCCGACGCGTTCGGCGCGAACATCAATGCGACCGCCCTCGACCTTGGGCTCAAGGCCATGTTTCACCGCGTTCTCGACGAGTGGCTGGAGCAGCAGCGGCGGTACCGCGATCTCACGCAGCTCGGCAGGCAAGCTGAACCCGGTGCGCAGGCGTTCGCCCATGCGCACCGACATCAAGGCCAGAAAGTCGTCTACCCGCTCAAACTCGGCGGCCAGGGCATGTGCGTTGCTGCGCGACGCACTCAGTGTGGCGCGCAGGTAGGCGATGAGGTGGTCCAGCATCGCCAGCGCCCGCGCTGGGTCGAGCGTGATGAGCACGCGCAGGTTGGCCAGCGTATTGAACAGCATGTGCGGTTCGAGCTGCGATTGCAGCAGCGTCAGTTTGGCCAATGTGGCGTCGCGTTCGCTCGCCGCGAGCTGGGCGCGTTGGTGCTCGGCATGGCCGCGGCTGTGAAAGAAGTAGATCGCCACGCCCGCGGCGAGCGCAGTGCCGAACAAGGTCAGCGCCAGACGGCGCGGCGCGAACGTCCGCAATTCCCAGCTCGAGCAACCGCAATACGCGTCGCCGATGACAGTGCCGATCGTGTAGCCGGCGAGCACACCGACGACGATCAGCACTGTGGCGCGCCGTGCATTCGGCCAGCCGGTTTCGCGATTCGGGCGTAGCAAGAGTCGCCCGCCGTCGATGATGAACCAGATGCTCAGACCAATCGCCTGCGAGTAGACGAACTTGATGTCCATCGCCCCGGGTGAGGCCAGCACTTGCAGCGCCCACAGCGCGCAATTGAAGGCGAAAGCCTGAAGGAAGTGGCGGCCGAAAGCCCACTTCACGGCACTCGCGGGGTGGTCAACGGAGAGGAGCAAGGCGTTGGCAGGCCGCGGTGCGGCCGCTTCAGAGGTTCGGTCAGTCATTGTGCGATACGGCTATGCCGGTTGTACGGTCTAGAACGGCAAGGTCACGGCGAGTAGGCCGACCTGGCTCTGCGGCAGCTGCGAAAACAGCGCGTCAGCGGGCCCGCCGTAAGTGCGCCAGGCGGCATTGACGCGCAGGCGCTCGCCTTGCCACTGCACTGCTGCGGTCACGACGCGGCCGCGATCGCTGGGAGTCACGAGCGCGTCGAGCGACAGCACCCAGCGTTGTTCCTGCCAGGCCAGGCGCGCGAAGACGTTGTTGCGGCGCAGATTGTTCGTCGCGAACGGCGTCGCCTGCCAAGCCAGGTTGCCGCCGGCAGCGCTGACCAGCGCAGACGGCAGGCCGGGTTGGGTGCCGAACGCGGCCAGCGCGCGATTGCGCGAGAGCCACGCCTCCCAGTCGCTATCGGCAGGCGCCGTGCCGTCGTACCAGCATTCGACGAGCAGGCTGATCTGCTGCTGGCCGGTCCAGCTTGCGCCGAGCAAAGCCTGCGCGGCTCCGCCGAGCGTCGTCTGCAGCCACGGGTTGGCCGCGACCGGCGCGTTGCCGGCCGAGCTGTCGAATTGCCATGCGTCATGGCGCTGCATGATCCGTGCTGACGCGTGCCACTCGAGCTCATCAGTTGCGACCCAGGCCACTGCCGCGCCGAGGCTGGCCCGGGTGTGCTCGCCCCAGCGCGCGAAGGCATGCCAGTCAGCGCTGCCGGCGCGCACATAGGTTCTTGTCGCAAGCGCACTTTCGAGACCCTGGCGTGATGCGTCGTCTGTGTCATTCGCATTCTGCGGGTTGACCCAGACCAGCGTCGCCGACGCGTCCGCGTGGAAGCGTTCGACCTCGACCAGAGGTCGCCCTTCCTGCGTCGTGGTCAGCAGCCTGCGGCGCCTTTCCTGCTGCACCACATCGTTAGGGCGAAATCCGTAACCGACGTCCCAGGCCACCACCTTCTTGCCCACGCTGGCCTGCCAGGCGCCGAAATCGCCCGCCACGAAGCCTTCGTTGAGCCGCGCTTGCGTTGTGCGCTGCGAGCCTGCGGCGCCGCTATCGCTGCGCTCGGCGGCGAGCAGGGCGTTGCCAAAAATCGACGCGCGCACCAGGTCGAGCGCAGGCGCGCGCCAGACACCACGCAGCTCCGCCTCGGCCAACGAGGCGCTCAGCGTGGGCGGTGCAACCCCAGGCGACAACGATTCGCCAGCGGCGAGCGGCCCTTGCGCATTGCCACGCAGCTGCTCGCGGCGCAGGCGCAGCTCGCCGCCGAAGTCGTCGTTGCCCGCGCCCGCCGCGCCTGCGGCAATAACGGTCAGTGCCGCGAGCAGTGCGTGCCACGCCAGCCGTGGCAACTGCGCGCGCTCCGGCGATGTCATGGAACGACTTCGTGCGCCGCTGCGCGATGCCGCCAAGCACCTACTCCAGCGCCGGGTTGCGCGCGAGGAACATCGGGTTCAGCCATGCCTCGGGAACCGCCTTGGCCTGCCGCGAAACATAACGCACGCGCGTTTCCTTGTGGTTGCTCAGACGATCCTGCAGCACCATTTCCGTGACCGTGGTCGGCGCGTCGGCGTTGTCGAACACGAAGCGCGCCTGTTTCGCAAGCTTGTCGGAATGCACGTAAAGGTCGGCAGCGATCGGCTCGCTGCGTGCCTTGCCGATCCACAACTCGATGCGCTGATAGCTGACGCCTTTGCTCGCCGCCTGCAAGCTCAAATGGAGGCAGGCTTGCACGCCGCACTTTTCTTCACCGACCAAAGTTCCGGTGTAGTCGTCGGCCCAGCTCAACGTTGCAATATCGCCGGTCGAAGCGTCGCCCAACAGTTTCTGCGAGGCCGTGATGCGCAGCGCGCGCTGGCTGCCGGGCATCATCAGCCAGAAGTCGTCGCCCAGCATCAACACCTTCTGGCCCTGCTCGGCGGGCGAACGCATCAGCACCAGCGACTTGCGCTGCACCTGGGCGAAGACGGTGTAGCGCCGCTCCTTGTCGGTGGAACCGTCGCGATTCAGAACCTTGACTTCGGTTTCGACTTGCAGATTGCCAGCTCCGCTGCGATAGCGGTCGGCAGCCGCCAGCAGTGATGCGACGTCGCTCGCCGCGCGCGCGTCCTTCACGCCACCGGCGCCGAGCAAGGCGAAGGCGAGGGTGGCTGCGTACAGCGTGAGTGAGGTTCGATTCGTCATGGCGCAACTCCTTGGCCCTGGCCGGTGTTGTCAGACATGCGCCAACGCTTCGACGATCGGCTTGGCGACGCTGCGCCGCGCGACCAGCGCTGCAGCCAGCATCGCCAGCAACAGAATCGCGCCGAGCGTTGCGCCGTACAAAGCCGGATCGATCGAGATCTGCAGCGGATAGCCGCTGCTGCGACCGGGGGGCGGTGGCATTTCCACCGGAAAGACCAGCAGCGCCACGGAGATCGCGAGCGCGCCCAGGCTGCCGAGCGCGGCGCCGGCGCCGCCAAGCAGCAGGCCTTCGAGCGCGAAGGAGCGAATCAACTGTGCCGGCAGCGTGCCCAGGGCGCGCAGCGTGCCGATCTCGCGCGTGCGCTCGATGATGGCCATCGCCATCGCATTGGCGACGACAAAGATCACGATCGCGCCGATGATCAGGCCGAGTGCGCCGAAGATCCGGTTGTAGAGCTCCTTCACGCTCTTGTAGAACAGCGCCTGGTCGAGCCAGGTTTGCACCGTGAGCTGCGGCAGTGCCGCGGCAATGCGCGCGCGCGCCGGGTCGGTGGCCTCGATCCGGTTCAGGAACACGCCGAAGCTGCTGATGCGCTGCGTCACGAGCAGCTTTTGCGCGGTCTCGACGTCGGTGTAAAGGAGCCGTGAGTCGACCTCGGCGATGCCGCTGCTGAACACGCCCTTGACGCTGACGTCCTGCGCATTGAGCGCGCCTTGCGTGGTGCTCACGAGCAGGGTCAGGCTGCTGCCCGGCTCCGCCTTGAGGCTGCGCGCCAAGCCGGCACCGAGCATCACCTGGTTGCGCTCGCCCGAGGCAAGCACGGCGCCGGAGCGCAGCGTCAGGAACGGCCCCTTGACGGCGAATTCGGCGTCGGGGTCGATTCCCGCCGCGATCATGACGGTCGACTTGTCGCCGTTGCTGATGAGCCCGGAGAACTCGACGCGCGGCAGCACATGGCGCACGGCGGGGTCGGCCAGCAGCCCCGCGCGCAGTGTGGCAACCTCATCCAGGCCGTTTTGCAGCGGCGTGTCTTCGTCACGCAGGAACTGCTCGGGCTTGGCGACGATCAGGTGGCCGGTGGTGCGCGCCGAAATCTGCGCCAGGCCCTCGTACGTGAACAAGGCAAAGCCGCCGGCGAGCAGGATCGCTGCCGTGCCCAATGCGGCGATGCCCGCCGTGACGATTGAGCGCCTGCGGTTGCGCAGGGTGTTGAGCCAGGCGAACTTGAGCCAGCGGGCGTTCATGCGGCGATCCTTTCGCGCGCGTCGGCGACGATGCGGCCGTCGAGCATGGTCACGATTCGGTCGCAGCGGCGCACCAGCCGTGGGTCGTGGCTGGCGATGAGAAAGGCCGCACGCTGGGCGTGGCCGCATTCGCGCATCAGTTCGAACACCTGGTCCGCGGTCTGCGAATCCAGGCTCGCCGTGGGCTCATCGGCGATCACCAGCGTCGGGCGTTTCACGAGTGCGCGTGCAATCGCGACGCGCTGGCGCTGCCCACCCGACAGCGCGTCGGGTCGGTGCTTGGCATGCTCCGTCAAGCCAACTGCGCGCAGCATTTCGGCAATGCGCTGTTTGCGCCCGGCGACGGGCAGGCCGGCCAGGAACAGCGGGTAGTCGACGTTGTCGGCCACCGTCATCACCGGCACGAGATTGAAGCTCTGGAAGATGAAGCCGATGGCGTCGCGCCGCAGGTAGGTGGCCTGCGTTTCACTCAAGCCCGCCAGGCTCCGGCCACGAAACAGGACCTCTCCAGCGTCCGGCCGATCGACCAGCCCTGCCAGGTTGAGCAGCGTACTCTTGCCGCTTCCGGAGGGACCGGTGAGCGCGAGCATTTCGCCCGGCTGCACGAGCAGATCGACACCTTGCAAGGCTGGTACCACATGCAGGCCCAGGCGATAGGTCTTGTGCACGCCGCGCAGCTCGAGCACCGGCGGTACCTGTGCGGTGCTGCTCACGATGCCAACTCCTTCAACTTGGCCTGCGCGTTCGCGGCTTGCGGCGCACCGCTGCTGAGCAGCTGCTGCAAAAGGCGCCGCGCGTCGTCCGGGCGCTTGTCAGCGATCGCTTCGCTGCCGGCGCGCAGCCAGACCGCGCCGCGAAACGGTAGCGGCGCGCTGGCCAGGAGTGGATTCGCAAGCACATCATCCAGCAGCTTGGCGCCGCGCGCGTGGCGGTTGAACCGGGCGGGCAGGGCCAGGTAGGTATTCGCCGCGGTGAAGCGCGTTTCCAGACTGGCAGGCGTGCCGTGGTACAGCGCGGCATCATGCGCCGGCGTGAGCAATGCCAGCGCTTTGTCGACCAGTGCCAAGCCGTCCTCGGCAAAACCCAGTTTTTTCCACGGCATGTAGGCGGTGCGCGCGCGCATCGCGGTCGCCGCGCCGCTGTAGGCCAGCAGCACCGGGTCGCCGGGAGCGGCTGCGCTGAGCACGGCAAAGCGCTCGGCGGCGGCATCAATCGCCGCATCGATTCCAGAGTTGGCGCGTTGGAATTCGCCAAATGCGGCTTCAAAGGATGCCGTGTCCGCGGCCTGCACCGGGGCAGCAAATAACAGCCCCAAGCTCAAGCCCAGAATCGCGACCCCCATCAACCGCCACTCGATAGGGCGGGGCCGTTGCGCAGGATGTTTCATGGATGCACCTCATCGTTGATCGGTGCATGCAGTGTGCAAAAGCCGGCTGCGGCCCACCACCGGCTTGCGACGAAGACAACGCGGCGCGGCGCGAAACGCCTTGGCGGCGGCGCCAGATGACGCGGCCGTAGGAGCCTGTCGGGCTCCTAGCCCTTCACGCCGCTCGCGCGGCGCGACACCACGGCTTCGATATGCGCCTTGACGCCGCTGACGCCACGCAGCACGAACTCGGGGTCGAGTTTGGCCTGCGGTGCCACGGCAAGTGCCACTTCCGCGAGCGTGTCGGGGTCGGTCATGAGTGCGTTGGCCAGCGCCGAGAGCACGCAGATTTCGCGCCCCTCAGTTTGCTGCGGCAGTTGATGCGTTGCATTCACGACCACGTGATAACGCACGCAGTTCACCACGATGGGCGCCAGGCCCCAGGTTTCGCACAGCGAAGCACCGAGCGCGTCGTGCCCGATCCCGAATTCCTGCTGCTCAAGGAGCAACAGATCCTCGTCGGTTTCGGCACTCTTCAACAGCGCCCGGTAGCGGCCACGCGTATGCCGAAACAGCACCGCCTTGCCGCATTCTTCGAACAGGCCGGCCGAATGCGCCGCCCAGTGGTCGACCTTGATCGCCTGGCCGATGCGCCCCATCAACATGGCTCGCACGCCAGCGCGCTGCCACAGCAGGTCGAGTTCCGGAGCTTTCGGAAACACAGCGCGCAGCCCCATTCCGAACGTGACCAGGCTGACCTCACGCGTGCCCAGGTAGCTGACGGCCTGCTGCACGGTGCTCACCCGTGTGTTCAGCCCGTAGAGCGCGGAGTTGACCGTCTTCAGCACGGCCGACGCAAGCGCCATGTCGCCGCCGATCAGGGCGCCGAGCTGCTGCACGTCGGCGTTTTCATCGCCGATCATCAGCGACAGCTTGACCAACGCGTCGGGCTGCGCCGGGATGTCGACTTTCAGCGAGCGCAGTAGTGGGTCGATAGGCATGGGCGAATGGGTTGGTGCGGCGCGGGATGCCGATCTTAGGCATACCACAGGCGCGGAACAGTGTTCCGGCAGCGAAAGGAATGCACTTGACCGGCTTTACGCGGCAAACGTCACGCGCCCGCCGGTTCCGAGGGCAGGCGCGGTGACGTGCCGGCTGTGGTCCGGCCTACTTCAGCGCGTCGATTCCGGCGCGGGCGACCTGCGCGTCTTGCTGCGACGTGACACCGCTGACGCCGATCGCGCCGATGACTTTGCCGGCCACGACAATCGGCAAGCCGCCGTCGATCGGCATCGCTCCGGTGAGGCCCGGCACCGCGACGCGCCCGCCGGCGACCGCGTCTTCGAAGGCCTTGCTTGGCCGGCGAAACATCGCCGAGGCGCGCACTTTTTCAATGGAAACGTTGGCGCTCGCGGTTTGGGTGTCGTCGAGCATTTCGTAGTAGACCAGCGTGCCGTGGTTGTCGACGATGGCGATCGCCACCGGCCAGCTGTTCTTCTTCGCCTCGATCGCCGCGGCCGCGGCCAGCTTCTTGGCAGTGTCGAGATCGACGGCCGTGCCGTAACCTGGCCCTTGCGCAGTCGCTGCGGCGGCAAGGGCAGCGGCGGCAACGGGCGCAGAGACTCGCGCAATCCATTGATTCGTCAGCTTCGAATTCTCCTCGGGTGGTCGGGGCGTGATGATCGGCACACGCGGCCGCGCCGTCATTCCTCGCCAATACCCGCCAATACCCGCCATGACGCGCCACTAGGCGCCGCGCAGGTGCTGCCAAGCCATGGTGAAGAAGGCGCCACTTTGGTCGGGCGCCCAAGGTGCCGGCGCTGCGGCGCCCTTGGCGGTTTTCCGACCCTGTTCTTTTCTTGTCGCAGGCACAACCGATCGGTCGCGCTGCACTGCTGAACGTCTCCTCAGCCTCCACCACGCGAGGCATGATGACAGTGCCTCGTGCGAGTCGGCCGAACTGTAGGGGGCGGCGTTTCGGCCCGGCATTGGGGCTTACCCCTTTGTCGCCGCGGCGTGGCCCGAATCGGACACTGTGCGAGCGAGGGTCGCAATTCCTTGCGCCGACAGGCGTGCGGCAGGCAGCGAGATCACGACCTCGGTACCGCGGCCCGGTTCGCTCGACAGCGCAACCGTCCCTGCATGCAATTCGATGATGCGCTTCACGATCGCCAGGCCCAGGCCCTTGCCACCTTCGCCGGTCGCGGGGGCTGGCGTCGTGCGCGTCTGGTAGAACCGGTCAAAGAGCCGCGCTTGATCCGGGGCAGGAATGCCCGGGCCCGTGTCGCGCACCCGCAGTTCGACCCGATCGGCGACTTGGGTTGCGAACAATTCGATTCGCGCACCGGCTGCGCAGAACTTGAGCGCGTTGTCGATCAGGTTCGCCACGGCGCGCTCAAGCAGTTCAACGTCGATCGCCGTGAACGGCGCCTGGGCCGGGCTTTCCGCGCTTGTTTGGGCAGTGCCATGCTGCACCGACAGGGTGATGCCCTGCTGCGCCGCGCGTTGCACGAAACGGGCGCCGATGTCGTCGAGCAGTTCGCTGAGGTCGACGATTTCCGTGCGCAATTTGAACTCGGGCTCGTCGAGCTTGGCCAGGTCACCGAGCGCTTGCACCAAGCGCGCCGCGTTGCGCGTGTTGCGCAGCGCCACTTCGACGAGGTGTCGGTCATCGTCGCCTCGGCTCGGTTGCGTCGGCAACGCCCAGCGCGCCTCCAGCGTTTCCAGACATGCCACCGTCGCCGTCAACGGCGAGCGCAGGTCGTGCGACAGATTGCTCACGCCTTCGCGCCGAAAGTGATCGAGGCGTTGCAGAGCCTGCCATTGCTTGCGCACCGTGGTCAGCATCATCTCGAAGGCGCTACCGAGCTGGCCGAATTCGTCGCGCCGGTGTTGTGTCGGGCCTGCGCCAGGGGCTGTCGGCAGGGCGTCAAAGCCGGGGCCGGCACCGCGCTCGAGCCCGGTCAGCGAAATGCCCGCGACCGCCGCCGTCAGGCGTTGCAGCGGTCGCGTCACCGAGGCGATGATGGCCGCCGCCAGACCGGTCATGAGGGCGACGATGCCCAGGATCAGCAACAGGGCCGGGAACGCGAAACTGTTGCGCAGCACGTCCCACTGCGAACCCGGCAAACCCTGCTTGCGGCACACCAGATAGAGGTAGCCGGAAACCGGCTCGTTGCTGCGGATTACGGCGCGCCGCAATGGCCGTGCTGCGACCACCGTGTCCAGTGCCATGCGCTCGGGATCGTCGCCCATGACGTAGGGCATGGCGCCGGGTCCCCGTGGGTCCTGCGCCGCGGCCTGCACCGGTGCCAGTGCCACCTTGAACCCTGGGGGCAACAAGGCCTGCCCGGTGCTGGACAAGACCGTGCCTTGTGCATCGAGCAAGTAGAGCTGGCTGTCGGGCTCGTACAGCATGACACTGCGCATCCAGGCGTTGAGCTCGCTGGGCTGGCGTTCATGCAGTTCGAGCAGTTCGACGTTCGTCGCGACTCGGGCCAGGAACGCGTGGGCGCGCTGGAACGTGGTCTCGCGCTCGAAACGCTGGAACGCATAGAGCACAGTGGCGATCACGAGCAGCGACGTGATCAGGCCGGTGGCGACGATGGTGAGCGCCAGCTTCAGGCGGACCGTCATCGGCCAGCGCCCGTCACGGCGGCGCCTCACGCATCTTGTAGCCAGCGCCACGCACCGTCAGGATCACTTCCGGGTGCATCGGATCGTTTTCGACTTTGGCCCGCAACCGGTTGATGTGTGTCGTGACGGTGTGTTCGTAGCCGTCGTGGCTATAGCCCCACACCGCGTCAAGCAGTTGCGCGCGCGAAAAGACGTGGCCCGGGTGCGCCGCGAAATGCAGCAGCAGATCGAATTCGAGCGCGGTGAATTCGAGGATTTCACCGCGCCGCCTGACCTGGCGTTTCACCGGCAGGATTTCGAGCTCGCCGTTGCACAGCCGTTGTCCGGGGCTGCTCGCAGGCGAATTCGCGGCGCTTTGCGCAGCCCGCAACAGGTCAGCGCGGCGCAACAGGGCTTTCACTCGCGCCAACAGTTCAGCCAGGGAAAACGGCTTCGTCAGGTAGTCGTCGGCGCCGAGTTCCAGGCCGAGCACACGGTCGAGTTCAGTGGACTTGGCGGTCAGCATCAGGATCGGCACGGCATTGCCCTTGGCGCGCAGCGCCTTGCACACCTCCAGGCCGTCTTTGCCTGGCATCATCAAGTCCAGAATCAGCAAGTCGCAGGGTGCCGCGGCCTGCTGCCGCAGCGCCGCAAGGCCGTCGCCGACTGCGCTCACCTCGTAGCCTGCGCCGCGCAGATTCAGGACCAACAGGTCACGAATGTCGACCTGGTCTTCGGCCACGAGGATCGTCGCGGGCATGGTTCATTGTCGCGTGCCGCGACGCGCTTCTTACTCAAATGTGATCTTCCTGTGAGCTTCTGTGAGGTTGGCGCGACCTGCGCCCGCGAAAGTTGCGGCATCGACCCATCCACATCAGGAGACTGCCATGCAAACCAGCGCAACCGACCATTCCACCCCCGCTCAACCTCGCCTTCGCGGTTTCACACCCGGCGCCTCGAACGGCGTGTCGTGGAACGAAATGATCTGCCATCGCCCGTATCTGGTTCGTTTCGCACAACGCAAACTGCGCGACGCCGCGCTCGCCGAAGATGCGGTGCAAGACGTTTTCGAGGCGGTGCTGTCCGGACGCGCATCGTTCGAAGGGCGCAGCGCACTGCGCTCATGGTTGACCGCGATCCTGAAGCACAAGATCGTCGATGTCTTGCGTCGTCATGCCCGGTTCGAATCGCTCGACGACGAAACCGGCGAGCATGCGGCACTTGATGTCGCCTGCCCACAGCCGCGGCCCGACGAAGTGACCGAGCAGCGTATCTTGCTGGCGCGGGCTTTGGCGCGCATCGAAGCGTTGCCGCCCGGGCTGCGCGAAACGTTTCGCATGCGCGTGCTCGAAGAGCAGTCGACCGTGTCGGTGTGCCGAGCGCTCGGGATCAGCGAGGACAACCTGTTCGTGCGCTTGCACCGCGCGCGCAAACACTTGTTGTCGTGAGCCAGCACGGGCGGCGCATCAGCGCGCCGCGTCTGCAATCCATTCGGCGGCGCGCTCGGCGATCATCAACACCGGCGAATTCGTGTTGCCGCTGGTGATGCGTGGCATGACGCTGGCATCGACAACGCGCAGGCCCCGCACCCCGTGTACCCGCAGCTGTGCGTCGACCACGGCGCGTGGGTCGCTGGCGGGCCCCATCTTTGCCGTGCCTACGGGGTGAAAGATTGTTGTGCCGATGTCGCCCGCAAGTTGGGCGAGTTCGGCGTCGCTCTGAAACTCCAACCCAGGCCGCACCTCGCGCGGCCGGTACCGCGCGAGCGCGGGCATCGCGACGATGCGCCGCGTCAGGCGCAGGCTTTGCACCGCGATTCTCCGGTCCTGCATCGTGCTCAGATAGTTCGGGGCGATGCGCGGCGCGTCCGCCGCCCGCGGCGAGCGCAATTGCACGCTGCCGCGACTCGTGGGATTGAGATTGCATACGCTGGCGGTGAAGGCGTTGAAGGTGTGCAGCGGTTGGCCGAACGCGTCCAGCGATAGCGGCTGCACGTGGTATTCGAGGTCAGCGTGGGGCGCTTGTCGCGAACTGCGCGTGAAGGCTCCGAGTTGCGACGGCGCCATGCTCATCGGGCCGCTGCGGCGCAGTGCGTACTCCAGCGCAATGCGGGCCTTGCCCCACAGCGTTTGCGCCATCGTGTTCAGCGTTTTCACGCCTTCGACCTGGTACACGGCGCGGATTTGCAGATGGTCTTGCAGGTTTTCGCCCACGCCGGGAAGGGCCTGGACGGTGCGAATTCCATGCGCGTGCAACAGCTGCGGCGCGCCGAGTCCCGAGAGCTGAAGCAGTTGCGGCGTGCCCACGGCGCCGGTGCACAGCAGCACTTCGCGGCTTGCCAGCGCCTGTACGGGTGCGGCGCCGTCGACTTGCCACTCGACGCCCATCGCGCGCGCTCCCCGTGCGTCCGATTCGGTCATGACCTTGGCGATGTGCGCGCCGGTCATCAGCACAAGATTGGGCCGGCGCAGTGCCGGACGCAAGAACGCCTTGGTCGCGTTCCAGCGCACGCCATTGCGCTGGTTCACTTCGAAGTAGCCCACGCCTTCGTTGTCACCGCGATTGAAATCGGCACTTGCCGGTATTCCCGCCTGCTGTGCGGCCTGCGCAAACGCCTCGAGGATGTCCCAGCGCAGCCGCTGCGCCTCGACGCGCCATTCACCGCCGGCGCGCGTACCTTGGGCGTCAAAGCCGGGCGCGGCGTGCCAAGCGCTGGCACCGCAGTAGTGGTCCTCATGCTTCATGAAGTAGGGCAGGCATTCGGCCCAGCTCCAGCCCGCGTTTGCGCCATGGCCGTCACCTGCACCCCAAGCATCGTAGTCGCGCGCTTGGCCACGCATGTAGATCATGCCGTTGATGCTGGACGAGCCACCGAGCACCTTGCCGCGTGGGTAGCGCAGTTGCCGGCCGTTCAACCCGGGCTCGGCTTGCGTGGAATACATCCAGTCGGTGCGCGCATTGCCGATGCAATAGAGATAACCCACCGGGATATGAATCCATGCGTAGTTGTCGTC
>JAEMQF010000272.1 GCA_022758925.1 Burkholderiales bacterium | reverse complement strand
TTCCAGTTGCGGACATCCTCCGCAGTTCCCAGGTCCATTCCGAGCGTGTCGTTCAAGCGAACCGTGGAACCGCTGCCGCCGACTGACGCTTCCCACACCAGAAGGACCGATTGAATGAGCGAGCTCTTGCCGGCTCCGTTCATGCCGGTCAGAACAGTGAGGGGAAGGAAATCAAATGACTGCTGGTGGAAGCGTTTGAAGCCGAGCACTTCAAACCTCGTGATCACTTCAGCAACTCCGCGAGCACGGTCCTGGTACGAGAAAGCCTGGTCTCGACCGCATTCGGGTTGCCGGTACCTTCAGTCACCGCCTTCGCATAGTCAACGTCGTTGAACAGCGCGCGAAAGCCGTCAACGATCAGATCCTTCCTGTCCATGAGTTGATCGAGCGAGTAGGGGGCAAGCGCGATCGCTTGCGACTCGAAAACTGCTCGATTGATCGGGCCGCGCCGCACCTGCTCCGCCGGCCAACGGCGGAAGGCAGCCTGCCCAAGAACCTCATGCGCATTGATCATTGCCTGCTCAAAGAGCCCGCTCAAGTTGATACGCTCGCTATCGGTCAATGCCGCCCCGGATTGAGTGTTGCCATCAAGTCGCCGCGTGAATTCGACCAGAAACACATCCAGGCTCTGGTGCTTTCGGTACTCCGCGTCCGAATAGCCGAAGAAGGCGCAGAACCGCAAGGCAAGCTCGCGATTGGTCATGCGCCCGCTGTCTCTGATCCACAGACCCTTGCTTTCCGGATCGCGCCGCCAGTAGTGCCAGCCCGTGGCCTTGTCGAAGATCTCAAGCTCCGCGAGCTGCTTCAGGAATTGACGCGACCGGGCCTTGCTCATGGCATGGCGGATTTCCTGTGCGGACAGGGGACTGCCCAGCGTGTTCACTCTTCCAAAGATGTCGTACTTCACCGCATCGGGTGTTTGCGGCTCAATCACGTGAACGACGATCTGCGTGCTGCGGAATCTGCGCAAGGCTGCCGGCTCGAGTTCGGAGTACTTCAGCCCATGAAGACCTTGCAGGTACTCCAGGTCGATTGCGTCAAGAACATGTCCATCGTTCATGAACAGCGAGATGGTCGAGAGCCGTTGCACGCCATCGACGACTTGATACTTCCCTTCACTGTCCTGATTGAAGTAGAAGGCAGGCAGTGGGATCCCGAGCAGGATCGATTCAATCAGCCTCGTTCGCTGGCGCCGCTTCCAGACATAGTCGCGCTGAAAATCTGGCGCCAGATCGATCTCCCTTTCAGCGATCTGATCGACCACGTCTCGCAGCGAGAAGTTCTTGGTCGTGATCCGGATCTTGCTTGGGTCCCAGGGCTTGACGCCCATCTCGCCCGGACCCGTGTCTTCGTCGTCGACATAGTCCGTCGCCAGTGACTCGTCCTGTTCCGGCGGTCTTGACTTCTCAAGCTCTTGGGCTGGAGAAGGATGCAGCGGAATGCTTTGCGTATTCGACATGCAGTGCCACGCCTTCGTCTCGTGTACGGAATGGTGTCCCCGTTGTACAGCCGATTCACGTTCGCCCGATCGCTGCACCTGCTCCAGATCGAATCCAACCTGTGCAACTTCTCGCATTCTCAAACATCCGCAGCCACGGACATCGCTCCGCCTGGCCCGCATCGGTCCAGCCCATCTGCAGCTTGCGGAACATGTGCTGCGGGCGCGGCATCAGCAGGCTGCAGCGGCCCTCGGCGCTGGTCACGGTCTTCTGGCCCGCGGGACTGCCGTTGGGATTATGCGGGCCGGCCCTGGGCCGACTGCCATGGCGCACCGGATGCAGTTCCCGGCCATTGCGCTGAAGGAGATGCCGGGGCTGTGCAGCGCCTCGACCAGCGTCAGCCGCGCCTCGAAGTGGATAGGCCCGATCGCAGCCGCCAAGCCCCACAGTCTTCACGCAACTCGGTTGCGCGGATACTGTGTGCACCCGCGCCCGCCTGGAGATCCTTGCATGGATGGTTCATCGCCCTACACGCCGCCGAAGATCTGGTCCTGGAACAAGGACAACGGTGGCCGCTTCGCGAACATCAACCGCCCGATCGCGGGCCCCACCCACGACAAGGACCTGCCGCTGGGCCGCCACCCGCTGCAGCTTTATTCGCTGGGCACCCCCAACGGCGTCAAGGTCACGCTGATGCTTGAAGAGCTGCTGGCGCTGGGCCATCGCGGCGCGGAGTACGACGCCTGGCTGATCCGCATCAACGATGGCGAGCAGTTCAGCAGCGGCTTCGTCGCGGTGAACCCGAACTCCAAGATCCCTGCCCTGCTCGACCGCAGCGGGCCGCAGCCTGTGCGCGTGTTCGAGTCCGGCGCGATGCTGCTCTATCTTTCCGAGAAGTTCGGTGGCGCCTTTGTTCCGGCCGGCGAGCCGCAGCGCGCCGAATGCCTGTCGTGGCTGTTCTGGCAGATGGGCAGCGCGCCGTTTCTCGGCGGCGGGTTCGGCCACTTCTACGCGTACGCGCCGAGCAAGATCGAGTATCCGATCGACCGCTACGCGATGGAGGTGAAGCGCCAGCTCGATGTGCTGGATCGGCGCCTCGCCGAGAGCATGTATCTGGCGGGTGACGACTACTCGATCGCCGACATGGCGGTCTGGCCCTGGTACGGCACCCTGGTCAAGGGCCAGCTCTACGAAGCGGGCGAGTTCCTGCAGGTTCAGCAGTACACGCATGTGCTGCGCTGGACCGAGGCGATCGCCCAGCGCCCGGCCGTGAAGCGCGGCCGAATGGTCAACCGCACCTGGGGTCAGGCGTCGAGCCAACTGCATGAGCGCCATGACGCCAGCGACTTCGACACCCGGACCCAAGACAAGCTGGCGCTGTAGCACTGACGCGCCGCCCTCATTGCCTCGCGTTTGCGCCCGGCCCTCATCATCCCCGCGAAGGCCCCGACGATGATCACGCTCTACGACTGCGCCACAGCCCCGAGCCCGCGCCGCGCACGCATCCTGCTCGCCGAGAAGGGCGTCGCGTTTGACACGGTGCAGGTGGACCTGAGGCAAGGCGAGCAGCTGAGCGACGCCTACCGAGCGGTTAACCCGCACTGCACCGTACCGACGCTGCGCACCGACGAGGGGCTGCTGCTCACCGACAACGCGGCGATCACGGCCTGGCTGGAGGCCCGCTTCCCGCAGCCGCCGCTGCTGGGCAGCACACCACAGGAAAAGGCACAGATCGCGAGCTGGAACTGGCGCATCGAGTTCGAGGGCCTGCTCGCCATCGCCGAGGCGCTGCGCAACAGCGCCCCGGCGATGGCGAATCGGGCGCTGCCCGGCCCGGTGAACTATGCGCAGATTCCGGAGCTGGCGCAGCGCGGCCTGGCCCGGGTGCAGCAGTTCTTCGTCACGCTGAACGAGCGCTTGGCCGGCCGTGACTTCATTGCCACCGATCGCTTCAGCATTGCCGACATCACTGCCGTGGTGGCGGTCGACTTTGCGCGCGTGGTGAAGGTCAAGCCGGGTGAGCAGCAGCCGCACCTGCAGCGCTGGCGGGCGGGGTTGGCGCTGCGGGCTTCGATGGCGCTGTAGGCGCCCGTCGGTTCCTTGCAAATCATCGGCTGTTCGCCAGGTCGCGCCGTGTCGGTACGCCGGAAGGTTGCCGACTCGCGGGTGCGGGGATGGCATTGGCCAGGGCCGGCGGCTGTGGCAGCTGCACCCCTGCCCCATACAGCGCTGCACTGGGTGCAGTCGGCACAACCAGCGGCACCGGAGCCCCCAAGCCGCTCAACTTCCCCGTCGCCGCCACCGGCAACGGCGACGCCTCGAGATTCACCGACGCTGCACCGCCGGCGGGCCCGATCGACGCACCGCGCAGGCTGACTGACTGCAACACAAGGTCACTGTCGACGCGCGCGCCGACGGCATAGGCCCGCGGTGGTTTGCCGTCGACCGAGATCAACGCCACGCCCTGCCCGGTGGGTTTTGCGGCGGGCTTGCCCTTGGGCGCAATCACGCCGTGCAGTCGAAATCGAGACGCTTGCGGTGCCGTCGCCAGCGCGCTGACCGGCGCCACGGGTGAGGCCCCGAGCAGGCGCGTCAAGTCACCGCGC
>JAEMQF010000184.1 GCA_022758925.1 Burkholderiales bacterium | reverse complement strand
GTCTTGGGCCAGAGCGCCCACATGCGCAAGGCCTGTTTCATGCGGCCGGCCTGGACCTCGGCTTCGTCGCCCCAGCCCCAGAAGAAGTCGGCACGCACGGCGCCGATGATTGCGCTGCCGGTGTCTTGTGCCATGACGACGCGGCGCAGCGGAGTGTTCGACAGCGGCTCGGTCGTGTCGAGCCACAGCGCCGTGCCGTAAGGGATGCTTTGCGGGTCGACCGCGACCGAACGCTGCGGCGTCAAGGGCACGTCCATCGCGCCGCGCGGCCCGAGTTGCGGGTCGGGCAGGGGCTCCTCGCGGAAGAACACGACACGCGGGTTCGCCCACAGCAGTTCGTTGACGCGCTTGGGGTTGTTCTTCGCCCACTGGCGGATTGCCGGCCAGGAGGCCTCCCCGCTGCGCAATTCGCCTTGCTCGACGAGCCAGCGGCCCACCGACTGATACGGCATGTCGTTGTGGCCGGCGTAGGCGATTCGCACCAGCGTGCGCCTGCCATCGGCGCCGACGATGTTCAACCGCCCCGAGCCCTGCACCTGGAGCAGAAGGACGTCGAGCGGATCGGCAATGTAGGCGAGTTCACGACCGCGCAGACCGGCCTGTGCGGCGGGAAGCGTTTCGAGCTGCTGGCGGCTCCAGTAGGGGACGCGGTTGCCCAGGTCGGCGGGTGGTGCGTGCAGCGCATAGCGAAAGCCTGCGCGCGCCGTGCGCGATGCTTCGACCAAGGGCTCGAAGTAGCCGGTGACGAGCCCCTCGGGTGCGCCATCGAGCGCCTCGACGCGGTAGGGTTGCAGGCGGCTTTCCAGCCAGGCGCGCGTGGCGTCGTCGCCGAGTGAGTTGCCCGACGCCACCGCCGCCCGCGCCTGCGCGCACAGCACGGCCCAGCCCGGGGCCGGGCGATCGCAGCCACGCAACAGCGCGGGCCAGAGTTCAGAGGGTCGGTCGCCGCTCCAGCCGGGCAGATCGGTCCAGGCGCTGGGCACCCAGCGCGAGCGTGTCTGAAGAATGTTTGCCCCCGCGCTCGTGGCGGCGTCCTGCGCGGGGCGCGCAGCCGAGCCGGCGGCCCTTGCTGCCGAAGTCTGCGGCGGCGACGTCACGGGCGCCACGGCGCATGCGGCGAGCACGCCTAGAATCGCCGCGCCCGCTGTGCTGCGCATCCCGCCTGAGCATCGAATCGACATGTGGATCATTTTGCTCGAAGCGTTTGCGGCACTCGTGGTGCTGCTGTTGATCGTGTGGTGGACCATGTTCTGCGGCCGATCCCGCGGTGAGCGCCGGCGCCCCCCGGGCGAGTGAGCGTCGGGCGGCGCGCGATTTCAGTGCAGGGCCGACGCCAGCGTCAAGCCGAATTCATGCACCGGTGACTCGAAGGGCTGGGCATCCTCCGTCATGCAGAAGAACGTGCCACGCATCGTGCCGTTGGACGTGCGCAGCTTTGTCCAGCTCGTGTATTCGAAGCTCTCGCCGGGCTTGAGCACCGGTTGATGGCCGACCACGGCCAGGCCGCGCACTTCGTCAGTGTGGCCGTTCGCGTCGCTGATGATCCAGTGGCGCGCGATCAGCTGCGCCGCGACGTCGCCCGAGTTTCGAATCGTCACCGTGTATGAAAAGGCGTGCTGGCCGGTCTTCGGATCGGATTGCTCGGGCAGGTGGCGCACGACCACCGTGTTCGTGAATTGTGGCTTGGGCATGGGCCGATTCTAGGAGGGTGTGCCCTTATCCCTAGAATTCCCCCATGCCGGCAAGCAAACCGACACCGACCTACCGCATCGCCCCGAGCATTCTCGCCGCCGACTTCGCGCGCCTGGGCGACGAAGTGCGCGACGTGATCCGCGCCGGCGCCGACTGGATCCATTTCGACGTGATGGACAACCACTACGTGCCGAACCTGACGTTCGGGCCGATGGTCTGTGCCGCGCTCAAGCCGCATGCGGTTCGAGCCGACGGCACGCGGGTGCCGATCGACGTGCACCTGATGGTGCAGCCGGTGGACGAGCTCGCCGCGGCATTTGCCAAGGCCGGCGCGGACTTGATCTCGTTCCACCCGGACGCGTGCATCCATGTCGACCGCAGCTTGCAGGCGATCAAGGCCGCCGGCTGTCAGGCCGGCCTGGCGTTCAACCCGGCCGCGCCGCTGAGCGTGCTCGAATGGACGATCGACAAGCTCGACCTCGTGCTCGTGATGAGCGTGAACCCGGGCTTCGGCGGGCAGAGCTTCATTCCCGGTGCGCTGACGAAGATCGAGCAGGTGCGCCGCCTGATCGAACGCAGCGGGCGCGATGTTCGGCTCGAAGTCGACGGCGGCATCAACGCCGACAACATCCGCAGCGTCGCCGACGCCGGCGCCGACACCTTCGTCGCCGGCAGTGCCGTCTTCGGCAAGCCAGACTATGCGAGCACGATCTCGGCGTTGCGCGAGCGGCTGGCTTAGTGCCCGCTCACCGCATGGGATACTTTCTCCCCCCTGCCTGGACTGTTGCGCCCAAGGCGGTGGCGCGCGCAGCAACTCGCCGCGCCAGGCTCGACCAGAAGATAGCCGGAGACATCGATGAGTTTTACCAGCCCTGATTTCTGGGTGGCGTTGCTGCAGATCATCGGCATCAACATCGTCCTGTCGGGCGACAACGCGGTCGTGATTGCGCTGGCTGCGCGCAGCCTGCCGGCAGCCCAGCAAAGACGCGCCGTGGCCTGGGGCAGCGGCGCTGCGGTGGTGATGCGAATCGTGCTCACGATCGTCGCGGTGGAGGTGTTGCGCCTGCCTTACCTCAAGCTCGTCGGCGCGGGGCTGTTGTTGTGGATCGCGGTTCAGTTGTTGCTGCCCGAACATGAATCGGGCGAAGGCGGCGTGGCGGCCACTTCGAACCTGGCCTCGGCGATCAGGACGATCCTGGTTGCCGACCTGGTGATGAGCCTTGACAACGTGATCGGCGTCGCGGCTGCAGCCAAGGACAGCATCACGTTGCTCGTGACCGGCCTCGCGGTCTCGATCCCGATCGTCGTCTTCGCGAGCACATTGCTGCTGACGCTGATGTCGCGTTTTCCGGTCATCATCACGATCGGGGCGGCGCTGTTGGGTTGGGTCGCAGGCGAGATGGCCGTCAGCGACCCGGCGCTGAAAGACTGGGTCGAGGTGCACGCGGCGTATTTGCACTATGTCGCGCCGGGCTTGGGTGCGATTGGCGTGGTGCTGGTCGGCAAATGGCTGGCAGCACGCGCCCAGGCCGCCGAAGCTGCGACACGTCCGGTGGCGCCAGCGCGTGTCAGCAAGGGCCTGAAGCGGGTGCTGCTGGCCGTCGATGGTTCCGAAAGTGCGGCGCGCGCGGTGCAGCAGATGCTTGCGCTGCGGCGAGAGTTGCGTGAACCCACCAAGCTGGAGGTGCAGGTGCTCAATGTGCAGCGGCCGGTGACAGGCGACGTGTCAAGCTTCGTCGCCGGTTCGACCCTGGAAGACTACTACCGCGACAACGCCGATCAGGTTCTGGCGCCGGTGCGCGCGGCGCTGAGCGCGGCCGGCGTTGCCTTCAAGGCTGAGTATCGAGTCGGCGAGCCCGGTGAGACGATCGCGCAGGAAGCGCAAGAACGCAGATGTGACCTGATCGTGATGGGCACGCGCGGCATGGGCGCATCCGCCGGCGCCCTGCTCGGCTCGGTGGCACAGGCCGCAGCGGCGGCCTCGTCCGTGCCCGTGCTCCTGGTGACATAGACGAAGTCCGCGAAGGCACGCCTCGAGGCAGTTCTCATGATCATCGATTGCCACGGCCACTACACCACGGCGCCGAAAGCACTGGAGGCCTGGCGCAACCGGCAGATTGCCGGCATCGCCGATCCCGGGGCCAAGCCACGGGTTTCCGCTCTGAAGATTTCCGACGACGAGCTGCGTGAATCGATCGAAAGCAACCAGCTCAAGCTGATGCGCGAGCGCGGAGCCGACCTCACGATCTTCAGCCCGCGCGCCAGCTTCATGGCGCACCACATCGGCGACTTCGAGGTTTCCGCGGCCTGGTCGGCGATCTGCAACGAACTCTGTTATCGCGTCTCGATGCTCTTTCCCGACAGCTTCGTCCCCGCCGCAATGCTGCCGCAGTCGCCCGGCGTGGACCCGGCGAGTTGCATCCCCGAGCTGGTGAAATGTGTGAAGCAGTACGGCAACGTGGGCATCAACCTGAACCCCGACCCGTCGGGGGGCCACTGGACGAGCCCACCGTTGAGCGACCGCCATTGGTACCCGATCTTCGAGGCCATGGTCGAGTACGACATCCCGGCGATGGTGCATGTGAGCACGAGTTGCAACGCGTGTTTTCACACGACCGGCGCGCATTACCTGAACGCTGACACGACCGCGTTCATGCAATGCCTGACGAGTGACTTGTTCAAGGACTTCCCGACGCTGCGCTTCATCATTCCGCACGGCGGCGGTGCGGTGCCGTACCACTGGGGCCGTTTTCGCGGACTCGCCCAGGAACTGAAGAAGCCGCTGCTGCAAGAACACTTGCTGAACAATATCTTCTTCGACACCTGCGTTTACCACCAACCGGGCATCGACCTGCTGACGAAGGTGATTCCGCTGGCCAACATCCTGTTTGCGAGCGAGATGATCGGCGCGGTGCGTGGCATCGACCCCGAGACCGGCCACCACTACGACGACACAAAGCGCTACATCGAGGCCTCACACCAGCTCTCGTCCGCCGAAAGGCGCCAGATCTATGAAGGCAACACCCGGCGCGTCTTTCCGCGGCTGGACGCGCAACTGAAGAACAAGGGGCATTGAAGATGAGCTTGAATCAACTCGGCGTCGTCAAGCGCAACATCGTGCGCGCCCACCCTGGCGCGACAGCACAGCTTGCGCGCTTCGGCAGCGCGACGGTGCACGAAGCGATGGGGCGCGTCGGCCTGATGCAACCCGGTCTGCGGCCGATCTACGCCGGCGCGCATGCGTGCGGCACGGCCGTGACCGTGCTGCTGCACCCGGGCGACAACTGGATGCTGCATGTCGCGGCGGAGCAGATTCGCAGCGGCGACGTCGTCGTCGCCGCTTGCAGCGCCGAGAGCCGCGACGGTTTCTTTGGCGACTTGCTCGCCACCAGTTTTCGTGCGCAAGGGGCAAATGGGTTGATCATCGACGGCGGCTGCCGCGACGTGAAAGACCTCAGCGCCATGCAATTCCCGGTGTGGAGCCGCACGATCAGCGCCAAGGGAACGGTCAAGGCCACGCTCGGCTCGGTGAACATCGCGATCGTGTGCGCTGGAGCGCTCGTGAACCCGGGCGACGTGATCATTGCCGATGACGACGGTGTCGTCGTCGTGCCGGCAGCTCTGGCACAAGAGGTGGCCGATGCAGCGGCGGTGCGCGAAGCGAATGAAACCGAGAAGCGCTTCAAACTCGCCGCCGGCGTGCTCGGGCTGGACATGTACAACATGCGTCCCGCGCTCGAGAAAGCCGGGCTGAAGTACATCGATTGACGTGGCCCCCACCGCCGACCCCAAAGAGTGGCGCATCGGCCTTGTCGGCTATGGCGAAGTCGGGCGCATCCTGGCCGAGGATCTGCACCAACTCGGTGTCGCCACGCTCGTCGCGCATGACCTGAAACTGGCCACGGCAGATGCCCCCGCGCTGCGCAGCCACGCCGCCGAACATGGCGTCGAACTGCGCGATTCGCATCGCGCGCTGGCCCACGATTGCGACCTGATCGTCAGCGCCGTCACCGCAAGCCAGGCTGTCGCGGTGGCCCAGGCGTGCGCGCCGGCAGTCAAGCCCGGGGCCTGGTTTCTCGACCTGAACTCGGCGTCACCCCACGCGAAGAAATCGGCCGCGGCACTCATCGACGGCGCGGGTGGCGTGTATGTCGAAGCCGCGGTCATGACCTCGGTGCCACCGCAGCGCATCCGCGTGCCGATGTTGATCGGTGGCGCGCGCGCCACCGAGTTGCTCCCCAAACTGGCGCTGCTCGGCTTCGACGCAAAGGTCGTGTCGCGCGAACTCGGCGTGGCATCGGCGACCAAGATGTGTCGCAGCGTCATGATCAAAGGCCTGGAAGCGTGTGCCATCGAGAGCTTCACGACAGCGCGTGCCTACGGCGTGGAAGACCAGGTTCTGGCGTCGCTGCAAGAAACCTTCCCGGGCATCGATTGGGAGCAGCAGGGAACCTACTTCTTCCAGCGCGCGATTCAGCATGGCAGGCGCCGTGCCGAAGAGATGCGCGAAGTGGCCGCCACGGTGCGTGACATCGGTTTGCAGCCCTGGTCCGCCGCAGGCACGGCGCAGCGCCAGGCATGGGTCGCGGACCAGGCTGACGCTGGCCTGTTCGGTGCGAAGGATGCTTGCACTCCGGGCAAGATCGGCGACTGGCGGGCGCAGGCGGATCGGATTCTGAACAAGTTCAAGCCGAGGCCTGATACGAACTCGCATTCGATTGAATGAGATTTGGGGGCTGCAAACGACCCGAACCAGAAGCACAAGTCGCACCGTTCACCGCCCAGGAACTGCCGTTCGACGGACATCGCGGAGCAAGTTGATGGCGTCGCTTCGGGCCCGGTGAGGGGCCACTTGATCGCCGGCAACTGCAGCGTCGCGCAGATGACTTTCAGCGCAGGATCGGCTAGTCGAGGACGACTCTCGGAAAGTAGAACGACACCACCCAGTTCGGCAGGTCGACGATCGAGCTGATGCGCAGATCCGCACACACGCTGCAAAGCATGTAGGCGTCGATCGGTGAATAGCCGAAACGCCGGCTCAATAGCTCGACCATCTCCGACACCGCTGTGCGGGCGCACACCATCAGATCAGGGCCGATGCCGGTCGTCACCTCGTAGCCCTTCTTGTCGAAATGGTTGGTCACCGGACCAGGCGTGACGTAGCGCGGCGAGCGCAGATGGGCGCCCTTGATCAGCTCGAACTTGAGGGCCACGTCGATCGCAGTCTCGATCGCCGTGCCGCACACCTCGCCGTCGCCCTGTGCCGCATGCGTGTCGCCAACAGAGAAGATCGCCCCGTCGACCTCGACTGGCAGATAGAGCTCGACGCCTTCTGTGATGTCGCGCACATCCATGTTGCCGCCGACGTTGCGCGGCGGGATGATGCTGTGCAGGCCGGGCGCAGCCGGCGCGACACCGATCGTTCCGCACATCGGCCTGAGCGGCACGCGTCCGCCCGGCCCGTACATTGCCGGCGCGAGGCCGGGATCGTAGTTCCAGTGGTGCAGCTTCGCGTCCGGGAACTGCTTGGTGAGCAGGCCGAAGCCGGGGATGTTGCCGGTCCAGCCCCAGCCCGACGGGCGGAATGACAGCACGGTGATCTTTAGCGCGTCGCCCGGCTTCGCACCGTCGATGTAGATCGGTCCGGTCACCGGATTGACGCGGCCGAGGTCGAGCTTCGCGAGGTCGGCCGACGTCGAGGTCTGCGTCAGCTGGCCGGACGAGGCGTCGACAGTCTCGAAATGCACCGTCTCGCCGGGCGCGATCTTCAGGCGTGGAGCAAAGGCGTTGTTCCAGCCATGGTGGATGTGCTCCCGGTGGATGGTGTGGTGCTTGTGTGCATGTGCGCTCACGGCTCGATCTCCTACACCGCGACGGTCAGGGCGCCGTCGATCACCAGGTTGGTGCCAGAAATGCGGCTGGCCACCGGGCTTGAGATGAACACGACACCATTGGCCACCTCGGCAGGGGTACCGAACTTTCCGGTCGGATTGACCTTGAGCGTCGAAGCGTACAGATCCGGCACGTTCTTCTCGATCGTCTGCCAGATGCCGCCATCGAAGTAGGTATTGCCCGGCGACACGCAGTTGACCCTGATGCCCTTGGCGACGAGAGATCGGCTCAATCCCTTGGCGTAGTGGATCAGCGCGGCCTTGAGCGCGCCGTAGGAACCGGCGGCGAAATCCACCTCGAAGCCGGAAACGCTCGAGATCAGCACGATCGAGCCGGTCGTCGATTTCTCGAGGAAGGGCAGCGCTGCTGCCACGGCATTGACGCTGTGCATCATGTCGACGCGAAACGACTTCTCCCATGTCTCGGCCGAGTCGCCGACGGCAAGCGCGCTGACGTTGCAGACCAGTGCGTCGATGCCGCCGAGTTCGGCGGCGCTGGCCGATATCCAGGCGGCCAATGCCGCCCTATCTGCCACATCGACGGCGCGCCCGAAAGCCTTGACGCCCTTGGCCTTCAACTCGACGACCGTCGCCGCAACCTCGTCGGCATTGCGCGCACAGATCGAGACGCTTGCCCCTTCGGCTGCGAAAGCTTCAGCTATTGCTCGGCCGATTCCCTTGCTTCCACCGGTGATGAGTGCTCGCTTGCCCTTGAGTCCGAGGTCCATGTCAGCTCTCCTTGGTCTGCAGACGAGCAGGTAGTCTAGCCAGCTCCAATCGGGCATGTTATCGCGGTCGGCGTTGGCAGGCCATGACTCCTTCCGTTGGGGCGCGTGGGCCGACCCGTCCGCACGGTCGACCACGGGCCGTGGTCAATGCTCGCCCAGTCCAAGCCAACTGGACTCGCGGTCTGCCGCCATCTTGCCTTCGCGCTGGCACGAACTGAGAGCCTGGCAAACGCGGCGTCGGTGTGCTTCGTGCGAACCGATCTTGAAGCCGACGAGGCGACGTGACCTTCCGGTTCAGATGCCGCGAAACCGCCTGTGGCCGGCGACAACAGCCAGAGGGGACCGCCGCCAGCGACTGTCTGCTTCCGGCAGCGCCGGAAGCCACGACCGCCACCGTCCCGTCACTATGATTTCGCGGTCGGCGCATCTCGAACCAAACCGGGCATTCAAGCGCCGCGATTGCCCGTCGTGAAACAACCATGGGGTGGTGCGCGACTGCGGTCGCGGCCGCGGCACTAGCGCCTCCAGGCGCCGCATGAACTCCAGTCGCGACATCGCCTGAGGCGTCGTGCCATCGAGCCAGGGCATCTTCAGCTCCAGCACGACGCGCCCGGCGGCGTTGCATTGCATGCGCTCGTCGGGCTACGCCGGAAGTGTGATGTGGCGGTACAGGTTGTCGATTCGAAGGCATGCACGATCGCTCCGCCTTTGCGGCGACGCGTACGCGAAGCCTGGGCGCCATCGCCAAGCCACGGCGACGGTCGGCGCGGCTGCCGTCGCTTCGCATGCGCGACGGTCGCGCTCAGGGTTGCTTGGACGGCAGGCTGACGATCGCGGCCGCGGGCACGAAGGGCCGGATGCCGAGCGCCTCGTACACCTGCGACGGCGCGTAGGCCACGCCGCCCTTGAGCACCAGGCTGGTCTTGCGGATGTCGGAGATGTTGACAGATGGGTCGCCCTCGACCAGCACCAAGTCAGCCAGCTTGCCGCGTTCGATCGAGCCGCGCCGGTCCAGCGTCTGCGTGTACTTGGCGCCGTTCCATGTCGCGATCCTGAGCGTCTGCAGCGGCGGGATGCCGGCCAGCACGTATAGCTCCAGCTCGCGATGCAAGCCGAAGCCGGCCCAGGTGTCGGTGCCGGCCAGCAGCGGTACGCCGGCCATGTACATGCGGCCAGTGTAGGCGAGCATCTTGGCGTACGACTCCCTGTAGCGCACCGCGTTCTCGTCGTTGATCTCCGACGAGGCGCTGAGGAGCCAGCGCTGCACGGCTACCGGCATGTGCTCGGCGAGCATGCCGAAGGAAGGGTTGGGTTGCCCGTCACGCTGCAGGTACGAGGGCTCAAAAGCGGTCAAGGTCACATCGACCACCGTGCCGCGCTCGCGCAGCAGACGCAAGAAGCCCTGTGCCTGTGGACCGTCGAGGTCGAGTTCGCGCGCCCGGTCGCCCACCAGCGAAAAGCGCAGCAGCGTGCGCGTGTCGTCTTCGGGCTTGACGAAGAAGTTGAGCATCACCTGGTTGATATGGTGGATCTCGTCGAAGCCGTCGCGCACCGCTTCCTCGGCGCGCATGAAGGCCGGCACGTGGCCGCCGACGCGCAGGCCTTTGGCGTGCGCGTACTCGGCCACCGGCTTGACCCATTCGGGCTTGAACGAGTTGTAGAGCTTGAGCTGGATGAAGCCACGCTCGGCATACCAGTCGACCGCGCTCTTGGCCGCATCGAGGCTGTCGACGACGAAGCCGTAGCGCGCCGAGAACGGACTGCGGCCCTCGATGAAACCCATGGCCTGGATGCGCGGGCCTGGCAGGATGCCAGCATCGATCTTGCTCCGCAGTTCCTCGGCCTTGTCGTTGAAGCTGGCCGGGTCGCGCACCGAGGTCACGCCGGCCGCGAGCTGGAACAACCCTTCTTCCTCGCTCATGTGGCCATGCATGTCGAACAGGCCCGGCAGCAGCGTCTTTCCACTGCCTTCGATAATTTGCGCAGGTTCACGGTGGTTCGATCCCGCCGGCTCGATGGCCGAGATGCGGCCGTCGTACAGGGATATGTCGGACGGGCCGCGCATCACGGCCGACGCCGAGTCGAACCAGCGCACGTTGCGGATCACGGTCAGCCCGGGCAGCGGCCGGGCAAGGCGTTGCTGCAACTTCTGCAGGCGCTCGGTCTGGGCCTGCAACTGGCGCGCGAGCAATAGGCCGCCCTGGGACTCGAAGCCTTGCGCGACGGTCTCCATCCAGGGCGACACGTCGGCGAAGTAGGCCTTGTCGCCTTCGTCGCGCAGCCAGAAGTACCAGGGCGTCGCATCGACGCCGGTCAGCGCGTACAGCGCCACCGGCACCTCGCCCGCGGGCGAGGCGAGCTTGAGCTCGGCGAGCCGCTCGACGCTGAACTTGCCCCCGGCAACAGAGGGCGCCGTCACGCCGGGCCGCAGCAGCAGCGAGCGCACCAGTTGCGCGCCGAACCGCGGGCTGCCCTCGATGGGAACGTACAGCGCGCCGGCCTCGACCGGCTTGTCGCCCCGGTCCACCAGCGATGTCCAGCGGCCGCGCCCGTCCTGCCAGGCGTAGTTCTCGCGGATCTCGTTGCCGAAGGTGGACTTGCCGCTACCGGCGTAGGCCACCGGCGCGCCGAGCGCGTCGACGCTGAACTCTTCCTTCAGGTCGGGACCGCGGCCGTTGTTGCGGTACGAGAAGTCCACGCTGACCTTGCCCTGGCCATCGGTGCGGCTGATCAGCGCGCCGGCAACCTCTTGCTGGATCGTCACGGTGTACCGCTGTTGCGTCTGCGCGCGACTCTGCAGCGGCATGCCGATGACGCAGGCTGCGGCCAACGCACAGGCCAGACGGAGCCAGCCCTGGGGCGTCTTCGGGCCGGCGATGTGTCGTGTCATGACGGGCACCCTTTCGCTGGCTTGAATCAAGCAGGGAAATTGCTGCGTGCAATCGCCGGGCAGGACGCCTTGCGCCTCTGGAGGTAGTCGATTGTGCTCTGCCCATTCACTACAGCGGTGAGGATTGGGAGTTCGAACACCACTTCCTGCTCCCATGGGTTCCCCGGGCGGGCGGGCACTCGAAGTCTTGATGCGGCCCTTGCGCTCGATGACGTGCGGTCACGGGCTGGCGCCGGCGATCCTTGCTTGACGGAGAAGCTGCCGGCCAAGGGCGAATGCTGACGGCCAGGACGTGGCCTTGGCGGCCGTCAGCTGTATGGCGCTCCGCCGTGAATGGCAGGTTCATGGCGACGAGATCCGGTCGGCGAACAGCGGCTTGCGACCCGCACGAGAAGTACAAACCCCGAGGTTCATCGCCCCAAAGCGGACAGCGGCCAACCTGACCGCTGCGGGTCGAGCCTACTTGCCCATGTGCCTACTGAAGAAACCACTGATCTCCGCGAAGACTTCCCGCGTTTCAGGCGCGCTGTCATCGCGCAGGTAGTGGGCGTGTGACTGGCCCTCGTAGACCTGCAGAACCGCCTCGATGCCGGCCTGCCGCAGTTTGCGATGCACCCGGACGGTGTTGCTGAGGAGCAGATCGCGTGTGCCGCTGGTCAGGATGGTCGGTGGAAAGCCGCTCATGTCGCCGTACACCGGCGAGATCAAGGGGTCCTTCATGTCGTGTCCCGCCGAGTAGACCTTTGCACCCGCATCGCAAAAGCCATCACGCGAGACCAGCACGTTGTCGACGAACTCGTTGGTATAAAAGGTGTCGCCCACCTTGGTCACGTCCGACATCGGCGTGCCCGGCGCGATGGCAGCGGGCATGGGAAGGCCGAGCTGCTTTGCGCGCAGCACCATTTCAAGCGTCAGGGCACCGCCGGCGGAGGTTCCGAAGATGGCGATGTTCTTGGCCGGCGTTGTCTTCAATGCGTGCTTGTAGGCAGCCATGCCATCGTCCAGCGCCGCCGGGAAGTATGCTTCTGGCGGCATGCGATAGTCGACCGAGATCACCTTGAAGCCGCCCAGTCCGGCCATCATGACCGCCTCGGGCAACCCCGCTTCGCCGGGGGAAAGCACATAGCAGCCGCCGTGCATGTGGATCAGCACGCGGTTGAGGTTGTCGGCGCCGACACGCTCGGGTGTGACGATGAAGGCCCGGACGCCATCGAACGTCGTCTTCTCGACCCTGACCTTCATGCGGTCGATCAGGCCGGGAAGCGCCTTCAAGGTTCCGGCCGCAGCGGCTTCGGCAACGGGTTTCCATTCCTGGCCGGTCTTCGGTAACACGTCCCAGCCGGCCCGTCGAGGGGCTGCAATGAGCTTCTGGATCTGCGGGCTCACGCTATCCGGCACGGGCAGATTCCTGGAGGGAACGTCGAGACCCTGCGCCATTGCGGACGGTGCGACGATCGCGAAAGCAACGGTCAGCACCGCTGTGCGCAACAAATGGTTGAATGTCTTCAAAGAAGTCTCCTCGAACTTTGATGTCGATTGCGTGGCCCAGGCTGATCTCGACCGGCACGTCTCATGTTCGGATGCAACGGCCCTCACCTGGGCCACAGGAGCATACAGCTTAAGGGTCTCGAGATTCGTGCATCGACTGGCCGGGCCCGACCCACAGCCGAAGTTTCCCAAATGCGCATCAGTGACCACTAGCGGTCACTCATCGCGCATTGCGCAGGTGCGTCGATGAATCTCCCCCGTCCGTCGATGCTCGAAATTTCTGATGCGCATGCACGCGCGATTCGATACCCTACGTGATTCGGACCGGAGCGAGACGACTGTCGAAATCCAATCGATGACACGCCGGCTTGCTTGCCGCATCAACCTGTTGCGCCCGAGCGCAGCCTAAAGGAAGTCAGGAGACTTAGATGAAATTGAGCTGGAACGTCTTCATTGCGGTCGCTGCGTTCGCGTTGTCCGCCTGCACATCCATGGGCCCGGCCACACGCCCGGCCGGTTGGTCGGCACCGGAAGTCCTGGTCGCGCCCTCATCGTTCCACGGCGTGCACGGCCTTGCCATCGACGCCAAGGGTCGCTTGCTGGCCGGCACGGTGGTCGGCAACGACATGTGGGAGGTCGATCGCCGCACCGGTGCCGCCAAGGTGTTCATCGCCGCACCCGAAGGGCAGGCCGATGACATCGCCATCGGCCCGAAAGGCGAGCTGGCGTGGACCTCGTACCTGCAGGGCATCGTGAGATACCGCGAAAACGACGCGGCGCCGATCCGAATCCTCGCGAAGGACCTGCCCGGCATCAACTCACTCGACTTCGATCGCAAGACCGGCAAGCTCTACGCGAGCCAGGTATTCCTGGGCGACGCGCTTTGGGAGATCGATGTCGAGGCCAAGGTCGCGCCGCGCCTGATCGTCAAGGACATGGGCGGCTTCAACGGCTTCGAGGTCGGCCCAGACGGCATGCTGTACGGACCGCTGTGGTTCAAGGGCCAGGTCGTGAAGATCAACCCGCGAGACGGCAAGGTGACGGTCATCAACGGCGAGTTCAAGACACCAGCCGCTGCCAACCTCGACGGCAAGGGCAACCTGTGGGCGGTGGACACGCGCACCGGTGAGTTGTGCCGAGTCGATCTCGCCACCGGCCGCAAAACCGTGTTCAAGACGCTCGCCACGGCGATCGACAACCTGGCGATCGCGCCCGATGGCACGATTTACGTCTCCAACATGGCCGACAACGGCATCCAGGCCATCGATCCGGCCAGCGGTAGCGTGACGTCGCTGACGCGCGGCAAGCTTTCGGTGCCGGCGGGGGTCAAGATCGACGGCGACACCCTGTGGGTGGCCGATATCTTCGCGTTCCGCGGCGTCAACGTGCGCTCAGGCGATGTGCGCGACGTCTACCGCATGCAGGCCTCGGAGATGGAGTATCCGTTCGCCGTCGGCCTCGGCGCGAAGATGATCGCACTGGCTTCGTGGTTCACCGGCACCGTGCAGTTGCTCGACCGGGCGACGCAGAGGCACATCGAGATGCTGCATGGGTTCAAGGCGCCGGTGGACGCGATCCCGATGGATGACGGCAGCCTGCTGGTGCTGGAGTTGGGAAGCGGCAGCCTGATAAGGGCCAGCGGGGCGCAATTCAAAGATCGGGCCATGGTCGTTAAGGACCTGGCCGGCCCGGTGCAGATGGTGTTGGGGCAGGACGGGGCGATCTATGTCACCGAGGCCGCCGGCAACCTGACGCGCATTGATCTTGCCAACGGCGCCAAGAAAGTGCTGGCCGACAAGCTGGCCATGCCCGAAGGCCTGGCACAGACTCCCTGGGGCAGCTTCATCGTGGCCGAGAGCATCCCGCGCCGCCTGATCGAAATCGACCCCGCCACCGGGAGCCGCCGCACCGTCGCGGAGAACCTGCCGATCGGCCTCGAGCCGGGCCCGGGTATGCCGCCGTTCTATGTGGTGACCGGCGTCACGGTAGGGAGCGACGGCAACGTCTACATGACGGCCGACCGCAACAACTCGCTGCTGCGCATCCGGCCGCAGCGCTGAGCGAAAGCAGCGGGCGGAGCAGGCCGGCAAGCATCCGAATGTCATAGCGCCGCCTTTGAACGCCTGCGCACAGGGAACTCGGGCGCTGGCCGAACTGTCGGCGAGCCCGGCCTGTGCCTGTCGGGGTAGCAGACCAGGGTTCGCCGTTGAACCTCGGGTTTCGCTCGCGGAGACGGCCGACCGGTTGTGGCCGTCCAATGCATGTCCTGACAGACGGCTCGCCGGGTGCTCAACTCGGGGGTCGGCTTTCTGGCGGCGAACTTCGTGAAGCGAGCGCCGCCTGGCGACCCCAGGCCGACTGACGCGGCGCGATGTGGCTCCGCGCACAGAGGTCACTCCACAGGGTGAAAAGATTGCTGTGTCCAACAGCGAACGTGGCGTCGCCCCGCCGTGCTATCGAGGCACCTGTCGCGGGTTCAACCCTCAGGCGGTCGAGGTCCTTCGGCTGTCCCCGACCCAAACGATCGCGTCATTCGCTGCGTGTGCTGGGGCGAGTCGATCCACCTCGAATGAAGTAGTTTGGAGGCGGAGGGCCTGCCGCCCGTGGTGACAAGCGGCAGTCAGCGGCACTTCCACGCGCCCGAAAGAGGCACCGAGATGGTGCTGCGCCAGCATCGTGATCAGCACGTTGGGCTGGTTGCGATGCATTCAGCGCCACGGGCTGGACGGGCCCGGCCTCAATCCGTGATCGCCTGGTAGACCAGTTGCCGCAACAGGTTGCGGTGGTAATTCCGCATCGCGCCCGGTGACTGCATCATCATCACGCCGACGATCTGCTCCTTGGGGTCGACCCAGAACGTGGTGCCAGCGTAGCCGCTCCAGTTGTAGTCGCCGGCGCTGCCGGGCGTGGCGGCCAGCCCGTCGACGGGCCGCACGGCCAGCCCCAGGCCGAACGTGTATTGCGACGGGTACAGCACATTGCCGCCGGGGCTTTGGGCGATCGGGATGCGCGGGCCCAGGTGGTCAGACGTCATCCAGCGCACGGTGTTGCGCGACACGATGCGCTGGCCGTCCAGCGTGCCGCCGCTGAGCATCATCTGGGCAAACCGCAGGTAGTCGGGTGCGGTGGAGACCGCGCCCGCGCCGCCCGAGTCGTTGCCGGGCGGTCGCGACACATCGATCAGCTTGAACCGGTTGCCGGTGGCCGGGTCCTTGTCGAATGAGGCGGCGAGCCGGTGGGCCTTGGCCTCGGGCACATGGAACGCGGTGTCCTTCATGCCCAGGGGCTTGAAGATGCGCTCGGCCATGAAGTCGCCCAGCCGTTGCCCCGACGCGGCCTCGATCACGCGGCCCAGCAGATCAGTCGACAGGCCGTATTCCCAAGCCGTGCCGGGCTGGCGCAGCAGCGGCACCGCGGCGAGCCGGGTGACTTGTTCGGCCGGGCTCATATCGCGGGCGTCGAAGTCGATGTCGCCGGGCTTGTAAAGCCCTGCCTGGGCCAGCGACTCCTTGAACGCCGCGTTGTTGCTGATCTCGCCATACCCCAGGCCCGACGTGTGCCTCAGCAGATCCTGCACCGTCATCGGCCGCGCTGGCTCGGTGCCGGTGGCGGTGTAAACCTTCAGGTCCTTGAAGGCCGGCAGGTGCTTGGCCACCGGGTCGGACAGCTGCAGCCGGCCTTCCTCCACCAGGATCATCGCCGCCACCGACACCATCGGCTTGGTCATCGAGTAGATGCGGAAGATCGAATCCACCTCCATCGCATCTAGCTTGCCCGAGTCACGCACACCTAAGGCCTTGGCGTAGACCAGCTTGCCCTTGCGCGCAACCATCACCGTCACGCCGGGCAGTGCCCTGTCGGCAATCTCCTTGTTGAAAGCACCGGTCAACAAGTCCAGCCGTTGGGCCGACATGCCGGCATCGGCGGCGCTGGCAGTTGGTGTGGCCGACAGCGCTGGGCCGGCGCCCGACAGCGGCGGCTGGACGCATGCTGCCAAGTCCAAGGCGACGGCCAACGCGAGCAGTACCAGCCTGCCGCCACGGCGCGACGAATGATTCAGCGGGCCGGTCTCACTCTGTGCACAAGCCATGATCGCCTCCGATTGTTGGACCGGCGTGGGGCTGATCGTAGGACGGCGCAGGCGGTGGTCAATAGGCTGTTTCGGCAAGTGTCCCGGTGCTACGACATCGCCCAGGCTCCCAGGCTCAGCCCCAAGCGGCGCGCAGTTGCGACCCGATGTCGATCGGCGCCACGGCGGGCAGCGCTGCAGGGTCGATTCGATCGGCCGTCTCGGGCGTCGGGCCCATGGCCTCGAAACTCGCAGCCACTTGTTCCGGAATGAATCGCGAAAGTGTCGCGTACAGGTGCCGGTCACCACCGCTACGCTGCTGCGTGACGTAAAAGCGCTGCGGCAGCATCAGGTGCAGGTGCTGCCTGGCGCGTGTCATTGCCACGTACAGGAGCCGGCGTTCTTCCTCGATCTCGGTTTGGGTTCCGGTGGCCATGTCGCTCGGCATGCAGCCGTCGACGACGTTCAGCACGAACACCGCCTTCCACTCCTGGCCCTTGGCCGAATGGATCGTCGACAGAATCAGGTAGTCCTCGTCGCGGTGCGGGGCCCCGGCTTCGTCGCTGCTCGCTTCGGGCGGATCGAGCGTCAGTTCCGTCAGGAAGCGTTCGCGCGAGGCATAGCCGCGCGCAATCTGCGCCAGTTGCCCCAGGTCGCGCCAGCGCAATGCGGCGTCGTCGTGCAGCCGCTCGAGGTGCTCGCGGTACCAATCATTGACGGCGCTCAGATCGTCGGGCCACACGGCACCAGGCGCGCGCAGCCGGTTCAGCAGCGCGAGCAGCTTGCCCCAGGCCGCTGCCGCGGCGGGTGCAGGCGTGTAGCCGAGCAGGGCGGCGCTCGGATTGTCGGCCGCGGCGATGCTGTCGAGCAGGCGCCGCGCCGCCGCCGGCCCGATGCCGGGCAAGAGTTGCGCGACACGAAAGCCGGCGAGCCGGCAGCGCGGATTCTCGGCCCAGCGCAAAACGCCGAGCACGTCTTTGACATGCGTCGCTTCGAGAAACTTGAGCCCGCCGAATTTGACGAAAGGAATACCGCGCCGGGTGAGTTCGAGCTCGAGCCCGGCGCTGTGGTGCGAGGTGCGGAACAGCACGGCCTGGCTTTTCAGGGGCAGCGCACATTCGCGGTAGTGCAGCACCTGCTGCGCAACCCATGAAGCTTGCTGCGCTTCGTCGGCCACACTCACCAGGGAGGGCCGTTCGTTCGAGGCGAGATCGGTCCACAGCGCCTTCGCATGGCGCTCGGCGGCGAGGGCGATCACGGCATTCGATGCGGCCAGGATCGGCTGCGTCGAACGATAGTTGCGCTCCAGCGTGATCACGCGTGCAGCGGGCTGGAACGCATGCGGAAAGTCCAGGATGTTGCGCAGCTCGGCGGCGCGGAACGAGTAGATCGCCTGCGCGTCGTCGCCCACCACCGTCAGGCCGCGGCCGTCGGGTTTCAGCGCCAGCAGAATCGCCGCCTGCAGACGGTTCGTGTCTTGGTACTCGTCGACCAGCACGTGGTCGAAACGCGCGCCGACATGGCGCGCCAGGTCGGCGTGCTGCATCAGGTGCCACCAGCAAAGCAGCAGATCGTCGTAGTCGAGCACCTGCTGCGCCTGTTTCGCCGCGACGTAGGCGCCGAACAAGGATTCGAGTTCGGCCTGCCATTCGCTGCACCAGGGGTAGACATCGAGCAAGACCCGGCGCAGCGGCGTCTGCGCGTTGACGACACGCGAATAGATTGCCATGCACGTCGCCTTGAGGGGGAAGCGCTTGTGCGTCTTCGCCAGGCCGAGTTCCTGGCGGCTGAGGTTCATCAGATCCTCGGCATCACTGCGGTCGACGACGGTGAACGACTCGGCCAGGCCGATGTGGCGCGCATAGTCGCGCAACAAACGCGCGCCGACAGCGTGAAAGGTGCCGGCCCAGGCCAGGTTCGGGGCGCGCTGTGTCGCGCCCCACCCCAGAGCCTGGTGCAACGCACGCCCGACGCGGCGCTGCATTTCCTGTGCGGCGCGGCGCGAGAACGTCAGCATCAGCAGCCGCTGCGGGTCGGCGCCGGCCAGCACCAGGGCCACGGCGCGCGCGGCCAGCGTCATGGTCTTGCCGCTGCCCGCGCCGGCAATCACGAGCAGCGGTGCGCACGCCGCGGCGCCGCTTGCCACGCCATGCTCGACCGCTTCGCGCTGCTGCGCATTCAGATGCGCAAATGCCGACTCGCGAAGCGCTGCGGCGGCTTCAGCGGCGCTGCTCGATGAGGAAGACGCAGGCATGGAATGGAAGCGGGGCAGCAGACGGCATCGAGCTGTATTTTCATCCAGTTTCGCACCCGGGCGCGGGCCGGCGCGATTCGGCGCCTCCGGCGTGACCGGAATGCGCGTCAACAGCACTTGCGCAAGACAGGGTCTGCCCGCCGCGCTCCGTGGCACCGATTCGCAGCGCAGTTCGCCGCGGCGCCGCGCACACCCCCTTGTCCGTGGGATGGCAGCGCGCCGCGCACGAGCCGAAGATCGGCGCATCGACGGGCGTGGGTCGATGCGGAGACTGAGATGTTTTTCTCGATGACGGATGAAGGCAACTACCGCATCTACGCGGGTGCGGTTCGCGCCCAACACGGGGACGGATTCATTGCCACGGTCGTCGTCAATCGAGTGTGCGGCAACGGCGGCGAAGAGCGTGAAGCGTATCGCGACGAAATGCTCGCCGGTGGCCACCGTTGGCCGTCACCCGAAGCGGCACGCCTGTACGCCGCGGCCAAGGCGCGCAAAGTGATTCGCATGCAGCAGCAGCGCCTGGCCTGCTGAGCCTGGAGCGGAAGACGTCAAAGGATCAATAGGCCGGCGCCTGCGTCCTGGCCAGATGCGCCGACGCAGCGGTGGCGATGCAGGACAGGAACAGGCAACCGACGATCACCGGCACATAGCTGCCCAGCGCGTCGAAGACCGCGCCCGCCAGCACCGGCCCGAACAAATTGCCGATGGCCGCACCGGTGTACAGCGTGCCGATGATGCTGGCCACTGCACGCGCGCCGAACAAGTCCATGCACAGCGCCGGCAGCAACGACACGATGCCGCCGTAGCTCAAGCCGAACCAGAGCGCAAACAGCGCCAGCGCCAGGTGGCCGCCCGCGCCCCACCAGAGCAGGTAGGAAAGCGCCATCGACGCTTGCAGCAACGTCAAGCTGCGCCGGCGCCCGATGCGGTCGGCGAGTGCGCCGATCGCAAAGCGCCCGATCAGGCTGCCGATGCCGATCAACCCCACCAGCCCAACCGCATGCGCGTCGGCGAGCCCCAGGTCACGGGCAGCCGCCGAAACGTGGGCGAATGGAATGAACATGGTCGGCGCGGCACTGACGACGCCGAGGTAGAGCCACCAGAAACGCCGGCTGCGCAAGGTCTGGCGCAGGCTCATGCCGCTTGCTGCGGCGCCAGCCTGCCCCACTTGCGGCGCACGCCGCAGCAGCCACGCCGCGCTGACGCCCACCAGCAGCACGCCCAGGGCCAGCGCGCGCAACGCGACGCGCCACTCGAACTGGGCAATGGCGAAGGCGGCAAGCAGCGGCACGATCACGGTCCCGGCACCGATGCCGGCGCTGGCCAGGCCCGCGGCGAAACCGCGGCGCAGCACAAACCACGGCGGCACGCAACCGATCGCCGGCGTGTAAACCAATGCGATGCCGACGCCGACACCAACGCCGTACGCGGCATAGATCGTCGCCATCGACTGCGCGATGCTGCTCAGCGCCAGGCCGAGTGCGATCAAGGCCATGCCGCTGCAACAGACTGCGCGCGGTCCGAAGCGATCCGACAGCATGCCGCCGAAGGCACCGAGCACGAAATAGACGCCGCCCGACAGCGCAAACACGAGCGAGACATCAGCCCGGCGCGCATCGAATGCGCTGCTGAACGATTCGAAGAACGCAGCAAACGAGTACGCCACGCCGAAGATCACCGCCAGGCTCACGAAAGTGGCCCACACCACTACCCAGGCGTAGCGCGGCTCGTTCATCGGGGGCCGCAGTATGGGGCGAGGCGGGTGGTGGTGTTGCTGCGCACGGGCCGCGCAGAAGGCCTGGTGGCCAGGGGCGGAATCGAACCACCGACACGCGGATTTTCAGTCCGCTGCTCTACCAACTGAGCTACCTGGCCGTGAGGCGCGCATTCTAGCCGAGGGCCCTGCGCGATTGCGCCGTGCGCGGCACGCGGTGGCCCGTGCCAGAAGCCCGACAGACTCCTAGACGGTGCTGGCGCGCTTGTTGCGGCTCAGGTCGACGCCGAGTTGTTTCAGCTTTCGGTACAGATGGGTGCGCTCGAGACCGGTCTTTTCCGCCACGCGCGTCATGCTGCCGTTTTCCTGGGCGAGGTGAAACTCGAAGTAGCTCTTCTCGAACGCGTCGCGCGCTTCGCGCAGCGGGCGGTCCAGGTCAAAGCTCTGTTCCGACTGCGGGCCCAGCAACAGGGGCGCAAGCGGCAGCATCGTGCTCGTGGCCATGGCCACGCCCGCACCCGCCCCGGCCGAACCCGCCCCGAGCACGGCGCGCACGGAGCGGTCTGCAGAAGCCGCGTTGCTTGCGCCGGGTTTGCTCAGGCCTTGTTCGACGGCGCGCAACAATTTTTGCAGCGTCACCGGTTTTTCGAGAAAGGCCAGGGCGCCGAACTTGATCGCCTCCACCGCGGTGTCGATGGTGCCGTGGCCGCTCATCATGATCACGGGCATGGTGAGCAACGATGCTGCGCCCCATTCCTTGAGCAAGGTGATGCCATCGACGTCGGGCATCCAGATGTCAAGCAGCACCAGGTCGAGGCGCACGCGTTGCCGGCAGGCGCGAGCCTCTGCGGCGTTCTCCGCCACTTCGACGGTGTGCCCTTCGTCGGTCAGAATCTCCGAGAGCAGGGCGCGAATGCCCAGTTCGTCGTCAACTACAAGAATGGTGGCCATGAATTCTCAATGCGCTCGGTCAGCGACGGCTGTTGCCGCCGCTGCCGCAGGGCTGTTGCCCGGCGCGAGTTTGGAAAATGATAGCGAAACTTGTGCGCCATGCGTCGCGCCGGCCCCGGACAGGCCTGGACTGGCCTGCCCCAGGTTGGCGATTCGCACCCGCGCTCCATGTTCGTCGGCGATTTTTTTCACGACGGCCAGGCCCAGTCCTGTGCCCTTGTTCTTGGTGGTGACGTAGGGTTCGAATGCACGCTGCAATACCTTCTCCGCGAAGCCGGGACCGTTGTCGATGACTTGCAGGCGCACCGCACGCGGCTCGCCGCGTGCATTGCGCGATGTTTCGGTGTTGATCCGCACGCGGCCGTCGACTTGGTCGGCGACGGCGTCGAGCGCGTTTTGCACCAGGTTGTGAACGATCTGGCGCAATTGTGTGCTGTCGCCCAGGATCGTCGGCAGGCCTTCGCCGAGATCGGCGTGCAAGCGGCCTGCATCCTGCGCGGTGGAGTACAGCGCGAGCACTTCGCTGATCAAGGCGTTCAGGTCGAGCGGAACCAGCATCGCGGCCGGCAGGCGCGCATAGTCGCGGAATTCGTTGACGAGGCTCTTCATCGCCTGAACCTGGGTCACGATGGTGCCCACCGAGCGGGTCAGCATCGCCAGGTCGGCGCCACGCAGTTTGGACTCGAGCTTGAGTTGAAGCCTCTCGGCGGACAGCTGGATCGGCGTCAGCGGGTTCTTGATTTCGTGCGCCAGGCGCCGCGCCACTTCGCTCCAGGCCAGGTTGCGCTGCGCCGAGACGACGTCGGTGATGTCGTCGAACACGAGCAGGCGTGCGCCCTGCGGCATCGGCGCGCCGCGCACGAGCAGCGTCATGCTGGCACGCTGCTCGCCGGCGGAATGTTCCGGATGCGATGGGTCGGGTGCCGCAAGCTCGAACGAATCCTGCCAAAGAGGCTGCTCGCCCGCCGCCAGGTTCGCGCCGTGCAGCTCGAAGCGCTGCTCGATGGCCTTGCCGAACGCGGCCAGCCCGGGCACCTCGTCGAGGCGGCGAAGCCGGTACGCAGCCAGGGGCAGGCGCAGGATGCGTGTCGCGCCGGGATTCGTGATGTCGATGCGACCCAGGCTGTCGAACACGATGACGCCGGCGCTGAGATTGTCCAGAATCGTCTGCAGTTCGGCGCGCGCACCTTCGACCTGGGCCACGCTGCGTTGCACCAGGCTGCGTGCGTCGGCGAGTTGTTGCGTCATGTCGGCAAACGCTCGCGTCAGGCCGCCGAGTTCGTCGCGCGATGCGAACACCGGTTTGACGCCCAAGTCGCCGCCTGCCACCTGGCGCACCCCTTCGGCGAGCAGCAACAACGGCCGCGCGAGCTGGTTGCCGAGCAAGGCGGCGAGCAGAACCGCGGTGAACACGGCCAGGACCAGCGTCAGGGTCAGGGTGCCGATGTACATGCGGCGCAGGCCGTCGCGCGACAGGGCGCGCTGCTGGTATTCGCGATACGCCGATTGCACCGCGAGTGCGTTCATCGCCAGCGACTGGGGAAGGGCCTGCGTGACGTACAGGAAACGCTCCTGCTCGCCCAAGCCGAATTCGCGGCTCGGGATCAATGCCAGCGCACGCACCCGGGCACTGACCGCCGCCGCCGGGTTGTCTTCGTCCAGGCCCTCGAGCTGGCTCGTCACGCGTTGCAGGCGCGCCTGACGCAGCATGGTCTGGCTTGGGCGATCGGGCAGCAGCGAAGTCGCCGACCCGCCCGCGGCGGCGAGCGTCTGGCCGGCCGGGCCAGTGATCGCGACGTCTTGCGCGTCCAGGCCCTCACGCAGGCGCTCGAGTGCCAGCGGGCGTGGGCTGGCTGCGGCTTCGGCGAGCCGCTCGGCGGCGGCGCGGGTGCGCTCGCCAAGTTCCCTGACACGTGCGTCAAGGGTGGCGCGGCCCAGGTTCAAGCCGGCGTCGAGTGCGCCTTCGACACGCACGTCGAACCAGGTTTCGATGCTGCGTGAGACAAACTGAAAACTCACCGTGTAGATCAACACCCCGGGAATCACGCCGACGGTGGCGAAGATTGCCGCCAGTTTGAGCAACAGCCGGCTGCCGAACTTGCGCCGGCGCAAGCGCACGACCAGGCGCGCCGAGGCGATCACGATGACCAGCGTCAACAAGCCTGCCACCGCCACGTTCAGCCAGAACAGCCACAGGTAGTAGCGCTCGTAGAGTGCCGGCGAATTGGTGGCGAACGAGAGCAGGAAGGCGAGCACCAGCGCGGCGCCCGTCACTGCCACCAGCGAGACGACCCAGGCCCAACGCGTTGCTTTGAGCATCGCACCACCGCGGCGTCAGCTGAACGCCTGGGTGCGCTCGACTTCCAGCGTCCAGTCGGCTTGACCGCCGATGCCGATCTGAATCGGCCGCGGCAGCTGGCTCGTGTCGAGGCGAAACCTGAACTCGAGATAGTGGTGGCTGTCGGGTTCGACCTGGCCCGGCTCGACGATCCTCCAGCGCCCGCTGCGCGTGATCGTGGCGAGCGCTTCGCTGCGGCTCGGGTAGGTGCGGCTCAGGCCCCCGAAGCTGACGCGGTAGTTGGACGTGAGAGGCTGAAATACGATGCGCCACGTGCGCACTGCGTGGGCGATGCGCCGGTCGCGCCAGTACCAGCGGCTGCGCAACACCTCGACCTCGGCCATGAAGTGCAGCGGGATGCCTTTGCCGAGGGCATCTTCCACGGCCGGGGCGAGTTCGAAGTCGACGACATAGTTCAGTGCCACGGCGTCGTCTTCGCGGTCGATCTCGAAAAACGTCAACGCGGGCGTGGTCGCGGCCCATGCCCGAGGCCCAAGCCACAGCGCCACGCCGGCCATCAGCAGCGCGCGGCGTGACAACGGCGACAGGCGCTCCGCACTCCCGGCCGCAATGCGGCGTGCCGCGGCTGGCGCTCGGGCATCGGGCGGTGTCGCGTGAATCGGAGTCAAACTGCGAGTTTCTCGAGCAGGGCGTAG
Source organism: Burkholderiales bacterium (assembly GCA_022758925.1). Classification (GTDB taxonomy): domain Bacteria; phylum Pseudomonadota; class Gammaproteobacteria; order Burkholderiales; family Burkholderiaceae_C; genus JAEMQF01. Next base: position 2,223 of record JAEMQF010000184.1, on the reverse strand, counting down.
TAGAACCCGTCACCGGGGGAGGCAATCGCGGCGCGGCTGGTGTGTGGCTCATTGTCGGGCAGCGGCAACAGGTGGCCGGGTGATGCGGGCCGGCGTGCGACTCCGGCATCGTGCCGGCGTTGCAAAAAAGCGTCGATCCGATCCTGGCCCTCGCACTTGAAGACAGAGCATGTGGCATAGAGCATTCGCCCATCGGGCCTGAGCAGGGGCCAAAGCGCGTCGAGCAAACGGTCCTGCGTGAGGGCCATCGCTTCAAGGTCGGAGGCGCGGCGCAGCCAGCGCACATCGGGGTGGCGCCGCACGATCCCGGAGGCGCTGCACGGGGCGTCAAGCAGAATCGCGTCGAACGGCGTGCCGTCCCACCAAGCGTGCGGGTCGGCGGCATCGGCGCACAGCGTGCGGCCGCGCAGGCCCAGCCGATCGAGTGACTGGCTGACCCGTTGCAGGCGCACGCCATCACGATCGACTGCCGTGACGTCGAGATCGGCCAACTCGAGCAGATGCGCCGTCTTGCCGCCGGGTGCGGCGCAGGCGTCCAGCACTCTTGAACCCGGGCCCAGGCCATGCCCCAGCAGCAAGGGCGCGGCGAGTTGTGCGGCTGCGTCCTGCACCGACACCTCGCCCTGCGCGAAGCCGGGCAGGCGCGACACCGGGCAGGGCTCGTGCAGCGTCACGCACTGGGCACCGCGGGCCAGCGCCGCGATGCCCTGTTCAGCCAGGCGCGCAACGTATTCCGGCGCTGTCATGCGCCGGGCGTTGATCCTCAGGTGCATCGGGGGGTGCTGGTTCGCACGCTGCAGGATCGCCATCGCGTGCTGCGGCCAGTCGAGCGTCAAGCGCTCGACCCACCAAAGCGGATGATTGAAGCGTGCCGCGGGATCGCGCAGCGCGGCAGCGCTCAACGCATCGCGCTCGCGCAGGAAGCGCCGCAACACGGCGTTGACGAAGGCGGCGCTGCGCGGCGCCTGCCGCTTCGCAGCCAGCACCGCCTGGTCGACCACCGTGTGTTCGGCGTACGCGGCGCTCGCGCCCGGCCACAACAAGGTCAGTGCGCTGAGCAGCAAGGCATCGACCTCGGGTGGCGGCGCGCGTGGCGCCAGCAGCGTGCGCACCGCCAGCGCCGAACCGAGCCAGCGCAAGGCGTGAAAGCTCAAGGCCTGCGTGCCTGCCCGTGCCGGGCCAGGGCATCGCTCAAGCGCCGCGTTCAGCGACTCGCCGCCGCGCACGGCGCGCACCGCGTCGGCGCAATGCTGCAGCAACACGGCCAACGGCAGCGAGGAGGGTTCGCCAGCGTTCGCTGCCTTGGCCGGCACACCGATTGCAGGGGTTTTCACCGCACGCAGTCTACGGGCGCGGCGCATGCGGTAGGCTTCGCCAAACCCAGATCCAGAAGGAGCGTCATGATGCGCGAAGTGCCCACGCGGATTTTCCGCACTGAAGACGAACTGTCACGCCTGTCGGCGTCGGACCGGATCCGCTATCGGCTGGTCGGTGCCCAGGCGCGCTACCACGCCAACGACAACATCGCGCCGTTCATCCGCGACGGCGAGCTCGATGAGTTGCGGGCCGAGGTCGAAGCCAGGATGCAGGAGGTGCTGCAGGCGCTCGTGATCGATACCGAAAGCGATCACAACACGCGTCACACGGCGCGGCGCATCGCCAAGATGTTCATCAGCGAGGTGTTCGCCGGCCGCTATCAGCCGATGCCGGCGCTGACGGAGTTCCCGAACGTGTCGCGCCTGAACGAGCTGATGATCATCGGCCCGATCAAGGTGCGCAGCGCCTGCTCGCATCACCTGTGCCCGATCATGGGCAATGTCTGGATCGGTGTCCTGCCCAACGAGCATTCAAACCTGATCGGCCTTTCGAAATACGCACGCATCTGCCACTGGGTCATGACTCGACCGCAGATTCAGGAAGAGGCGGTGAAGATGCTCGCCGACGAATTGCAGGAACACGTCAAGCCCGACGGCCTGGCGATCGTGATGGAGGCCGACCACTTCTGCATGCACTGGCGCGGTGTGAAAGACGATGGCGCAATGATGACGAACAGCGTCATGCGCGGCGCCTTTCTGAAGAACCCGGCGCTGCGGCGAGAGTTTCTTTCGTTGTTGAGCAAGAAGGACTGAGAGGCTGAGAGTCTTTCGATCATGCCCGCTCATCACGCCAGAAGACGCCTGCTCGTCGTTGCAAATGCTCGCCATAGCCCGAGCTATGCCTGCG
>JAEMQF010000383.1 GCA_022758925.1 Burkholderiales bacterium | reverse complement strand
GTGAAGGGCTTCGGACCCGGCAAGTATGAAGACTGCAAGGTTTACGAGAACGTCGCGCAATGCGCAGGCGGTTCCGCGTCGACAACGGGTTTTGACGACGGCCCGCCGATGGTGACCGGCGCGCAGATCGGCGACTCGGGCACCGGGCTGCACCTGGCGCTGGGCATCGTCGCCGCGCTGTACCAGCGCAACAGCACCGGCCGCGGCCAGAAGGTGCTGGCGCCGATGCAGGACGCGGTGCTCAACCTGTGCCGGGTCAAGCTGCGTGACCAGCAGCGCCTGGACCGCAACCACACGATGCATGAATATCCGCAGTACCCCGACGGCAAGTTCGGCGAGGCGGTGCCGCGCGCCGGCAACGCCTCGGGCGGCGGCCAGCCGGGTTGGATACTCAAGTGCAAGGGCTGGGAGACCGACCCGAACGCCTACATCTACTTCATCACCCAGGCCGCGGTCTGGCCGGCGGTGTGCAAAGTCATCGGCGAGGAAGACTGGATCACCGACGAAGCCTACGCCACGCCGGGCGCGCGGCTGTTGCACCTGAAGCCGATCTTCGCCCGCATCGAGCAGTGGACGATGACGAAGGACAAGATCGAGGCGATGGACATCCTGAACAAATACGACATCCCGTGCGGGCCGATTCTGTCGATGAAAGAGATCGCCGAGGATCCGTCATTGCGCGCCACGGGCACCGTGGTCGAGGTCGATCACCCGACGCGCGGCAAGTATCTGTCGGTCGGAAATCCGATCAAGATGTCGGACAGCGCCACGGTCTTCACGCGCTCGCCGCTGCTGGGCGAACACACCGACGAAGTGCTGGCGCAACTGGGGTATGGTGCGCATGAGATCGCCGCACTGCGCGAAGCACGCGTAATCTGAACCAGCAGCCCTGGCGCAGCCGCAAGTGGCCGCGCGCTCCGAAACCATTGAACCGTGCCGAGGACAACATGAGCAAGACCATCGTTCGCCAGCTGCTGGACAGCGTGAAAGCGCAAGGGCGCACCTCCCTCACCGCCCCCGAGGGCAAACAGGTATGCGACGCCTATGGCATCGCGGTGCCGAAGGAAGGGCTGGCGGGCAGCGCCGCGGAAGCGGCGAAGATGGCCGCGGCGATGGGCTTCCCGGTGGTGATGAAGATCGTTTCGCCCGACATCCTGCACAAGACGGAAGCGGGCGGCGTGATCGTCGGCGTGGCCAGCGCGCAAGACGCGTCCAAGGCCTACGAGACGATCCTGAAGAACGCGAAGGCGTACAAGGCCGACGCCAAGGTGGTCGGCGTGCAGGTGCAGCAAATGCTCAAGGGCGGACAAGAGGTGATCGTTGGCGCCGTCACCGACCCGAGCTTCGGCAAGCTGGTTGCGTTCGGCCTCGGCGGTGTGCTTGTCGAAGTGCTGAAAGACATCACGTTCCGGCTGGCCCCGGCCACGAGAGCCGACGCACTGTCGATGCTCGACGGCATCCAGGCCGCGGAAATGCTGAAAGGGGTGCGCGGCAGCGACCCGGTGCATCGCGAAGCGCTCGCGAAGTTGATCGTCGGCGTGAGCCAGCTGGTCAGCGACTTTCCGGAAATCTCGGAGATGGACCTGAATCCGGTGTTCGCTTCCAAGGATTCAGCGATCGCCGCCGACGTTCGCATCGTCGTCGACTTCGCGCAGAAGCCGGCGCGCTATCGGCCACCGGAGGCGGAAGTCGTGAAGTCGATGAACCGCATCATGAATCCGCGCTCGGTGGCGGTGATCGGCGCTTCGGATGAGCCCGGCAAGATCGGCAATTCGGTGATGAAGAACCTGATCAACGGCGGCTACAAGGGCGCCATCATCCCGATCCACCCGAAGTCGGCCGAGATCATGGGCTTCAAGGCGTACAAGAGCGTGAAAGACGTTGCCGGCGAGATCGACGTCGCCGTGTTCGCAATCCCGGCCAAGCTCGTCGCCGGTGCGCTCACCGAATGCGGCGAGAAGAAGATTGCCGGCGCGGTGCTCATCCCTTCGGGCTTTGCCGAGACCGGCCAGCATGCGATGCAAGACGAGCTGGTCGCGATCGGGCGCAAGTACAACATCCGCCTGATGGGGCCGAACATCTACGGCTTCTACTACACGCCGGCGAATCTGTGCGCGACGTTCTGCACCGCCTACGACGTGAAAGGCTCGGCCGCGTTGTCGTCGCAATCGGGCGGCATCGGCATGGCGATCATCGGCTTCTCGCGCTCGGCGAAGATGGGCGTGTCGGCGATCGTCGGCCTGGGCAACAAGAGCGACATCGACGAAGACGACCTGCTGCTGTTCTTCGAGCAGGACCCGAACACCAAGGTCATCGCGCAACACTGCGAAGACCTGAAGGACGGGCGCGCGTTTGCCGAAGTCGCCAAGCGCGTCTCGAAGAAGAAACCGGTGATCATGCTCAAGGCCGGGCGCACCTCGGCCGGGGCGAAGGCGGCGAGTTCACACACCGGCGCACTCGCCGGCAACGACAAGATCTATGAAGACGTGCTGCGCCAGTCGGGCGTGATTCGCGCCCGATCCCTGCGCGACCTGCTCGACTTCGCGCGCGGCATTCCGGTGCTGCCCACGCCGAAGGGCGAGAACATCGTCATCATCACCGGCGCCGGCGGCTCGGGCGTGTTGTTGTCCGACGCCTGCGTCGACAACGGCTTGAAACTGATGCCGATGCCGGCCGATCTCGACGCAGCGTTCCGCAAGTTCATTCCGCCGTTCGGTGCCGCGGGCAACCCGGTGGACATCACCGGCGGCGAGCCGCCGCTGACGTACAAGAACACTGTCCTGCTCGGCCTGTCGGATGAGCGCATCCATGCGCTGATCCTGGGCTACTGGCACACCATCGTCACGCCGCCGATGGTGTTCGCGAAGATCATGGTCGAAGCGCGCGACGAGATGCGCGCCAAGGGCATCGAAAAACCGATGGTCGCATCGCTCGCCGGCGACGTGCAGGTGGAAGAAGCCGCGCAGTATCTGTACGAACACGGAATCCCGGCTTACGCCTACTCGACCGAGATTCCGGTCGCGGTGTTGGCGGCGAAGTACCAGTGGGCGCGCGGCGCGGGCTTGTTGTAGGCGGGGCCAGCTTGAGCGTCCAGGCCTTCCATCCAGCATGACTCCAGCCACGATCATTCCGATCGCGCCCGCGGCATCGACGCGGCAGCAAAAACGCGAGGCGCCGAAGGGCAGGGTGGTCGACCCTGCGGCGCTGGACGAAGTGCGCAGCCTGCTCGGCGAGCATTCGCGCGCGCATGACATGCTGATCGAACACCTGCACCGGGTGCAAGACCGTTACGGACATCTGAGCACGCGCCATCTCGCCGCCCTGGCGCAAGAGATGGGCCTGGCGCAGACCGAGGTCTATGAGGTGGCGTCGTTCTACCACCACTTCGACATCGTCAAGGAAGGCGCGGCTGCGCCGGCGGCGTTGACGGTTCGTGTCTGCGACAGCCTGGCGTGTGAAATGGCCGGCGCGCGGGACTTGCTGGCGCGCCTGCCAGGGCTGCTCGGCAAGGGCGTGCGCGTGATCGGCGCGCCGTGCATCGGCCGCTGCGAACAGGCTCCTGCGGTCGCGGTCGGCCAGAACCCTGTGCCTCATGCCACCTGCGAGACAGTGCTGGCCAAGGTGAAAGCCGGCGCAACCAGACACCAGCCGGAGCCCTACATCGACCTCGCTGCGTACCAGGCGCAGGGCGGCTATCGCCTGCTCAAGCGCTGCATCGCGGGCGAACTCGACGTCGAAGTCGTGATCTCGACGCTGGAAGACTCGGGCCTGCGCGGCCTCGGTGGCGCGGGCTTTCCCGCCGGGCGCAAGTGGCGCATCGTGCGCAACGAAGCCGCGCCGCGGCTGCTCGCGGTGAACATCGACGAAGGCGAGCCCGGCACGTTCAAGGACCGGGTCTACCTGGAGCGCGACCCGCATCGTTTTATCGAAGGCATGCTGATCGCCGCCTGGGCCGCGGGCATCGCCCGCATCTACGTCTACCTGCGCGACGAGTACCACGGCTGCCGCGCGATGCTGGAGGCCGAACTCGCGAAGTTGCGCGCGCACCCGCCCTACGCCGGAATGCCCGAGATCACGTTGCGGCGCGGCGCCGGAGCGTATATCTGCGGCGAAGAGTCGGCGATGATCGAGTCGATCGAAGGCAAGCGCGGCATGCCCCGCCTGCGCCCGCCGTATGTGGCGCAAGTGGGTCTGTTCGGCCGGCCCACGCTCGAACACAATTTCGAGACGCTGCACTGGGTGCGCGAAATCCTGGAAAAAGGCGGGTCCTGGTTTGCCTCGCACGGGCGCAACGGGCGCAAGGGCTTGCGTTCGTTCTCGGTGTCGGGGCGCGTCAAGAGCCCAGGTGTGAAGCTCGCGCCCGCGGGCATCACGATGCGCGAATTGATCGCCGAGCATTGCGACGGCATGCTCGACGGGCACACCTTCTACGCCTATCTTCCGGGTGGCGCGTCGGGCGGCATCCTGCCCGCGTCGCTGGCTGACATCCCGCTCGATTTCGACACGCTCCAGCCGTATGGCTGTTTCATCGGCTCGGCGGCGGTGATGGTGCTGTCCGACAAGGACAGCGCAGCCGGCGCGGCGCGCAACCTGATGCGATTCTTCGAACACGAGTCGTGCGGCCAGTGCACACCTTGCCGCAACGGCACGGCCAAGGCGTCGCTGCTGATCGCAAAACCGAAGTGGGACGTGGCCTTGCTCGCCGATCTCTCGGCCGTGATGCGCGACGCGTCGATTTGCGGCCTGGGCCAGGCGGCGCCGAACCCTGTCGACTGCGTCATCAAGTACTTCCCGCAGGAGCTGGCATGAGTCGTGTTGTTGCGGGTCGGGAGGGTGAGTCGGCTTTCGGCCCATTGCTGCCTTTCGCAGGCGTCCACTCTTGCGAGTCAAGGTTTGCGCGGCGCGGCAGGTGGTACCCGCAGGGGGCTCATGCTGTGGCGGTCTCCGCTTCGCTCCGACTCCGCTGTGGTGCTCGCCTTGGAGTCGCGCCGCAAACTCACTTCGCTCACTTCGTTCGCTACGTTCAAACAGACGCGGCGAGTCAGTTTTGGATGCGCGCTGCGCGCGCCGACTCCAAGGCTGCGCTCCTCGCCGCCACAGAAATCGCCCCCTGGGGGTACCACCTGCCGCGCTGCCACGGTTGGGGTCTTCGTTGCGAACACCACCTGCGTTTGGCAGCGCCCCTGAGACACCTCCTAACTCGCTTGGAGGCGCGCGGATCAATATGTCTTGGTCTTTCATCGCAAAGAACCGAACGGTTGCAGCGCGGCAGGCGGCACCCGGTGGGGGCGATTTCTGGGGCGACGAGCAGCGGAGGCCTGGGGTCGGCGCGCGCCAGCGCGCATCCAAAACTGACTCGCCGCGTCTGTTTGAGCGTAGTGAGCGCAGCGAACGCAGCGAGTTCAGCGGCGCGACCCCAGGCTGAGCAGCACAGTGCAGTCGGAGCGAAGCGCAGACCGCCCCAGCATGAGCCCCCGCCGGGTGCCGCCTGCCGCGCCGCGCCGAACGTCGCACGCATAACGGACGTTCAAAGGTCTGCAATGTGCCGAAAGCGCGCCTTGCACCGAAGCACCAGCGTCTCGTGCGTCGCGGGACGCATGCAGTAACGTGGCGACATCCCCATGAACGCAGTCACACGCAAGGAAGCGGCAGCACTCGACGCGCCCAGCGTCAGCTTCAAGCTCAACGGGCGCGACGTGACGGGTCGCGCGAGCGAGAACCTGCTCGAGATCGCGAAGCGCGAAGGCGTGGAAATTCCGCACCTTTGCTACAACGGCGGCCTCGAAGCCGTGGGCAACTGCCGTGCCTGCGTCGTCGAAATCGGCGGCGAGCGTGTGCTCGCACCGTCCTGTTGCCGCGCGCCGAGCGCGGGCATGGTGGTCACGACCGACAGCGAGCGTGCCTTGCGCTCGCAAAAGCTGGTGCTCGAACTGCTGCTCGCCGACATGCCCGAGAAGGCATTCACGCGCCACAACGAACTCGATCAATGGGCGGCCAGGCTCGGCATGGGCAAGCCGCGCTTCGAAGCGCGCGCGCAAGTGGCGCCCGACTTGTCGCACCCGGCGATCGCCGTCAATCTTGACGCCTGCATCCAATGCACAAGGTGTCTGCGAGCCTGCCGCGACGAGCAGGTGAACGACGTGATCGGCCTCGCGTTTCGCGGCGAGCACGCGAAGATCGTGTTCGACATGGACGATGCGATGGGCGCCTCGACCTGCGTCGCCTGCGGCGAATGTGTTCAGGCCTGTCCGACGGGCGCGTTGATGCCGGCTCGCAACGCCGCGCTGGCCGTGCCCGACAAACAGGTCGATTCCGTGTGCCCGTACTGTGGTGTCGGCTGCCAGCTCAGCTACCACGTGAAGGACGACAAGATCCTCTTCGTCCAGGGGCGCGACGGCCCGGCCAACCGCGGGCGCCTGTGCGTCAAGGGCCGCTATGGTTTTGACTACGCACACCATCCGCAGCGCCTGACCCGACCGCTCATCCGCCGCAGCGACGCGCCGCCCAAGCGCGGCGATTTCGCGATGGACCCCGAGCGTGTGATGGACGTGTTCCGCGAAGCGAGCTGGGATGAAGCGCTGGAATTTGCCGGCGGCAAACTCAAGGCACTTCGCGACTTGCATGGAAGCAAGTCGCTCGCGGGTTTCGGCTCGGCCAAGGGCAGCAACGAAGAGGCCTACCTGTTCCAGAAGCTGGTGCGCACGGGTTTCGGCAGCAACAACGTCGACCACTGCACGCGGCTTTGCCATGCGTCGTCGGTGGTGGCTTTGCTGGAGGGCATCGGCTCTGGCGCGGTGAGCAACCCGGTCATAGACGTGACGAAAGCCGAGGTCGTGATCCTGATCGGTGCGAACCCGACCGTGAACCACCCTGTCGCCGCAACATGGATGAAGAATGCGGCCAAGGCCGGCACCAAGCTGATCGTGTGCGACCCACGGCGCTCCTCGCTCACGCGTGTGGCGCACCGCTATTTGCAGTTCAAGCCCGACACCGACGTCGCGCTGCTGAACGCGCTGATGAACGTGATCGTGACGGAAGGTCTGGTCGACGAAAAATTTATCGCCAGCCGCACCATCGGCTATGAAGAACTGCGCCGCAACGTCCAGGGCTATACGCCTGAGGCGATGGCGCCGATCTGCGGCATCGACGCCGCGACGCTGCGCTACGTGGCGCGCCTGTACGCGACGTCGAAGGCGTCGATGATCCTGTGGGGCATGGGCATCAGCCAGCATGTGCACGGCACCGACAACGCGCGCTGCCTGATCGCACTCTCGCTCATGACGGGCCAGATCGGCCGCCCCGGCACGGGCTTGCACCCGCTGCGTGGCCAGAACAATGTGCAGGGCGCGTCCGACGCGGGCTTGATTCCGATGATGCTGCCCGACTACCAGCGCGTGATCGAGGCGCCGGTTCGAGCCCGGTTCGAAGCCGCGTGGAAGCTCGCGCCCGGCACGCTCGATGACAAGGTGGGCCTGACCGTGGTCGAAGTGATGCACGCGATCAAGGAAGGAACGATACGCGGCATGTACGTGATGGGCGAGAACCCCGCGATGTCGGACCCCGATGCGAACCATGCGCGCGAGTCGCTCGCGGCGCTCGAGCATCTGGTCGTGCAAGACATCTTCCTGACCGAGACCGCTTATCTCGCCGACGTGATCTTGCCCGCAAGCGCGTTCCCCGAGAAGACCGGAACCTTCACGAACACCGACCGCCTGGTGCAGATGGGCCGCCAGGCGATTCCGCCTCCGGGCGACGCGCGCCAGGACCTGTGGATCATCGAGCAGATCGCGAACAAACTCGGCTGCGGCTGGAACTACGGCCATGTGTCGGAGGTGTTCGACGAGATGCGGCATACGATGCCGAGCATCGGCGGCATCACGTGGGAAAGACTGGAGCGCGAACACGCCGTCACCTACCCCTGCGTGAACGAGGGCGACCCAGGGACTTCGGTCGTGTTCGACCATGACTTTCCGCGCGAAGGCGGCAAGGCGCGTTTCGTGCCGGCCGACATCATCCCGGCCGACGAGCGGCCCGACGCCGAGTACCCGATGGTGCTGATCACCGGCCGCCAGCTCGAACATTGGCATACCGGCAGCATGACGCGCCGCGCGAGCGTGCTCGACGCGCTCGAGCCCGATCCGACTGCGACGCTGCACCCGCTCGACCTCGACGCGCTCGGCGCCAGGCCCGGCGACCTGGTGACGCTCACGTCACGCCGCGGCACGGTGTCGCTTTACGCACGCGCCGGCGACGGCACGCCGCGCGGCGCGGTGTTCGTGCCGTTTTGCTACTACGAAGCAGCGATCAACAAGCTCACCAACGCCGCGCTCGATCCGTTCGCGAAGATTCCCGAGTTCAAGTATTGCGCGATCAAGGTGACTCGCGGCGGGTCGGTGCCGCAGCAGAGCAGTTTTGGTGGCGGGCAGGTGTTGGCAGCCCTCGATTCGTAATGGGCAGCGCTGCCCCGGCAAGCGTATAGCAGCGCTGCCCAATTGGAGGTGTCGCCCGCCACCTGACCCCGCCAGCGATCGGCCGCGCGCCCAACGACAACCGATGGTTTGCGGTGTGTCTTCAGCTCTATGCAGCCAAAGGTAGACGCCGCCCCAATTTCGTCACGCTGGTCTCGACCGCAGCGCCGGGTCGAGTAGTGCCGCATGCATGGATGCACGCACTATTCGCACTCGGAAGAGAAGGGTTGAAGCATGATGGGTTGCAACGCCTCAGGTGGCCTCGGGCTTTGCCATCGCTTGGCACTGGTCAGTCTGTTGTTGTGCGCAAACGCGCCGGCGGCACGTTCCGCGGCATTCGATTGCGGTCGCGCAGCAAACACTGCAGAGACACTTGTGTGTGGCGACGCCGTTCTCTCGCGGCGCGATGACTGGCTGTCGTCTTTATACGGGCAAGCCATGCGGGCCAGCAAGGAGGCCAGCCTTCTCAGGCAACAGCAGCGCCGCTGGATTGTTCAAGTGCGGGGGAAGTGCACCACACGCCTTTGCCTGACTGAAGTGTATGACGCGCGAATTACCGAGTTGGTGGTGGCGCTTCGCAAAGCTCGCGGCGAGGAGGTTCCCCAATCGGCTGATGTCGCGGCGTGCCTCGCTGTGGCGGACCGCGCCAGTCGCGGAGAGTTGAGCGCGATTCTCGCCAAGTCAGAAGGCTGGCTGGAAGAACCCCGGATTCAAGAACTGCTCGCCACTGAACAAGGGGTTGTGCGCCAAGGCGAACATTGGCGGATCGACTTGGATCATGACGGAATCCCGGACAACCTGATCATGCTCACGGAAGGGACGATGCGCGCTTCCTCCGCGTATGCCCGAGCCGGCCGAAAGGGCGCGGTGCACCATGAGCTGAACCTGTTCGAGTCCGGCATCATGGATCTCCAGGTCGTTCAGTTGAATGGCCGGGGTTACGTCAGTTCATGGCGCGGTAACGAGTTGAACAAGCTCTGGAAGCTCGGTGACGCCGGATTTGAGTCGGTATGCGCTTTCAGGGCCGTGCAGGCGCTGGTTGAGAACACCGTAGGAAGCGGCCTGCCCGTGTGCTCGCCAGACAAGCTTGACAAGCGGCGTGCCGTGGAATTCACACTGCAGCACGCAGTGGACGCGATCGATATCCCAGACTGGTCGTGGTCCAAATATCCCATCGCGGGTATGGCTCGTATCGACATCGACAACGATGGACAGGCCGACAATCTGATTCGTGTCAGCTTTAATAGCAGCGCGGGGCGCGGCTGTAGCGCGACGCACCTCGCCCTCATCGACGACACAAGAACCCGGATACCGAAATCGCCGCAGAACAAGCTACTGTTCGAGAACCTCGCTGGATGCGCGAGTCTGGAGGCGTTTACTTTCGATCGCGCCGCTTTCATTGAAATCGACAATGGGGGTGGGAACGTGTCGGTCTACCAAATCGTGGGTGACAAGGCCAATCCAGTGTGCGAGTCCAGAGGACGGTGGGACTACGAAGTCGATCTCGTGCTCTAGCAGTGGATCACATGAAGCTGGTTCAACTGCTATGTGTTGGTCTGTCATTGGTGCTAACCGGGCAGAGCGGGAAGGCTCAGGATTGCGGTCAAACGATTTCTGGATCGCTGGAAGCGCGAATAGAAAAGTTGCGCGCGTTGTTTGTGGAACCGACCTACGTCTGCTCGTTGACCCTGATTGTTCGGGAATCCGAGGCGTTGGAGTCACTTGCCGATCGAGAAGGCATTGATGCGCGGTTCGCCATCAGGGAGTTGATTCTTGATCTTGTCGAAGATGCTTCCAAACCCGTCGACAGGCGCCTCGAACTGTTGCAGGCGTGGACGGCGAACACACCACCGGCGTCGAAGCGCCCGTCCACGGAGATCCTCGCGGACGTAGCGATTCTCGTCAATGCTGCCGAGTCGTTCGGCTCTCTAGAGGGCATGTCCGGCAGCCTCGGTGCAACTTTGCTTGCCGTGCGCACCCACCAATCGCTGCCCACTACAGCGCGCAAGACGCCGAGCTGGATCTTTTCGATACGACTGCCGGGCATGGATGTGCACATGCACGTGGGCGGGCTGGCGGCGTTGGCGGAACAAGTTCGTGGTGACAAACTGTTTGAGCATCTCCGATCACGCGTTGCGCACGTGACGTATTACAACGTGCCCGCAATGAAACCGGGAGAGGCCCCTCAGCTTACGTTTGACCGGTGTACCAATCTGATTCGGCTGGTAGAGGCGCTAGACGGCGACGACCCAAACCTTCCTTCGAACTGGCAGTGGAGGCCGATCATGGAAAGTGGTGCAGCCTTCGCCAAACTGGGTCGTACGAACGAAGCGAATCGGCAAATCGGCCGGGCGATCGGACTCGTCCGTGGGATCAAGGATAAAAACACCCGGCTGTACGCGTACATTTCCTTGCTGTCGTCGCTACTACAGCCAGTGCAGTCAGGCTACCCGCGGGACGTGGCACTTGACGTCGTGAATGAGATGAAGCAGTTAATCTCCACATCGGATTCCAAAATGACCAAGGAAATGCGCGAGATGGTGGCTGGCACACTCAAGCACTGGAATGTAGACGCCGGTAACTGATCGCCCTGGCTCGCACGCTGCCCCGCGCGAGCAGGCGGCCCAATACATGCCATCCGACGGCGCCGACGCCACCGCGCTTGGCGCATATCCCCGACATGACGTCGGCGCTAGCCAAGCCCTCCTACGATTCGCTGCTGGCCCAGCCGCGCGAGCTGTCGCGCGAACCGACGATCTGGCGGGCGGGCACACGGTGCTCGAATTGCGCAGCAAGCACAGCACCCCGCGCTGCGCAGGCAGCTGATCGAGTCACTCAAGCGCGTCGACCCGGTTTCCCACGATAGGGCGTTCGGCAAGCGCTGAGGCGGTGCCCGTCTCAGAACCCGGTTTCGCCCCAGCGCGCGTCGGCCCAGTTGAAGCGCGGCACGGACAACGGCGCGCAATTCGCCATCGAAGCGTGGCACCGCCGCTTCGCGGTGAGGATGGCGTCGGTCAGGAACTCGGCGTCGTAGGCGCGCAGCATGTGGGCCTGTTCGGCTTCGAGGTAGCCGCGCACGCGTTCGCGTTCGCTGGCCGTCGCCGAGAGTTGGCGATAGGTGTCGCTGTCCCAGAACCAACGCAGCCCGAGCTCGTAGAACGCGGCGTTGAAGGCGCTGCGCTCGATCTCCGTGCCGGCTTCGTCGCCGTGGGAGTTGAAGGGGTTGGCGGTCATGGCAAATCTCCTGAAGGCCGATGCTCACGAGACGATTCGTTCATCGGTCAACCGATGCTAGGTGCTGCCATGGATAAATGATAATTAAACTAAATGATGAATTGCATTACTCGCGGGTTATACATGCACGGCAGCGGCGCCTGTGATCAGCGCTGCCCCCGGCCCGCACGGTGAAGCACGCGACATTGCGCCAGCTGAAGGTGTTCGACGCCGTGGCGCGGCTGTCGAGCTATTCGCGCGCCGCCGAAGAACTGCACCTGACGCAACCCGCCGTTTCGACGCAGGTGCGCAAGCTCGAAGACCATGCGGGTCTGCCGCTGTTCGAGCAGCTCGGCAAGAAGATCTATCTCACCGCCGCCGGCACCGAGCTGCTGCACCACGGCCGCGCGATCATCGCGCAGTTCGAACAAGCCCAAGCCGCGATGACGCAGTTCAAAGGCGTCGCGGGCGGCAAGCTCAACGTGGCCGTGATCAGCGCGGGAGACTATTTCTTCCCGCGCCTGCTCGTCGAGTTCGCGCGGCGCCACAAAGGCGTGACGCTGAACCTGACGGTGCGCAACCGTGACGAGCTGCTCGCCGATCTGGCCGAGAACCGCACCGACCTGGCGGTGATGGTGCGCCCGCCGCTGGAAGCCGACACCGTCAACGAGGCCTTTGCGCCGCATCCCTATGTGATCGTCGCCGCCCGCAAGCACCCGCTCGTGAGCGAGTCGCGCATCGGCATGGCGCGTTTGTTGCGCGAGCCGTTCATCGTGCGCGAAACAGGGTCCGACACCTGGCAGTCGATGGCCGATGGTTTCGGCCCGCACATGGCCAAGCTCAAGATTGCGATGCAGATCAAGAGCACCGAGACCATCAAGCAGGCGGTGATCGCCGGCATGGGCATCAGCTTCCTGTCAGCACACACCGTGAGCCGCGAGCTGCGCGCGCGCAGCCTGGCGATCCTCGACGTGCAAGGCTTTCCGCTGATGCTCAACTGGTACGTCGTGCACCGGCGCAACAAACGCCTGCCGCCGGTGGCTCAGGCGTTCAAGCAGTTCCTGATGAGCGACGGCCGGCAGTTGATCGATCAGGCCGTGCCGGTGCCGGCGTTGGGTAAACGACGCCCCGCCCGGCGCAAACCGGGCGTCTCACGCTGAGGCATCGCGCCTCACCAACTCCACAACGTGGCGTCGTGTTGCAGGCGGTTCACCGGCAGGTAGGCGCGCCGATACGGGTACTTCGCGGCCAGCAGCTCGTCGATCTCGACCCCATGGCCGGGAACCTCGCCCGGGTGCAGCATCCCATCGCTGAAGGTGTAGGCATGCGGGAACACGGCGTCGGTTTGCGGCGTGTGCGGCATGTATTCCTGGATGCCGAAGTTGGGCAGCCACAGATCGAAATGCAGCGCCGCGCCCATGCACACCGGGGACAGATCGGTCGCGCCGTGGCAGCCGGTGCGCACCTGGTACAGCGCCGCGAGGTCGGCGATGCGGCGCAGGTGCGTGATGCCGCCGGCGTGCGTCACCGAAGCCCGGATGTAGTCGATCCACTGGTTCTCGATCAGTGCCTTGCAGTCCCAGATGCTGTTGAAGACTTCACCCACGGCAATCGGGGTTGTCGTGTGCTGGCGGATCAGCGCAAAGGCTTCCTGGTTTTCGGCCGGCGTCGGGTCTTCCACCCAGAACAGCCGATACGGCTCCAGGTCCTTGCCCAGGCGCGCGGCTTCGATGGGCGTGAGGCGGTGGTGCACATCGTGCAGCAGGTGCAGATCCGGCCCGACGGCGCTGCGCAGCGCGTCGAACAGTTTCGGCGTGTGCATCAGGTACTTGTGGCTCGCCCAATCGTGAACGCTCGGCAGGCTGGAGTCGGCCGGCTCGTAGCGGCCATCGCCCTGCGCGACGCCATAGACCTTGGCCAGGCCCGGCACGCCGCTTTGCGCGCGAACCGCTTTGAACCCCTGTTCGCGCATTCGCAGCACTTCGTCAACCGTGTGCTCGATATCGCTGCCGTTCGCGTGGCCGTAGACGAGCACGCCACTGCGGCTCTTGCCGCCCAGCAACTGGTACAGCGGCATGCCGGCGGCCTTGGCCTTGATGTCCCACAGCGCAGTGTCCACAGCGCCGATCGCACTCATCGTCACCGGGCCGCGCCGCCAGTATGCGCCCTGGTACAGGTACTGCCAGGTGTCTTCGATCTGGTGCGGGTCGCGGCCGATCAGGCAAGGCACCACATGCTCGGTGAGGTAACTCGCCACGGCCAGTTCGCGCCCGTTCAGCGTGGCGTCGCCGATGCCGCTCAAGCCCGCGTCGGTCTCGATCTTCAGCGTGACGAAATTGCGCCCGGGGCTGCAGACGATGATGCGTGCGTCGCTGATCTTCATGGGTCGCGCGTGTGTCGGCGCGCTGCAGCCCTGCGCCTACATCGTCGCGCCGAGTTGCCACGGCACGAACTCGTTTTGCCCGTAGCCATGGACTTCGCTCTTGGTCCTGGCGCCCGACGCGGTTTGCAGCATCGCCTGGAAGATGCGCTCGCCGAGTTCATCGACGCTCGCGGTGCCGTCGATCACATCACCGCAGTTGATGTCGATGTCGTCTTCCTGCTTGCGCCACAACTCGGTGTTGGTCGACAGCTTCAGCGAAGGTGACGGCGCGCAGCCATACGCCGAGCCGCGGCCGGTGGTAAAGCAGATCAGGTTCGCTCCGCCCGCCACCTGGCCGGTGGCGGAGACCGGGTCGTAGCCGGGAGTGTCCATGAACACCAGCCCCTTGGCGCTGACGCGCTGCGCGTATTCATACACGTCCACCAGATTCGTCGTGCCGCTCTTCGCGATCGCGCCGAGCGATTTTTCGAGGATCGTCGTCAGGCCCCCGGCCTTGTTTCCGGCGGAGGGGTTGTTGTCCATCTCGGCGTCATTGCGCTCGCAGTGGCGCTCCCACCAGCGGATGCGCGCGAGCAGTTTCTCGGCAACCTCTTGCGACACCGCGCGCCTTGTCAGCAGGTGCTCGCCGCCGTAGATCTCGGGTGTTTCCGACAGGATCGCGGTGCCACCGTGGCGCACCAGGCGATCGACCGCGCTGCCCAGCGCCGGGTTCGCGCTGATGCCCGAGTAACCGTCGGAGCCGCCGCATTGCAGGCCGACCGTGATGTGGCTCGCACTCACCGGCTCGCGTTTGATCTTGTTCGCCTCTTCCAGCAGCCAGGTGATGAGCTCGATGCCGTGCGCCACTGTCTTGCGCGTGCCGCCGGTGTCCTGGATGTTAAACGTGTGCAGCGCAGTGCCGGCGTTCAAGCCTTCCTGCTCCATCAAGCCGGCGATCTGGTTCGTCTCGCAGCCCAGGCCGACGACCAGGATCGCCGCGAAGTTGGGGTGGCGTGCGTAGCCTCCCAAGGTGCGCCGCAACAGCTGCAGCGGTTCACCGTCGCTCGCGGTGGCGCAGCCTCCGCCATGGGTGAGCGCGACCACGCCGTCGACATTGGCGAAGGCGGCGAGCGCTTCGGGGTGGATGTCGCGCCGGAAATGATCGGAAATCGCGCGCGCCACGGTGGCCGAACAATTCACCGAGGTCAGCACGCCGACATAGTTGCGCGTCGCAATGCGCCCGTCGGCTCGGCGAATGCCCTGGAACGTGGCGGGCTGCTTCACATACGCCGTGGCTTGCGCGCCCTGGCCGACGGCAGGGTCGCGCGCGAAGTGGCTGAACTCGAGGTTGTGCGTGTGCACATGCTGGCCGGGCGCGATGTCAGTCCTGGCGGTGCCGATGATCTGGTTGTAGCGCCGCACCGCCTCGCCGCGCGCCAGCGCGCGCACCGCGACCTTGTGCCCCGGCGGAACCAGGCCGCTGACGGTGACGCCCTCACCGGGCAACGGCGTGCCCCCGACCAATTGATGACGTGCGATGACGACGTTGTCGGCAGCGTGGATGCGGATGATCGGCGATTGCGCGGCGGGCATTCAAGACCCTCGTTCAGTTCAGGCGTCGATCAGCTCAGGGTTCCAGGCGTGAACTTGCTGAAACTGTTCGCCCAGACCCTGGATCCCGAGCCGCATCGTGTCGCCTGCCTTCAGGAACAGCGGTGGCTTCATGCCCAGGCCCACGCCGGGTGGCGTGCCGGTGGTGATCAGGTCACCCGGGTACAGCGTCATGAACTCGCTGATGTAGCTCACGAGGTGCGCCACGCCGAAGATCATGGTGCGCGTGTTGCCGTTCTGATGGCGCTTGCCATTCACCTCCAGCCACATCGACAGGTCCTGCGGGTTCGGCACTTCGTCAGCGGTCACGAGCCACGGGCCGATGGGTCCGAAGGTGTCGCAGCCCTTGCCCTTGTCCCACTGGCCGCCGCGCTCGATCTGGTATTCGCGCTCCGACACGTCGTTCACGATGCAATAGCCCGCCACGTGGCGCAGCGCATCGTCTTTGCTCACGTAGCGCGTCTTCGAGCCGATGACGATGCCGAGTTCGACTTCCCAGTCGGCCTTCACCGAGCCCTTGGGCAGCACCACGGCGTCGTTGCAGCCGACGATGCAACTCGTCGTCTTCATGAACAGCACCGGTTCTTTCGGAATCGGATTGCCGGTCTCGGCGGCGTGGTCGGAATAGTTCAGGCCGACGGCGACGAACTTGCCGCAACCGCTCCACGGCGGCGCGGTGCGCCCGGGTTTGGCCACGACCGGCAGGCTCGCGAGGTCCAACTCGCGCAGCCGCTTCAAGGCGCCGGGTGTGAGCGTCTGCGCCGTGATGTCGGGCAACACATCGGAGAGATCGAGCACCCTTCCCTGGGCATCGATGAGAGCGGGCTTTTCGGCGCCCTTGGGGCCGTGGCGCATGAGTTTCATGTCGTGCTGTCCTTCGGTTGGATTTGATCGATGTTCGCGCTGCTCGCCGCGTCGCGCTCAGTTCGCGAAGCCGCCATCGACGAGCACCGCCGTGCCGGTGGTGAACGCCGACTCGTCGGAGCCGAGATAGACGGCGAGCATCGCCACCTCTTCGGGCGTGCCCAGCCGCCCCATCGGTTGGCGCGCGATGAAGGCGGCTTCGACCTGCTCGAGCGTCTGGCCGCTGGCCAAGGCCTGGGCCTGGATGCGCTCGCGCAGCGAAGGCGATTCGATCGTGCCCGGGCAGATGGCGTTGCAGCGAATTCCCTGCTTGATGAAGTCGGCGGCAATCGCCTTCGTCATGCCGATCACCGCGGCCTTGCTCGCGCCGTAGACAAAGCGATTCGGGATGCCGCGGATGCTCGACGCGCCCGACGCCACATTCACGATCGACGCGCCGACGCGCTGCTGCGCATGGTGCGCCAGCATCGCCGGCAGCAGCGCGCGGCACAGGCGGTACATCGAACGCACGTTGAGATTGAATGAAAAATCCCAAGCCGCTTCGTCGCAATCGAGAATGCTGCCGGCGTGCACGAAGCCGGCAGCGTTGAACAGCACCTGAACCGCGCCGAGTTCAGCGGCGAGCGCGCTGATCGCGTTCGCATCGGTCACATCGAGTCGCCGCGTCGTCACGCCCGGCGTGCGGCCGAGCTCGCCGAGCAGGTCGGCGTTGATGTCGGTGGCGAGCACGCGCGCACCCTCGCGCGCGAATGCGAGCGCCGTGGCACGGCCGATGCCCTGGCCGGCAGCGGTGACAAGTGCCGTCTTGCCTGCGAGTCGTTGTGTCATGGTGGTGGGTTGTGCAGTGGTTCGATGGCGGCACTCGGTCGGGGGCGTCGATTCTAGGAGCCTGTCGGGACTTGGGTCAGGCCTGTCGGGACTTCGGTCAGTTCGCGAAGCCGAAGGTGCGCGGCATCCACAGCGAGATCGCCGGAATGTAGGTCAGGATCACCAGGCTCACGAGCAGCGGCACGAGCCACGGCAGGATCGCCATCGTGGTGCGCTCCACGCTCAGTTTGGCGACACGTGCGAGCACGAACAGCACCATGCCCATCGGCGGGTGCAGCAGGCCGATCATCAGGTTCAGCACCATCACGAGGCCGAAGTGCACCGGGTCCACGCCGAGCTGGCGCGCGATCGGCAGCAGGATCGGAACGAGGATCGTGATCGCCGCGGTCGGCTCGAGAAAACAGCCGACGAACAGCATCAGCAGATTCGCCATCAGCAGGAACAGCCACGGCTGTTTGGTCACGGCCAGCACCCATTCGGCGATCGCCGCGGTGACGCCGGTGGCGGTGAGCATCCAGCCGAAGATCGACGCGGCAGCGACGATGAACATCACCGTGGCCGTGGTTTCCACCGTGTCCAGGCTCACCTTGACGAACATCTTGGGCGTCATCGTGCGGTACCACACCAGGCCGAGGAACAAGGCCCAGGCACTGGCGGCGATGGCGCCTTCGGTGGGCGTGAACAGGCCCGTCGTCATGCCACCGATCAGCAGCACCGGCGTCATGATCGGCAACACCGCCTGGAAGCGGAACACCCGGTCCAGCGCGAACAGCGAGACGATCGCACCGAACATGACCGGCTGCACCGGCAAGTCGAGCTTGTTGACGAGGGCCCAGGTGCCCAGCGGAAAGGCGATCACGAGCGCCAACTCGAGCAGCGCGCGGCCGAGGCGGCTGGCGGAGAACTTGACGTCGCCGCCCCAGTTGTTCTTGTGCGCGTAGTACGCCACTGTGACCATCATCAGCACCGCCATCAGCACGCCGGGCAGGATGCCCGACAGGAACAGCGCGCCGACCGAGACGTTGGCCATCATCCCGTAGATCACGAACGGCAGGCTGGGCGGGATGATCGGCCCGAGGGTGGCCGACGCGGCGGTGACGCCGACCGCAAACTCGAGTTCGTAGCCATGGTCCTTCATGGCCTTGATCTCGACCGTGCCCAGGCCCGCGGCGTCGGCGATCGCGGTCCCGCTCATGCCGGCGAAGATCACCGAGCCGATGACGTTGACGTGGCCCAGACCGCCCTTCAACCAGCCCACCAGCGCCAGCGCGAAGTTGTAGATGCGATTCGTGATGCCGGCGTTGTTCATCAGGTTCCCGGCCAGGATGAAAAACGGCACCGCCAGCAGCGGGAAGCTGTCGATGCCGCCGATCATGCGGTGGATCACGGCGAACGGCGGCAGGTCGCCGCTGATCAGGATGTAGAGCAGCGACGAGCCGGCCATCGCGATCGCCACCGGCAGGCCGCTGGCCAT
>JAEMQF010000129.1 GCA_022758925.1 Burkholderiales bacterium | reverse complement strand
TAGCGCGCCTGAAGCAAGACTTGCTGGGACGTGGCGAGGCCACCGACCTGTTCGGACACGCGCGAGCCGAGGGGCTGGCCGCATTGCTCGGCAACCTGGCCCAGAGCGTGTTCGGTGACCCGGCGTATCCGACGGTCGAAGCGAAGGCGGCGCACCTGCTGTACTTCGTCATCAAGAACCACCCTTTCTCCGATGGCAACAAGCGCATCGGTTCTTTCCTGTTCGTCGAATTCCTGCATCGCAATGGGCGGCTGACTCGCAACGGCGACGCCGTGATCAACGACATCGGGCTGGCCGCACTCGCGCTGCTGGTCGCCGAATCGGCGCCGAAGGACAAGGACGTGATGATTCGGCTGGTGATGAACATGCTCGCGGAACCGTCAGCATGAGCGGATTTTCAGAGTCCGTCGTCGAGCAAGCTGCGCTCGCCTGGTTCGAAAGCGTTGGCTGGCAAGTCCGCAACGGCGCAGAAATCGCCCCGGGCGAGCCCGCGGCCGAGCGCGATGACTACGGGCAGGTGGTGCTCGCACAGCGCCTGCGCGATGCGCTCGCTCGGCTCAATCCGGCGCTGCCCGCCGAGGCGCTGGACGACGCCTTCCGCAAGCTGACTCGGCTTGGTATCGAAAGTTCGGGCGCGGACCTCATCGTGCGCAACCGCGCCCTGCATCGGTTGTTGGTGGACGGCGTGACGGTCGAGTACCGCGATGCCGAGGGCAGCATCCGCGGCGCACAGGCGCGGGTGATCGACTTCGCCCAGCCCTCGGCCAACGACTGGCTGGCGGTGAACCAGTTCAGCGTGACGGAGCACAAGCACGCGCGGCGGCCGGATGTGGTGCTGTTCGTGAATGGCCTGCCGCTCGCGATCGTCGAGCTCAAGAACGCGGCGGACGAAAGCGCGACGATCTGGAGCGCCTGGCAGCAGTTGCAGACCTACAAGGCGGAGATCGCGTCGCTGTTCGCCAGCAACGCGCTGCTCGCAATTTCCGACGGGGTTGACGCGCGGGTAGGCACTCTCAGCGCTGGGCGCGAGTGGTTCAAGCCTTGGCGCACCATCGCGGGGGAGACACTGGCCGACACCCGCCTGCCCGAGCTGCAGGTGGTGATCGAGGGCCTGGGCGCACCGCAGCGCTTCCTCGACCTTGTGCGCGACTTCATCGTGTTCGAGGACGACGCTGGCCATATCGTCAAGAAGATGGCCGGCTACCACCAGTTTCACGCGGTGCAGGTGGCGCTGCGCGAGACGCTGCGCGCCGCCGAGCTGCAACGCGCGCCGGATCGGGCGGCCGACGCCGAAGGCCGGTACGAGGCCGGCCGCAAGCCGGGCGGCAAGCCCGGCGACCGTCGCGTGGGCGTGGTCTGGCACACGCAGGGCTCGGGCAAGAGCCTGACGATGGCCTTCTACGCCGGCCGCATCATCCGCGAGCCGGCGATGCAGAACCCGACCCTCGTCATGCTCACCGACCGCAACGACCTCGACGACCAGCTCTTCGGCACGTTCTCGCGCTGCAAGGATCTCTTGCGCCAGCCACCGGTGCAGGCAGAATCGCGCGCGCACCTGCGCGAACTGCTCAACGTGGCGGCGGGCGGCGTGGTGTTCACGACCCTTCACAAGTTCTTCCCCGAGGAGAAGGGCGACCGCCATCCGACGCTCTCCGCGCGCCGCAACATCGTCGTCATCGCCGACGAGGCGCACCGCAGCCAGTACGACTTCATCGACGGCTACGCGCGCCACATGCGCGACGCGCTGCCGCACGCGTCGTTCATCGGCTTCACCGGCACGCCGATCGAGCTGGCCGACGCCAACACGCGCGCGGTGTTCGGCGACTACATCAGCGTCTACGACATCCAGCGCGCCGTGCAGGACGGCGCCACGGTGCCGATCTACTACGAGAGCCGGCTGGCGAAGCTGGCGCTCGACGAGGCGGCGCGGCCGAAGATCGACCCGGAGTTCGAGGAGGCGACCGAGGGCGAGGAGGTCGAGCGCAAGGAGAAGCTCAAGACCAAGTGGGCGCAGCTCGAGGCCGTGGTCGGCGCCGCGAAGCGGCTGGAGTTGGTGGCGAAAGACATCGTCGAGCATTTCGAGAAGCGGCTCGAAGCGATGCTTGGCAAGGCGATGGTCGTGTGCATGAGCCGGCGCATCTGCGTGGAGTTGCAGCGTGAGATCCTGAAGCTGCGTCCAGAGTGGGCGAGCGACGACGATGACCGGGGCGCGATCAAGGTGGTGATGACCGGCTCGGCTTCCGACCCGCCCGACTGGCAGCAGCACATCCGCAACAAGCCGCGGCGCGAGGCGCTGGCCAACCGCTTCCGCGATCCGAAGGACGAGTTCAAGCTCGTGCTCGTGCGCGACATGTGGCTCACCGGCTTCGACGCACCGAGCCTGCACACGATGTACATCGACAAGCCGATGCGGGGGCACGGGTTGATGCAGGCAATCGCGCGCGTGAACCGCGTCTTCAAGGACAAGCCTGGCGGGCTGGTGGTGGATTACCTGGGCCTTGCCCAGGAGCTGAAACAGGCGCTGGCCACGTACACCGAGAGCGGCGGCACCGGCCGCACGGCGCTCGATCAGGAAGAGGCGGTGGCGGTGATGCTGGAGAAGCACGAGGTGTGCGCCGGGCTCTTCCACCGCTTCGATTGGTCGAAGTGGACGACCGGCACGCCGCCGCAGCGGCTCGGCCTGCTGCCGGCGGCGCAGGAGCACATCCTCGCGCAGGAGAGCGGCAAGGACCGCTGCGTCGGCGCGGTGCGCGAATTGTCGCAAGCGTTTGCGCTGGCGGTGCCGCATGCCGAGGCGCTGCGCATCCGCGATGACGTTGCATTCTTCCAGGCGGTGCAGGCCGTGCTCGCCAAGCGCGCGCCCGGCGATGCGCGGCCCGAGGAGGACATCGAGCACGCAGTGCGGCAGATCATCTCGCGGGCGGTGGCGCCCGAGGGCGTGATCGACATCTTCGCCGCGGCTGGCCTCGCCAAGCCCGATATCTCGATTCTCTCCGAGGAGTTCCTGGCCGAGGTGCGGGGGATGCCCCAGCGCAACCTGGCGGTTGAACTGCTGCAGAAACTGTTGAAGGGCGAACTGGCCATGAGGCGGCGCAAGAACGTGGTTCAGGCGCGCTCGTTCGCCGAGATGCTGGAGCAGTCGATCCGGCGCTATCAGAGCCGCGCGATCGAGGCCGCGCAAGTGCTCGAAGAGCTGATTGCCCTGGCGAAGGACATGCGCGAGGCGAATGCGCGCGGCGAGTCACTCCACCTTTCGGAAGACGAACTGGCCTTCTACGACGCGCTGGAGACGAACGACAGCGCCGTGAAGATTCTCGGCGACGAGACGCTGCGGAGCATCGCGCAAGAGCTGGTCAAAACCGTGCGTGCGAACGTCACGATCGACTGGACGCTGCGCGAGAACGTGCGTGCCCGGCTGCGTGTGCTGGTCAAACGCATCCTGCGCAAGTACGGCTACCCGCCGGACAAGCAGGAAAAGGCGACGCAGACCGTGCTCGAGCAGGCGGCATTGCTGTCGGCGGACTGGGCGAGCTAAAGAGCGACGCGCCCGGCGCTGATGTCGTGCAGGGCGCCGGCGCTCGTATTGTCAATTCAGGTCTTGCAGCGGGAAAGGGCGGTCGGTCCCGATGCCGCTGCTCGGTCGAGGTGAGAGCCTCACTTGCCGAAGGTCAGATACAGGGGCTCGTAGTGCACCGCATGCCGCACCTGGGCGTTGTCGAAGGCGGAGAAACCGAAGCCGTAGCGCGCATTCATGTCGTTGAACTGCACGTCGAACTTGCTGCCGGTCGTGAGCTTGCGGCTGACTTCGGAGGTCCACACGCCGTTGTTCCAGCGAATGGCGACGTTGATGTCGGCGCGGTCGGCCTTCAGCGGGAAGATCCGGAACGAGGCCACTTCATCGCCGGCCTTGAACTTGCTGTCGTCGAAGGGCACCTGGTTGCCGTCGATGATGTAGTAGGTGCCGCCAGCATTCGCCGGCAAGCCGCTCTTGTTCATGAACTCGGGCTTGCCGTTCACCAGGTTGAAGCCGCTGTACTCGGGGCCGCCCGGGTCGCTCTTGCGCCCGGCGTTGGGTGAGGCCTTTTCGTCGAAGCGCGTGTTGTCGAGGTACTGGTCGTCGACCTTGCCCAGCGGCGCCGTGCGCTGGCCCTTCATGTGCCACATGTCGCCGAGCTCACCGTCCTTCGAGGTGTACTTGTTGCCATAGGGCTTGGGCGACTCGCCTTCATGGCAGGCCGCGGCGCAGCCCTTCTGGTCGAAGCGGGCGATGGAGTTGTTGATGTTCCAGATCATTGCCCACTTGTCTTCGTAGTAGACGTTGTCGTCGCCGCCCTTGTCGGCCGGGTCCTTCAGCTTCTTCCAGGAGCCGTCGGCCTGCTTCTGGAACGGCCCGCGGCGTATCGACTCCGTCGGGTCGTTGTACTGCACCAGAAAGTACACCATGTCGCCGCTGTATACGGCCTTCAGCGTGGCAGTGGTCTCGCCCTTGCCGCCGGCGAAGTTGGCGCCCTCGGCGAGTGCCACGCTGATCGGCTTGGCGGAAGCCCAGGCCGCGTCGTTGGCGACGCCGTCGAGTGTGGGTGGCGTCGCCACCTTGGCTGCTACCAGCACGTTCGGCGCTGCTGCCTCTTCCTTGGTGGCACAGGCGCCCAGCAATGCGGCAGCAGCGGCGATTGAAACGGCGGTGAATCGGAAGCTCATGTTGGATCCTCGGTTTGGTTTTGGCCGGTGCGGATGCACCCTCTGCAACTCACAGGCACGTAGCGCGCCTGTAAATGCAGTGATTGCACATCCGGCGCGGGCGACTACCCTTGACCTTTCGCAATTGCTTGTCGCAGTTGCCTGCCGCAGTTGCGAAACCGCCGCCACTGGTGTCGTTGCACGTTCACATACGGAGCCGTTGCCAGGCCCAGAAACCGAAGGGCCCGCACGCGGCGGGCCCTTGCGGCAGGGTGCTTGCGGCTCAGCCCGCCACTACTTTGGCGCGGCCGCTTTCTCCGCAGGCTTGGGCTCCTCGGGCTCCTTGTGCGCGACGCCGGTGTGGCAGTCGATGCAGGTGGCCTTGCCGGAAGCGAACTTCTTGTGCTGCTTGACCGCGTCTTCGCTCTGCTTGCTGGTCTTCATCGCCTCCGGGTCGTGGCAGGTGCGGCAGTTGGCCGAGTTGTTGCCGCGCATTTCGTCCCAGACGATGTTCGCCAGACGCCAGCGTTCCTTGTCGAACTTCTCCTGCGTCGAGATCACGCCGCGCGCTTCGGCAATGGCGTCGGTGATGCCGGCCTTGGCCTTGTAAAACAGCTTCACCGGGTAGTTGTGCGGCACGTGACAGTCGTTGCACATCGCGCGCACGCCCGTGCGGTTGGCATAGTGGCCCGATTCCTTGTGCTCGGGGTAGACGAAGCTGGCGTGCGAGTGGCACGCATTGCCGCAGAAATTGTCGCTGCCGGTCAAGGCCACCGCGACCTGCGTGCCGATCACCGACACGGCGCCGGCGAGGCCGCCCACCAGCAGCAGGGCCAACACCGACCAGCGCGCCGATGGCGAAAGCAGCCAACGGAAAAAGCGGCGAATCGCCCCGAGTTGTTGTGAATCAGCCATGCCGACCCTCCATGTTGGTTTGTCCCGGCCCCGACCATAGGCGCGCGAGTGCGAAGGACACTTGCGTTAGGTCAACAAGCCGCGGCAGGTGCAGCCGCTTCGCGTCAAGCCCAGACAAACGACGCCCTGCGGCGTCGAAGCCTGCGGGGCGCAGCATCTGGCCGTGCCAGCAACCGGTTCCGCCTACTTGGAGGACAGCACGATCTGCGCGACGGCCTTCAGGTCGGCATCGCTCGCGGCGACCTTGTTGTGGTCGTCCTTGCCACCGGTCTTGAGCATGTCGACGATCTTGGCTTCGGCTTCCGCCTTGCCCTTGTATTTTTCGGCAACCGAGGCCCATGAAGGGCCTTTCTTGGTGGTGGTGGCCGTGTGACACTTGCTGCACTTTTCCTTGGCGATGATGTCTTCGGCGGCGCCGGCGAAGGCGGTACCGTTCAGCGCGAGGCAGGCAACGGCGGCGGCGATGGCGAATGGCAGTTTCATGTCGATTCCTGTGGGTTTGGATCGGGTGGGCAATGGTGTCGTGATCGGCAAAGATTCTAGGTGCTCGCGGTCGACCCCCCTTGATCCGAAACAACCCGTAGTCTCGTGACTGCGTCGACTTGCCGGCGCAGGCGCATGCGCAGGCGCATGCGCAGAAGCATGCGCAGAAGCAGGCGCAGCAGCAGGCGCAGACGCGGTGCCGGGGCGATGCTGCGACAGGTGCCGCAGTGTCCATGACGGCGCAAACCGCCGCACGAAGTTCGAGCGAGCGACGGCTGCGCGCTGCCTGCGAATGCCGCCGCTGGCGCGGATCAGAACCTGGCGATCCGTCCAGCCGCGATCAGCGGGCCGACCATCGCGGTGTCGGCCGCAACGCGCTCGCGCACCGCCTGTGGTGTGGAGGGTGTGATCTCGAAGCCGGCAGTCTCGGCACGGCTGAGCACGGCGTCACTCGCGAGAGCCTGCCCGATGCCCAACCGTAGCGACGCCAGCACAGGCGCGGGGGTTCCGGCCACTGCCATCAGCGCCGCCCACGGATGCATTTCCACCGCCGGGCCGCCGGCTTCGACCAGGGTCGGGATCAGCGGGTGGCTGCGCAGCCGCTCGCGGGCCGCCACCGCCAGCGGCCGCATGCGCCCGCTGGCCATGAGCCCGGCCACGGTGTTGATGCTGAAGGTGGTGAAGTCGACCTCGCCCGATGCCACCGCCGAGAACAGCGTGCCGCCGTCCTTGAACGGCACATGCAGCAAATCCAGGCCGGCGGCGTGGGCGTAGCTCTCCACCGACACCTGGCTCGGGTGGCCGTTGCCGAGCGACGCGTAGCTGATGCTGCCCGGTGCGCGGCGTGCCGCGTCCTGCAGTTCGAGCACGCTGCGCAGCCGGTTGCCGGCGCCGACCCAGAGCACGAAGGTGGCGCGGAACAGCAGCGTCAGCGGCTCCAGGTCGCGCAACGGGTCATAGGGTAAATGGGCGTGCAGCAGCGGGTTCACGGCCAACGTGGCCGAGTCGGCGAGGAACAGCGTGTAGCCGTCGGCAGCGCTGCGCCGGACATCGCCGAAGGCGACGATGCCCGAGGCCCCCGGCTTGTTGTCGACCCACACCGTCTGGCCCCACTGTTGCGACAAGTGCTCGGCGACGCTGCGCGCCACCACATCCGGACCGATGCCCACCGAGTACGGGACCACCAGGCGCACGGGGCGGGTGGGAAAGATGCCACTCGCGCTTGTCGCCCACGCCGGCGCGCCCGGCAGCGTGGTCGTCAGCGTGCTCGCGAGCGCCGCGAGCACTGAGCGCCGGGTGGGGGCGGCGCACGTCACGCGAAGGCCCTTCCGAGCAAGGCACCGGCCGACAACAGCGCAGCAAACCAGAGTTCGAGGCGGAAGGTTCGGAACAGGATGTCGTTGAAGGCCGTGCCCGGCGGGCATCGGCCGAAGTCGCGCCGCAGGGACAGCGCGGCAGGCAGGAGCAGCAGCGGCAGCAGCAGCGCCGGCGTGTGACCCCACAGCGCCATGACCGGCACCAGCGCCATCGGCCCGAGCAGCAGCAGGGTGTAGAGGCGGCGCGAGGCACGTTCGCCGAATGTCACGGCGAAGGTGCGGCGCCCCACCAGCCGGTCGTGCGCCACGTCGCGATGGTTGTTGACGGCCAGTGCCGCGGCTGCGAGCGCACCGATTGCGATCGACGCCAGCAGGCTCACCGTGCCGATGCCGGCGGTAAGCACCCAGTCGGTGCCGATGACTGCGACGAGCCCGAAGAAGACGAAGACCGTGAGCTCGCCGAACGGGGTGTAGGCAATCGGCCTCGGCCCGCCCATGTAGGCCAGCGCCGCGAGCAGCGAGGCGACACCGATCGCGAGCACTGGCCAACCGCGGTACGCCACCAGGGCCAGCCCGAGCGCGGTGGCGACCAGGGCCGCGAGCACGATGCCGGCGCGCACGTGGCGCACGCTGAGCCAGCCGCTGGCGGTGGCGCGCGGCAGGCCGGTGCGCGTGCCGCTGTTGTCGCCGCCGCGAACGGTGTAGCCGACGTCGTTTTGCATGTTCGTGATCACCTGCACCAGCAGGGCTGAACCCAGCACCAGCAGCGCCGCCAGCAGGTCGATGGCGCCGGTGCGCGCGAAGCCCAGGGTCGCGCCGACGAGCACGGGGCTGAACGCGACCAGCAGGCTGTGCGGCCGGATCGCCACCATCCAGGCGGCGACAGACCCCGAGCGCACGACGCGTGTGGCGTCGACGGTACTTCGATTCGCTGTCATGGCCTGGTTACTCGGTGACGGTGACGGGTTGTGCCTCACGCATGGGCTCGTATTCTGGGCGCGTGCTGCAGGCGCCATTTTGCCCTGCGTCAAGGGTGGCGGCTCCGGTTCGACGCCGTGACCTGCGCTGCTGCGCCCTTCATGCGAGCAGGGGCCGCGTGCCGCTGTGGATGCAGGCAATGCCGAAGCTGAGGTTTCGGTAGGACACGTCGGCGAAGCCGGCTTGCTCGATCATGGCCTTGAAGGCGCGCTGGTCGGGAAAGCGGCGAATCGATTCGACCAGATAGCTGTAGGCCTCGGGTGCCTGCGCAATCCATGCCCCCAGGCGCGGGATCACCGTGAACGAGAACAGGTTGTAGAACGGACGCACGAGGGCATGAGGGGTCGAGAACTCCAGACACAGGAAGCGCCCGCCGGGCTTGAGTACACGCAACACCTCGACCAACGCGTCTTCGATGCGCGTCACGTTGCGGATGCCGAAGGCGATCGTCACGGTGTCGACCGACGCCGGCGGCAGCGGCATGTTCTCGCCCGTGCCCTCGAGCCATTGCACGTGCAGGTGGCCGCGGGCACGGCCGACCTGCATCATGGCCGCGCTCGGGTCGCAGACCGTGACCTGCCGGTCCGCCGCAGCCATCAGCGCCGCGACGTCGCCGGTGCCGCCGGCCAGGTCGACGATGCATTGCCCGGGTGCCGGCGCGGCCATGCGCACCAGGCTGCGTTTCCACAGCCTGTGGATGCCCATGCTCATCAGGTCGTTCATCAGG
>JAEMQF010000094.1 GCA_022758925.1 Burkholderiales bacterium | reverse complement strand
TCGATGAGCTGCTCTGCGCCGTCGGTCGCGAGGCGCGCCTGTCGGGCTTCGGTCTTGAGGAGCTGGGGATCGAGACGCAGGGAACGGTCGTGACGAACGAGTATCTGCAGACACGCTACCCGAATATCTACGCCGCTGGAGATGTCGCAGGACCGTACCAGTTCACACACGCGGCAGCGCACCAGGCCTGATACGCCGTCGTCAATGCGCTGGTTTCAGGGGTGAAGCGCTTCAAGGCGGACTACTCCGTCATGCCATGGACCACCTTCATCGATCCGGAGGTGGCGCGAGTCGGCCTCAACGAGCAGGAAGCACGGGATCAGGGGATACGCTTCGAAGTGACCCGATACGACCTGGCGGAACTGGATCGCGGCATCGCGGATGGCGCGACTCGAGGCTTCGTCAAAGTGCTCACCGTCCCTGGGAAGGATCGGATACTCGGCGCCACGCTGGTGGGAGCGCATGCCGGAGAATTGCTCGCCGAATGGGTGCTCGCCATGCGTCACGGTCTCGGGCTCAAGAAGATACTGGCCACCATCCATACCTATCCGACGCTCGCCGAGGCCAACAAATACGCGGCAGGCGAGTGGCGACGCGCCCATGCCCCGGAACGCGCGTTGCGATGGCTGGAGCGCTATCACGCCTGGCGGCGGGGGTGAACTGTGCTGCGAAGAACGCTCGCCATACTGCTCATTGTCATACCGATGCTTGCGATCGGCGCGCCATCAATGGATCACGGGCTCTGGACCGAGCTGCTTCGCCGTCATGTCCTGAGCCTGCGCGACGGGCAGGCCACGCAGGTTGACTACGCGGGAATGCGTGCCGACCACAAGCTTCTGCAGCAGTATCTGGGTCAGACCTCGGCGGTTGACCGCGCCGAGTTCGACTGGTGGTCCAGTGACGAGCAGCTGTCCTTTCTAATCAATGCCTACAACGCGTGGACGGTAGAGCTGGTCCTCCAGGGCGGTCCCGGAATTCAATCCATCAAGGACCTGGGTTCGGTGTTTCAGTCGCCCTGGAAGAAGCGGCTTATTCCGCTGCTGGGCGACACACGGTCACTTGATGATATCGAGCAGGGGATGATCCGCCGCTCGGGCCGCTACCTTGACCCACGCATTCACTTCGCACTGAACTGCGCGAGTGTCGGATGCCCTGCACTTAGGACCGAGGCGTATCAGGCGGATCGATTGAACGCGCAGCTTGTTAACCGGCGTGCAATTCTGACCAGCAAAGGGGTGTAACCGGCGTCCAAAATTGACCACCCCTTACCCTGAGCGGCCTGCTGGAGGCTGCCCGGGGAGAGATGGGGTGTTGTGCGTGGAAACGATCGGGAAGATCCGCCGGCGGCGGCTGGTGGAGGGGGAGTCGATCAGCGCGATCGCGCGGGACCTTCGGCTCTCGCGCAACACCGTCAAGCGGGCGCTGCGGCTGGAGACGGGGACGTTCGAGTACCAGCGCAAGCGCCAGCCGCGGCCACGGCTTGGGCCGTACATCGAGACACTGGAGGCGTGGCTGGAGGCCGAGGAGCAGCTGCCCTCGCGGGAGCGGCGTACCGCGCAGCGGCTGTACGAGGCACTGTGCCTGGAGGGTTATACCGGCGCGGTGGATGCGGTGCGCCGGCATCAGCGGGAGTTTGAGCGGCGCCGTCATCCGGTCAGCACGGTGTTCATCCCGCAGAGCTTCGCGCCGGGCGAGGCGTACCAGTTCGACTTCAGCCACGAGCACGTGGACGTCGGCGGGCTCGATCAGGTGGTCAAGGTCGCGCATGTGCGACTCAGTTACAGTCGGGCGTTCTTCCTGGTGGCCTATCCGCGCGAGAGCCAGGAGATGGTGTTCGATGCGCACGCCAGGGCGTTCGAGTTCCTGGGCGGCGTGCCACGGCGCGGCATCTACGACAACCTGAAGCCCGCCGTGGATGCGGTGTTCGTCGGCCGGGAGCGGCGCTACAACCGTCGCTTCCTGATGATGTGCAACCACTACCTGGTCGATCCCACGGCGTGCACGCCGGCAGCGGGCTGGGAGAAGGGTCAGGTCGAGAACCAGGTGGGTAACGTGCGCGAGTGGCTGTTCACGCCCAAGGTCAGATGCGCGGATCTGGCCGAGCTGAACGCGCATCTGGCGGCGCGCTGCCTGCAGCTGGCTGCTGAGCGCAACCACCCTGAGTTCCCGGAGCGCAAGATCGTGGAAGTCTGGGATGAAGAGCGCGTGGCACTGCGTGCCACGCCGATCCCGTTCGATGGCTTTGCCGAGAAAACCGGGCGCATCTCGGCCACCAGTCTCGTCAACTTCGAGCGCAACCGCTACAGCGTGGAGTGCCGGTTCGTGGGTCAGGTGGCCAGCGTGCGCGCCTATGCCGAGCGGATCGTGGTGGTGTGTGCCGGGGAAATCATCGGTGAGCACCCGAGATGCTTCGAGCGCGGCAAGACACGTTACAACCCCTGGCACTATGTGGCGGCACTCGAGCGCAAGCCCGGCGCGCTGCGCAACGGGGCGCCGTTCAAGGACTGGAATCTGCCCGGCGCCTTGACGCGCCTGCGCGAGCGGCTGGCCAAACACAGCGATGGTGATCGCCAGTTCGTTGAAATCCTCTCCATGG
Source organism: Burkholderiales bacterium (assembly GCA_022758925.1). Taxonomy (GTDB): domain Bacteria; phylum Pseudomonadota; class Gammaproteobacteria; order Burkholderiales; family Burkholderiaceae_C; genus JAEMQF01. Next base: position 1,734 of record JAEMQF010000094.1, on the reverse strand, counting down.
TCGCCGTGTATGGGCTGGAGGCCGTGACGGAGGCGTGCGCAGCGGCCCTCGATGAACAGGTGGTCAGCAGCGCGCATGTCGTAAACCTCCTGCACCGCGCGGCATCGCCGCCGTCACCGGCCACGCTGCAGGTGCCCGAGGCCCTAAAGCTGACCCTTGAGCCCGCCGCCAACTGCGATCGCTATGACCAGCTGTTGCGGCCGCGCCGGGCCATGAGTGTCGTTCCTGTCAATCAACCCACCGAGGAGTTATATGCAAACCCAACTGATCGAACAACTGAAAGTGCTGCGCCTGCGTGGCATGGCGAGTGCGCTGGAGGAGAGCCTGACGGCCTTGAGCCAGAAGAAGCTCGCCCCGACGAGCTGGCTGGCGCAGCTGTTGCAAGCTGAGCTCGCCGACCGACAGGCGCGCTCTTATCAATACCAGCTGCGCCTGGCCAACTTCCCCATGCCGCGGGACCTCGACAGCTTCGACTTCCGCCAATCGACGGTGAACGAGGCCCAGATCCGTCAGCTCCACACCGGCGAATACCTCAGCACGGCGCGCAACATCGTGCTGGTCGGCGGCACGGGCACCGGCAAGACGCATCTGGCCACGGCGCTGGCCCGTCAGGTCGTGGTGCAGGGCCAGCGGGCGCGCTTCTACAGCGTCGTGGATCTGGTCAATCAGCTCGATGCCGAGAAGCGTGTGGGCCGAGCCGGACGGTTGGCCTCGCGGTTGCTGAGCATGGACGTGATCGTGCTCGATGAGTTGGGCTACTTGCCGTTCTCGCAGGATGGCGGCGCACTGCTGTTCCACCTGATCAGCAAGCTCTACGAGCGTGTCTCGCTGATCGTCACCACAAACCTGACGTTCGGCGAATGGAGCAGCGTGTTCGGTGACGCCAAGATGACCACCGCGCTGCTCGATCGGCTCACGCATCGGTGCGAAATCATCGAGACCGGGAACGACAGTCACCGGTTCAAGAACCGCAACTGACCGTGCCCGGCACCTCCCGATCCCAGAACAATCTGCCGCTGGCGCGGCAGACTGGGCTACTGCTTACGCAGGTAACAAAACCCCGAATCGAGAGCCCAGAACCTCACCCAAACAGCCGCCGCCCCTGGTCAATGTTGGGCGCCGGTAGCTGGTCAGTCTTGGACGCCGGTTGACAGCGCAGCTTGAAGAGAACACGCAGAGGTTCCTGTCTGATCGAAGGCGCAATCGGCGGGTCGACAATCGGCTCGAACTCTCGAGCCTGTTTCGATGGTACCGGGGGGATTTCGACCGTCCGTGGCGCGGAACTTCGGGCCTGGCAGGCTTTCTGGCGCGCTATGCGACCGCGCTGGGTCTCGACGCGGTGTCGCGGCAGCGCCTGCTGTCCGGTGCAATGGACATCGTGTTCCTGGACTATGACTGGCGACTGAACGGCAAGCTATGAAGCTGTCGGTCATCGTCCCGGTACTCAATGAAGAGCGCGTGCTGCCGCGACTCCTGCGCGGTCTTGAAGTTCTGCGGCGATCTGGCGTTGAAGTGATCGTCGTCGACGGCGGAAGTGCGGATGGCTCTCAAGCGCTCGTCGTAAGTGCCGGGATTGCTTTGGTGTGCGCCATGCGCGGCCGCGCGCAACAAATGAATGCTGGCGCAGCCACCGCATTCGGCGATGTACTGCTTTTCCTGCATGCCGATACCCGCTTGCCTGACGGGGGTAAAGGGCTTATCGACGCGGCGCTCACCGGGAATCGCCACGTGTGG
>JAEMQF010000131.1 GCA_022758925.1 Burkholderiales bacterium | reverse complement strand
GATCGTCATGAGCTGGGATTATCTCATCGGCCCCGTAAAATCGGCGTTTCCGCCGGGCGCTGCGCCGCTCGCCTCAGCTCTCGAATCGGCCAAGCGTGACTGCCACTCTCAACTTCCCCAAGCACCTGACCCATTTCGAAGGCGGCAGCGCACTGTCGAATTTCCGCGCGGCGGCCCTGCTCGCGCGCTTGCGCGAGGCGAATCCGCGTATCGCAGCGGTGCATGCGCGGCATGTGCACTGGGTTTGCAGCGACGCCCCCTTGTCGCACGCAGAGCATCGCAAGCTCGAAGGCCTGTTGCGTTACGGCCCGGCCTATGCCGGCGCGCACGACGGCGTCTTGATCGTGGTCGCGCCGCGCTTGGGTACGGTGTCGCCTTGGGCATCCAAGGCGACCGACATCGCGCACAACTGCGGCCTTGCGCTGCGCCGGATCGAGCGTGTGACTGAATACCGAATGACGCTGGCGCACGCGTTGCACGGTACAACTCGACCATTGAGTCACGAAGAATGGCTGGCAGCGGCAGTGCTGCTCCACGACCGGATGACGCAGAGTGTGTTTGCCGAGCGCGCTGACGCGTCGCAACTGTTCAATGCGCAGTCGGGCAAGCCGATGCAGCGAATCGACGTTCTGGGGCGTGGCCGCGCCGCGTTGGCAGCGGCCAACGTCGAATTCGGTCTGGCGCTGAGTGACGACGAGCTCGAGTATCTTGTCGCGGCTTTCACCACACTCGCGCGCAATCCGAGCGACGTCGAGCTCATGATGTTCGCGCAAGCGAACAGTGAACATTGCCGGCACAAGATCTTCAATTCGCAGTTCATCCTCGACGGCGTGAAGCAGGAGTGGTCGATGTTCGGGATGATCCGGCACACCGAAGCCGTTTCGCCGCAAAACACGATCGTCGCTTATGACGACAACGCCAGCGTGATGCAAGGGCGCGAGGTGCAGCGCTGGTTGCCTCAGGGCTTCGCCGGCGCGCCGGCCTATGGCCCCCGACGCGAGCTCACGCATGTGCTGATGAAAGTGGAGACGCACAACCACCCCACCGCAATCTCGCCGTTCTCGGGTGCGTCGACCGGCGCAGGCGGGGAAATTCGTGACGAGGGCGCCACCGGTCGCGGCGCCCGGCCCAAGGCAGGAGTCACCGGGTTCAGCGTCTCGAACCTGCGCCTTCCTGGCACGGACGAGCCCTGGGAGCGGGGTGCCATCGGCAAGCCTGAACATGTCAGCAGTGCGTTGCAAATCATGATCGACGGCCCATTGGGCGGCGCTGCGTTCAACAACGAGTTCGGCCGGCCCAACCTGGCCGGCTACTTTCGCGTCTTTGAACAAAGGGTTGGCACGGGCGCGAACGAAGTGCGCAGGGGCTATCACAAGCCGATCATGATTGCCGGCGGTTTGGGTTCGATCGCCGCGTCGCAAACCAGGAAGAAGCGGTTTGCACCGGGTACGCTGCTCGTGCAGCTGGGCGGCCCCGGAATGCGCATCGGCATGGGCGGCGGTGCGGCGAGTTCGATGTCGGCCGGCGCGAATGCCACCGAGCTTGATTTCGATTCGGTGCAGCGTGGCAACCCCGAGATCCAACGCCGTACGCAAGAAGTCATCAACCATTGCTGGGCCCTGGGTGAGAGCAATCCCATCCTGGCGATCCACGACGTTGGTGCCGGCGGCCTGAGCAATGCATTTCCCGAAATCGTTCATGGCGCGGGTGTCGGCGCGCGCTTCGACTTGTCTCGCGTGCCCATCGAGGAAAGTGGTTTGGCGCCGAAGGAGATTTGGTGCAACGAGAGCCAGGAACGCTATGTGCTCGCGATCGCGCCCGAGAGCCTGCCCGTGCTCGATGCGATGTGCCAGCGCGAACGTTGCCCGTTCGCCGTGACCGGGGTGGCCACGGCAGACGAGCGGTTGATCCTGGAAGACGGCCTCGGCGGCGAACGCGCGATCGACATACCGCTCGAGGTGTTGCTGGGCAAGCCGCCGCGATTGCAGCGCGACGTGCAGCGCGTGCAGCGCCGAGGCACCCCGCTGGCGCTGGACGACGCCGCCTTGAGCCGTGTCGCGTTCGATGTGCTGCGCCACCCCAGCGTCGCGAGCAAGCGGTTCCTGATCACGATCGGCGACCGCAGCGTCGGCGGGCTCAGCTGTCGCGACCAGATGGTGGGTCCATGGCAGGTGCCGGTGGCAGATTGCGCTGTGACGCTTGCCGACTTCGTGGGCTTCGCCGGCGAGGCGATGGCAATGGGCGAGCGCGGCCCGTTGGCGGCGCTCGATGCGCCGGCGTCAGGGCGCATGGCGGTCGCCGAAGCGATCACCAATCTGCTCGCAGCGCCGATCGAACTCTCAGGCGTCAAACTCAGCTGCAACTGGATGGCAGCTTGCGGTGAGCCGGGGGAAGACGCGGCCCTGTTCGACACCGTGAAGGCAGTGGCGATGGAGTTGTGCCCGGAACTCGGAATCGGCGTGCCGGTGGGCAAGGACAGCCTGTCCATGAAAACCCGCTGGAACGACTCGGGCCAGGCGCATCAAGTGACCGCGCCTGTGTCGCTGATCGTCACCGCCTTTGCCACGCTCGACGATGTGCGAACGACCTTGACACCACAGTTGCATCGGGGCGACACGCAGTTGCTGTTGATCGACCTGGGGGCAGGGCGCATGCGCCTGGGAGGCTCGATCCTGGCGCAGGTGCTGGGCCAGTTCGGCGACGAGGTCCCCGACCTCGACGATGCGCAAATGCTCAAGGCACTCGTTGCGGCGATCAACGAATTGCGCGTGGCCGGCCTGCTGCTGGCCTATCACGATCGCAGTGACGGAGGACTCTGGGCAACCATCTGCGAAATGGCCTTCGCCGGCCAGACTGGCGTGAGCTTGAACGTCGACATGTTGATCACGATGGGCGACGGCATCACCGACAGCCGTGCCGATCACGGTGACTCGAAGGACTGGGCGACCCAGGTGAGCTCCCGGCGCGATCGACTCACCTTGCAAGCGCTGTTCAACGAGGAACTGGGCGCGGTGGTGCAGATTCCCAGCGCCCGGCACGACGCCGTGATGGCAGTGCTGCGCCGACACGGCTTGAGCCGGATCAGCCACGTCATCGGCCGCCCGAACGGGCAAGGTTGCGTTGAAGTTTGGCGCGACGCCAGATCAGTCTTCTCGGCACCGCTGCACGACCTGCAACGTACCTGGGACGAGGTGAGTTGGCGCATCGCAAGGCTGCGCGACGAACCGCAATGCGCCGACGCCGAACACGCCGCCGCCGGGCGCAGCGATGACCCTGGCCTGCACCTGCACCTCACTTTTGACCCTGCGCAGCGCATCGGCGCACCCTTCGTGAGCAGCGCTCGACCAAAGCTCGCGATTCTTCGCGAACAGGGCGTGAACAGCCAGGTCGAGATGAGCTTCGCGATGCACAGTGCAGGCTTTGAAACCTTCGACGTTCACATGAGCGACTTGCAGGCCGGGCGTGCCTGTCTGGAGATGTATCAGGGCCTGGTGGCCTGCGGCGGCTTCAGCTACGGCGATACGCTGGGCGCAGGCGAAGGCTGGGCGCGTTCGATTCTGTTCAATCCTCTTCTTTCTGATCAATTCGCGGCGTTCTTCGCTCGCGGCGACACGCTGGCCCTGGGCGTGTGCAACGGCTGCCAGATGATGGCGGCGCTCGCGTCCATCATTCCCGGGGCGAGCGCGTGGCCGCAATTCACAGGCAATCGAAGTGAGCAGTTCGAGGCGCGATTGAGCCTCGTCGAGGTTTTGCCCAGCCCGTCGCTTTTCTTCACGGGCATGACCGGAAGCCGCATGCCGATAGCTGTCGCTCATGGCGAGGGCTATGCCGATTTCTCGCAGCGCGGCGACCCATCGGCGGTACACCGTGCGCTGCGTTTCGTCGACAACCGCGCCGTGCCTACCGAAACCTATCCGTTCAACCCGAACGGCAGCGCGCAGGGCCTGACGGCGGTGACGACGCCCGACGGACGCTTCACGGCGTTGATGCCGCACCCGGAACGTGTATTTCGCAACGTGCAGATGAGCTGGACCAGCGGCGACGTTGGCGCTCCAAGCCCCTGGATGCGCATGTTCGACAACGCCCGGCGGTGGCTGGCTTGAGCAAGGCAAGGTCGAGCTCGGCGACGTCGGCTGAGGCGCGCGTCGGGCGTTTCGATCGCCTGGACGCCTTGCGCGGCGTCGCCATCGTCTGGATGGCGCTGTTTCACTTCTGTTTCGACCTTGGTCACTTCAAGCTCATCCAGCAGAACTTCTACACCGACCCGTTCTGGACTGCGCAGCGCGCCGTGATTGTCAGCCTGTTCATGTTCACGGCCGGAGTCGGCCAGGCGATTGCGTTGCAGCAAGGCCAGGGTTGGCACCGATTCTGGCGGCGCTGGGCGCAGATAGCAGCGTGCGCAATTCTCGTCAGCGCTGGCTCGGCCGTGATGTTTCCGAAAAGTTTTATCAGCTTCGGAGTGCTGCATGGTTTCGCGGTGCTGCTGATCCTGGTTCGGCTGAGCCATGGCGCAGGGGCGTGGCTGTGGTGGGCAGGCGCGTTGGCGATAGTCATGCCACAGCTGATTCAGCACGTCTGGTTCGACACACGCTGGACGAACTGGATCGGCCTGGTGACACGCAAACCGATCACTGAAGACTACGCCCCGGTTCTGCCCTGGCTGGGTGTGATGTGGTGGGGTCTGGCGAGTGGGCGCTGGATCCTGAACCGGCATCCGGCGTGGCTCACAGGCTCACTGCCCAGGGGCATCGGCGGCTTGGCGCTGCTCGGCCGCTGGAGCCTGAGTTTCTACATGCTGCACCAGCCGGTGCTCATCGGCTCGCTGCTGCTGGTGGCGGCGTTGCGCTGAGGCTCGGCCGAGCTTTGCCCCTGGCGCCAAGGGCCTGGTCGCGTTCAGCACGGTCACGCGCGATTCGGCTCTGGCGTGCTTCGTGGCGTCGGCGGGCTTGAGCTGCCAGCGTTGCACTCCACGCCTGCCAGCCCGTCGCGTGCTCGTCCAGCGCGTGCATGGTGATGCAATCGACAGGGCACACCGGCAGGCAAAGATCGCACCCGGTGCACAAACGTTCGATCACGCCATGCATCCCTTTGGCCGCGCCGACGATGCAGTCTACTGGGCAGGCTTCGACGCACAAGGTGCAGCCGATGCAAGCGGCTTCATCGATGCGCGCCACGCGCAGCGGGCCCTCGGTGCCATGCTCAACACTCAAAGAGAGGATCGGGCTGCGCGCGATGGCAGCCAAACGAACCACACCCTCCTGGCCACCTGGTGGGCATTGGTTGATCGGCGCCTGCGCTTCGGCAATGGCCAGCGCGTAGGCGCGGCAATCGTCATAGCCGCAGCGCCGGCACTGCGTTTGGGGCAGTGCGTCGTTGATTCGTTCGGCGAGACTGGCGTTGGAGATCACGCCGTGATTGTCAACGCGCCGCGTTGGCCCCTCGGTTCCTGGGCACTGCCACCGGCGCGCGCGCATCGCTGCTGTCCTGATGCGCCGCAATGAAGTCGCGCACCTCTGGGTAGACATGTTCGCGCCAGCGTCGACCGGAGAAGATGCCGTAGTGGCCGGCGCCGATGACGTCGTAGTGGAACTGGCGTGCCTTGGGGATTCCCGTGCACAGATCATGTGCAGCCCGGGTTTGGCCAGCGCCGGAGATGTCGTCGAGTTCTCCTTCGATCGTCAGCAAGGCGGTGCCGGTGATGTCTTGCGGCCGTACGGCAGCCCCACGCACCTCCCAAGTGCCGTTGACGAGGGCGAAGTCCTGGAACACTGTCTTGATCGTGTCGAGGTAGTACTCGGCTGGCATGTCGAGCACGGCGTTGTACTCGTCGTAGAAATCGCGGTGGAATTCGGCGCTGTCGCCGTCGCCGCGTACCAGATCGAGAAAGTAGTCGTAGTGCGACTCGACGTGTCGTCCCGGGTTCATGGCAATGAAACCGGAATGCTGCAAGAAGCCGGGGTACACGCGCCGGCCGGCGCCTGGGTAGTTGACGGGCACGCGGTAGATGACGTTTTGTTCAAACCAGCTGTGGCTCTTTGTCATGGCCAGGTTGTTCACTGCCGTCGGGCTCTTGCGCGCATCGATCGGCCCGCCCATCATGGTCAGGGTCTGCGGGATCGCTTCGCCGGCGCTGGCCATCAACGACACGGCGGCAAGTACCGGCACGGTGGGTTGGCACACCGAGATCACGTTCACGCTGTTGCCCAGTGCACGGATGAACTCCTGCACATAGGCAACATAGTCGTCCAGGTGGAACGGTCCCGCTGCTTCCGGGACCATGCGTGCGTCGGTCCAGTCGGTGATGAATACCTTGTGGTCGCGCAGCAACTCGCGGACCGTCTCGCGCAACAGCGTCGAATGGTGACCCGACAGCGGCGAAACCACGAGTACCGTCGGCTGGTCCTTCATGCGCGTCAGCATCGCCGAGTTGTCGGTGAAACGCTTGAAGCGCAGCAATCGGCAGAAGGGCTTTTCCAGCGTCAACTGCTGCTGCACCGCGACTGCCACGCCATCAATGTTCACCGAAGTGATGTTGAACTCGGGCTTTTCGTATTCCTTGGACAGGCGGTGCATCAAGTCCAGCCCGGCTGAAACGCGCTGTGCCAGCGGCGTGTGCGACAACGGCGATAGCGGATGCGTGTACAGCTTGGACGAAGCGCTGGCGAATTCGGCAAACGGGCTCAGCAGCGCGCGATGCGTTTCATACCACTGGTAGATCATTGAGATGCTCTCCCGATGCCGCCCGATATCCAAACCCCGCAGACCAATCGACGCACACAACGCTCTTTGTGCACTGCAACATTGTATGGCTGGGTGCAGACTATCGCCTCATAGTGGAGCGCGTTGTCTAGGGAGTTATGCCGAGTAAAGGGACATTTCCAGGTCATTTCGAAGCGTGGGGTTGCATCCGCACCTGAATCAAAGCACCTGAGCGATGGCGTCGACCACGCGGTCGAGGTTGGCGTGGTTCAGCGCGGCGACGCAAATCCGGCCCGAATCGAGGCCATAGACGCCGAACTCGGTGCGCAGGCGTTGCATCTGCGCCTGGTTCAAGCCGGAGTAGCTGAACATGCCTTTTTGCCTCGTGATGTAGCCGACATCTTGCGCAACCCCTTTCGCTTCGAGCTTGGCCCGCAGCAGTTTGCGCATCTCACGGATGCGCTGCCGCATCGCGCCAAGCTCACCTTCCCACTGCACGCGCAGGGCAGGCGTGGTCAGCACCGTGACCACGATTTGTGCGCCATGCGTGGGAGGATTGGAATAGTTGCTGCGGATCACGCGCTTGAGCTGGCTCAAAACACGATCAGCGGCATCTTTCGAGTCGCAGACGACGCTCAGCGCACCGACGCGTTCGCCGTAGAGTGAGAAGCTCTTCGAGAAACTGGTGGAGACGAAAAACTCAAGCCCCGCCGCCATGAACATCGTTGCCACGGCCCCGTCTTGCGCGATGCCATCGCCAAAGCCCTGGTACGCCATGTCCAGGAACGGCAGCAGGCCACGCCCCTTCAACGCAGCAATGACATCGCGCCACTGCGCCGGATCGAGGTCGCAACCGGTCGGGTTGTGGCAGCACGCGTGCAAGACAACGATGCTGCCCGCCGGCGCCGCATGCAGCGCCGCCAACATCCCCGGCAGGTTCAGGTCGCGCCGGGTGGCGTCGTAGTACGCGTAGCTCTCGACCACGAAGCCGGCACCTTCGAACAAGGCGCGATGGTTTTCCCAACTCGGATCACTGATGAACACGCGCGCCGGCGGCCGGCTTGCCGGTTGCAGGCGGCGCAAGAAGTCCGCGCCGACCTTGAGTGCGCCGGTCCCACCCAGCGTCTGCACGGTCGCGATGCGGCCTTCGCGCAGCGCGTCGGTCTGCGTGCCGAAAACCAGACCCTGCACCGCCCGGTCGTATGCGGCAATGCCGTCGATCGGCAGGTAGCCGCGGGCCTTTGGAGCCTGCACCATTGCTGCCTCAGCGGCACGCACGCATTGCAGCAGCGGCAACTTCCCGGATTCGTCGCCGTAAACGCCCACGCCCAGGTTGACTTTGACCGGATTGGTGTCCTCGTTGAATTGTTCAGTCAGCCCGAGGATCGGGTCGCGCGGCGCGAGTTCGACGCCGGACAGGTGCCAAGCCATGCAATGTCCTTGTGATGCGGTGTGATAGACGAGCGGAAGTGTTTTTCCGCTAATCTGCGCGGTTGCTCAGCCGCCTGCAGCGAGCTCAACGCCGCGAATCTTATCTGCCATGACCACTTCGCCCGCAATCCACGCACCCGAGTCCGTCGACGACGCGCTCCAAGGCGAGTTCGTCATGTTCGAGGATTCGCCGTTCCAGCTGTTCATGCCGTACGCGCCTGCAGGCGACCAGCCAGAGGCGATCGCGCAGCTGGTTGCGGGCATTCGCGATGGCCTGAGTTTTCAAACGCTGCTGGGTGTCACCGGCTCAGGCAAGACGTTCACGATGGCCAACGTGATCGCGCGCATCGGCCGCCCGGCGATCGTGTTCGCGCCGAACAAGACGCTCGCGGCGCAGTTGTACAGCGAGTTCCGCGAATTCTTTCCGAAGAACGCCGTCGAATACTTCGTCAGCTACTACGACTACTACCAGCCCGAAGCCTACGTGCCGCAGCGCGACCTGTTCATTGAAAAAGACAGCTCGATCAACGAGCACATCGAGCAGATGCGCCTGTCGGCAACGAAGAGCCTGCTCGAGCGCCGCGACGTGGTGATCGTGGCTTCCGTCAGCGCCATCTACGGCATCGGAAATCCCGGCGACTACATGCAGATGGTGATGCTGCTGCGCGTGGGCGACAGGATCGGTCAACGCGACGCCATCGCGCAGCTGATACGCATGCAGTACCAGCGCAACGAAACCGATTTCAGCCGCGGCACTTTTCGGGTGCGCGGCGACACGATCGACGTCTTTCCGGCCGAACATTCGGAACTCGCGATCCGCATCGAGATGTTCGACGACGAGATCGAATCGCTGCAATTGTTCGACCCGCTCACCGGGCAAATCCGGCAGAAGGTGCCGCGCTTCACCGTTTTTCCGAGCAGCCACTACGTGACTCCGCGTGAACGTGTCGTGGCGGCGATCGAAACGATCAAGGAGGAATTGCGAACCCGCGCGCAAGAGCTGGTGGCCGCGGGCAAATTGGTCGAAGCGCAGCGTCTCGAGCAGCGCACACGCTTCGATCTTGAGATGCTGCAGGAAGTCGGCCACTGCAAGGGCATCGAGAACTACACGCGCCACCTGTCGGGTGCGATGCCGGGAGAGCCGCCGCCGACCCTGGTGGACTACCTGCCGCCGGACGCGCTGATGTTCCTCGATGAGTCCCATGTACTCATCGGCCAGTTCAGCGGCATGTACAACGGCGATCGATCGCGCAAGACGACGCTTGTCGAATACGGTTTTCGTTTGCCGAGCGCGCTCGACAACCGGCCACTCAAGTTCGAGGAGTTCGAGCGCAAGATGCGCCAGGCGATGTATGTCTCGGCCACCCCCGGCCCCTACGAGGAGCGAACCTCGGGGCAGGTGGTCGAGCAACTGGTCAGACCCACGGGCCTGGTCGACCCCAGCGTCGAAGTGCGCCCTGCGGCCCGGCAGGTGGATGACGTGCTGCAGGAGATCCGTTTGCGCGTCGAGCTTGGCGAGCGCGTTCTGATCACGACGTTGACCAAACGCATGGCCGAGCAGTTGACCGACTACCTCGCGGAAAACGGCGTCAAGGTGCGCTACCTGCACAGCGACGTCGATACCATCGAGCGCGTCGAAATCCTGCGCGACCTGCGCCTGGGCAGCTTTGACGTTCTGGTGGGAATCAATCTGCTGCGCGAAGGACTCGACATTCCCGAGGTCTCTCTGGTGGCGATCCTGGACGCCGACAAGGAAGGCTTCCTGCGCTCCGAGCGCAGCCTGATCCAGACCATCGGCCGCGCCGCGCGCCATTTGAATGGCGCGGCGATTCTGTACGCCGACAAGGTGACCGATTCGATGCGCCGGGCCATCGACGAAACCGAGCGACGCCGCAACCGCCAGGTGGCAAGCAATCTCGCCGCCGGCATCACGCCGCGCAGCATCACCAAGAAAGTGCGCGACCTGATCGATGGCGTTTACAGCGAAAAGGGTGCCAAGGACGATCTCAAGGCGGCGAACGACGCCGTGGCGTTGTTGAGTCTGAGCGAAAAGGATCTGGGCAAGCGCATCAAGCAGCTCGAAAGGCAGATGCTCGACCACGCGCGCAACCTGGAATTCGAGAAAGCAGCGAGGGTCCGGGACGAACTCGCCCGCATCCGCGAGCAGGTTTTTGGCGCGAGTGTTGTCGAACAGGTGGTGCTGCCGACTGCAGCGCCGAGCTTGAATCGAGCCCTTGGACCGAAGGCCTGAGCAGGCCTGTGGCCGTGGTGCAGCGAACGGTTCCAAAACCCACGGAACTTGTCGGGTCAAACCCGACCAAATCGCTCGGCTACACATATACTCGACTAATCCAGTCGGGCTCTAGGAGAACCTTATGCGCTTGACCACCAAAGGCCGATTCGCGGTCACTGCAATGATTGACCTGGCGCTGCGCGAGCACGCCGGGCCCGTGGCGCTGGCGGCGATCAGCGCGCGCCAGCAAATCTCGCTGTCCTACCTCGAGCAGTTGTTCGGCAAATTGCGCCGCCAGCATCTGGTGGAGAGCACGCGTGGCCCCGGCGGCGGCTACTCGCTGGGGCGCAAAGCCGACGAAATCACGGTCGCCGACATCATTCTGGCGGTCGATGAACCGCTCGACGCCACCGGCTGCGCAGGCAAGGAAAACTGCATGGGCGATGACACGGGCCGGTGCATGACGCACGATCTGTGGGCCACGCTGAACTCGAAGATGCTCGAATTCCTCAGCTCGGTATCGCTGCGAAATCTCGTCAACGACCAAGTCGCCAAGGGCGTGTCGATCGCCGAACACCCCATGAAGCGAGCGATCTCCAGCCAGCCCGTGGTCAAGCCCATCAAGATCACAGCACCGAACTCGGTGTTCGCGTTTGGCGCCGCATTCTCGAAGTGAGCCCCCTGCCAGCTTGAATCCGAGCCCGTGCCCCATGGACATGTCCCCACACTTTCCCATCTATATGGACTACGGTGCCACCAGCCCGGTGGACCAGCGCGTCGTCGACGCCATGATTCCCTGGTTGCGCGAGCACTTCGGCAATCCCGCGTCACGCAGCCACGCCTGGGGCTGGGAGGCAGAAGCGGCGGTGGAGAAGGCGCGCGAACAAGTGGCAGAACTGGTGGGCGCCGATCCTCGCGAAATCGTCTGGACTTCGGGCGCCACGGAATCGATCAACCTGGCCCTGAAGGGCGCTGCGCAGTTCTACAAGACGCGCGGCAGGCACCTGATCACTGTCAAGACCGAGCACAAGGCGGTGCTGGACACGATGCGCGAACTCGAGCGCCAGGGTTTCGAAGTCACCTACCTTGACGTTCAGGAAGATGGTTTGCTCGATTTGGACAGTCTCGAAGCGGCAATGCGCGCGGACACGATTTTGGTGTCCGTGATGTACGTCAACAACGAGATCGGCGTGATCCAGGATATTGCGGCAATCGGTTCGCTGTGCCGTGCGCGCGGGATCATCTTCCATGTCGATGCGGCGCAGGCCACGGGCAAGGTTGCGATCGACTTGAGAACCTTGCCGGTAGATTTGATGAGCCTGGCTTCGCACAAGACCTACGGACCCAAAGGCATCGGCGCGCTGTTCGTTCGGCGCAAGCCGCGGGTGCGCATCGAGGCACAGATGCATGGTGGAGGGCATGAGCGGGGCATGCGCTCCGGCACGTTGCCCACGCATCAGATCGTGGGCATGGGCGAGGCGTATCGCATCGCCGGCGAAGAGATGGGGGTGGAGAGCGAACGCATCCGCATGCTGCAGCAGCGGCTGATCAAGGGCTTGTCGCAGATCGAGCAGACGTTTCTGAACGGCCACCCGGACCAGCGCGTGCCGCACAACGTGAACATGAGCTTCAATTTCGTCGAAGGCGAGTCGCTGATCATGGGCATCAAAGGCATCGCCGTCTCGTCGGGTTCAGCCTGCACGTCGGCGAGCCTGGAGCCGAGTTACGTGTTGCGTGCCCTCGGACGCAGCGACGAACTGGCGCATTCGAGCCTGCGCATGACGATCGGGCGCTTCACGACGGAAGAAGAGATCGAGTACGTGATCACGACATTGAAAGACCGCGTCGCCAAGCTGCGCGAGCTTTCGCCGCTTTGGGAGATGTTCCAAGACGGTGTGGACATGAGCACGATTCAGTGGGCGGCGCACTGAAATTGAAACCGAAAGAATCGTTGGAGAGATGGCATGGCATACAGTGAAAAGGTCGTCGACAATTATGAGAACCGGCGCAACGTGGGCTCGTTCGAAAAGGGTGATGACACGGTGGGCACCGGAATGGTGGGCGCGCCGGCTTGCGGCGATGTG
>JAEMQF010000004.1 GCA_022758925.1 Burkholderiales bacterium | reverse complement strand
TGGCCTACGGCAAACCGCAACCGTTGACGGCGGGGATGCAGTTGGAAGCAGACATCTTGCAGGACACCAGAACGCTGATCGAGTGGGTGTTTGAGCCGCTGGTCAGCTTGCGGGGGAAGGTGTGAGAATTCGGCCATCTCGACCGGAACCTGGGTGCCGGGGAACGGGGCGCGATACAGGTCTAAGGGGAAAATTCATGCGAGCCTTGAATATGAGCGAACTGCACTATGTCTCCGGTGGGGATGATTGTGGTGATGCTGGACCCGGCGAAGGCGGGGATTGTGCAGCCCCCTCTGACCCCGGTATTTGCGCACCCAATTCTGACGGTGTGACTTGCAGTCTTGGTGCAGTCAGCGTGACTGGTCAAAGCGTCCCATCCGAAACGACGTTAGGCGCATTTTGTAACACTGTTGGAACTCTCGGTGGCGCAGCGGTTGGAATAATTCTTGGCGGATTGGCTAGCGCTGCTTCACCCGCAGTTGGGGCAGCAGTCGGCGTCGTCGCTGCACCGGTAGTCGCTGTCGTCATAACAAACCATTGTGTTTCCAATTTCCACGCCCACGGCATGCTCCCGTAGGTGAAGTGAAGGACACTAACCGCTTGATTCTTAATGGTTGGTGTCCGCTTTTGAAACTGTTAAGGTGCAAATGTGAAAATTATTCTATATTATATAGTCGCTGGTGTTATTATTGGCGAAATGGTTCTAGGAGTATTATTCTATACAGGATTTGCCAAGACGAATGATGTCGGATTCTTTTCTTTGGGTACTGGACTATCTTGCGCATTAATTGCAGGGCTGATCGGTTATATAGCTAGAAACAAATAGACATCGGATCAAATGTCACTTGCGGCGTTAACTATCGAATCGAGGTTGCCAAGTGTCCAACATACGAAGCAGCATACTGAAACGCATCAGAACTCCAACGATTTCAGCCCTCGTCGCTGTCACCGTCGCCGCATTCGGACAAACACCTTCAGACCAGCCGATGCGCGTCGAACGCTTCGTGGCTGACATTCAGTTGGCGGCCGACGGCACCTTTGCACAAACCTCCGAACAGCGACTCAAGATTCAAACAGCGGCTGCAATCCAGCAGGCCGGGCAGATGGTGTTCGCCTACAACGTATCGATGCAGAAGTTCGAAGTGCTCGGCGCCTACACGCAAAAGTCGGACGGCCGCAAGCTCGAGGTCAAGAAAGACGCCATCTTCGTGCGCGATCTTCCTGGCACGAGCGGAGCGCCGATGTTCGCCGACATGAAGCTCGTCTTGATCGTCTTCCCTAATGTAGGCGTCGGCGACAGCTTGTACGCGAGAGTTCTGCACGAGCAGGTGCAGCCGATGTTTCCGGCGCAGTATTCGAACCTGTTCTCTGTGCCGCCTCATGTGCTGGTTGATGAGAGCCGCATCACGCTGCGCGCGCCGGCCGCGATGGCGCTTCGGGCTGCGAATGAGGGCTACGAAGAATCTCGAAGCGAGTCAGCCGGCATCGTGAGCTACGAATGGGTCGCCCGCAACACGCAGGTCGAGCCGGTCGAGCCGGGTGCAGTGGCGCCACTGGACTACAGCAAGCGCTTGTCGCTCTCCACATTCCCGGACTTCCCCTCGTTCGCCCGCGCCTACGCGGAACGAGCCGAAGACAAGGCGCGCCCAACCGCAGCGATACGAAGGCTCGCCGACGAGATCACCGCAGGCGCTAGCGCACCGCGCGAACAGGCGAAACGGCTCTATGACTGGGTCGCCGGCAACATCCGCTATGTAGGCATCTTTCTCGGAACAGGCGCGGTGGTGCCGCATTCTGCCGAGGACGTGCTGGCAAAGCGCTACGGCGACTGCAAGGATCACGTGGCGCTGTTGACGGCGCTGCTCGCCGCCAAGGGGATCGATGCGCGCACGGCGCTGGTGAACCTGGGCAACAGCTACTGGACGGGCTCGCTGCCGGTGCTGAACGCTTTCAACCACGTGATCATCTATGTGCCTAGCCTGGACGTGTGGGTCGATCCAACCGCCTCGCTCACGCCGTTTGGCCGCCTGCCGGTGGCCGTGCAGGGCAAGACGGCCGTGATGACGCCAAGCGGCGACCTTCGGACGACGCCCGTTGACGACTCCGATGCCAACGTGACCACGCGCACTGTGCGCTACGAGATCGGCGATGACGGAACGATCAGCGGTGTCACGCGAATACGCGCCAAGGGCTTCCGCGCCGAAGCTTATCGAATGACAGCACAGACGTTGACGCCTGAACAGATGCACGCATATGTTCGAAGGCAAACGGCAGCGACGCGCTACAAAGGCGAGGGCCAAGTCACGTTCGCGGGCGTTACGGACCGCAGTGAGAACGTGACGGTCACTGCCGATTTCAAGCTCAGTGGCGGCATCGACTGGCCGGGCAGCGGGGCGTTCGAGGTGCCCTCGGGCTTTCGAGGCGGCGAGCATGTTTCGACCCAGATTCGGCAGAACGCCGCGGCGAACAAACGGCCCCGCGTTTCCGGCGGCGTCGAAACGCTGATCGAGGAGTACCAGATCGTGCTGCCGCGCCAGATGAAGATCGTCGCGCTGCCCAAACCCGTGAGCTTCAAGAACGAAGTGGAGTCCTATGAAACCACGGTTAGGCAGGAAGGGCAGACGATCTACATCACGCGCAAGCTCGTCGATCTGTACGCTGGGCCGGTGATGGCCCCGTCCCTGTTCAAGGCCGCCGAGGAAAAGTCCGCGGCCATTGCGCGCGACTTGCGGGCACAGATCGTCTACACGAGCGAATAGGCTGCGCGGTCATGGTTCAGACCGTCGCTGAACAAATGGAATTGCGGCTGAACTTCGCCTTCAGCCGCCGTATCCAGCCGCTGCTGCAAACCGAAGCCGCCGAATGCGGCCTCGCGTGCCTCGCGATGGTCGCCAGCCACCACGGCTACCGCACCGACTTGCCCAGCCTGCGCCGCCGCTTCTCGATCTCGCTCAAGGGAGCCACGCTCAAGCAGTTGATCGATATTGCCGGTCAACTCGAACTCTCCGCAAGGCCCCTGCGGCTCGAGCTCGAAGAACTCGGCGAGTTAAAGACCCCATGCATCCTGCACTGGGACCTGAACCACTTCGTCGTGCTCGTTCGCGTCACGCGCCGCGGCATCACGATCCTCGACCCCGCCCGTGGCGAAGCGCATCTCACCTTGCCCGAGGCGTCCAGGCACTTCACCGGCGTCGCGCTCGAACTGACGCCATCGCCCGCCTTCCGCAAGAAGACCGAACGCCAAAGCGTCAATCTGCGGTCCCTGCTCGGCCGCGCGGTCGGGCTGCGCAAGAGCTTGCTGCAAATCCTGGTGCTTGCGTTGGCGCTCGAAGTCTTTGCCCTCGTCTCGCCGTTCTTCATGCAGTGGGTGGTCGACGGCGCCATCACGTCTGCCGACCGCGACCTGCTGCTCCTGCTCGCACTTGGCTTTGCGCTGCTGATGCTGATCCAGACAGCCCTCGGCCTGGCCCGCTCGTGGGTCGTGCTTTTCATGGCCACCCACCTCGGCTTGCAATGGAACGGCAACGTCTTTGCCCACCTGCTGCGTCTGCCCAGCGTGTGGTTCGAGAAGCGCCACATGGGCGACGTGGTGTCGCGCTTCGGCTCGGTTGCCGCCATCCAGCACACGCTGACCACAAGCTTCGTCGAGGCCATTCTCGACGGCGTGATGGCCGCGGCCACCGTGGTGATGATGCTCTTCTACAGCGTACCGTTGACGCTGATCGTGCTCGCCTCGCTCGTCGTCTACGGCCTGCTGCGCTGGGCCGCCTACGCGCCGCTGCGCCAGGCCACGGGCGAGCAGATCGTGCTTTCGGCCAAGGCGAGCTCGATCTTCATGGAAAGCATTCGCGCCATCGGCTCGATCAAGCTCTTCAACCACGAAGACGAGCGCCGCGCTCGATGGATGAACGCGACGGTCGACGCCACCAACCGAGGCCTCGCGACCGAGAAGATGATGATCGGCTACCGCATCGCGCACACGCTGCTCTCGGGCAGCGAGAACATCCTGATCCTCTACCTCGGCGCGCTGGCGGTGATGGACAACCTGTTCTCGGTCGGCATGCTGTTCGCGTTCGTGGCCTACAAGAGCACCTTCTCCGGCCGCGTGGCGAGCCTGATCGACAAGGTCGTCGAATTGAAAATGCTGCGCCTGCACGGCGAACGGTTGGCCGACATCGTTCTCGAAGAACCTGAGTCGCAGGGCCAGGCCGTAGAGCGCGAAGTGGAAGACCTGACGCTGGAGGTGAAGAACCTCTCGTTCCGTTATGGCGACGCCGAACCCTGGGTGCTGAAAGACCTGAACCTCAGCATCGCCCCCGGCGAAGCGGTGGCCATCGTCGGCCCTTCGGGATGCGGCAAGACGACGCTGCTCAAGGTGCTGCTCGGCCTCTTGTCGCCCACCGAGGGCGAGGTGCGCATCGGCGGCCTGCGCATCGAGCAACTCGGCGCGCGCACCTACCGCCGCCTCATCGGCGCGGTGATGCAGGAAGACGCGTTGCTCGCGGGCTCGATCGCCGAGAACATCGCCTTCTTCGACTTGCGGGCCGACCAGCCGCGCGTCGAACACTGCGCACGCATTGCCGCGGTGCACGAAGAGATCATGGCCATGCCAATGGGCTACGCCACGCTGATCGGCGACATGGGCACGGCCATTTCCGGCGGGCAGAAGCAGCGCATCGTGCTGGCGCGCGCCTTGTACAAACAGCCGAAGCTGTTGTTCCTCGACGAAGCCACCAGCCACCTCGACGTGGCACGCGAGAGCATCGTCAACGCGGGCGTGCGCGGCCTCGCGCTGACGCGGGTGATCGTGGCCCACCGCCCGCAAACCATCGCCAGCGCCGACCGCGTGATCGCGCTCGAAGGCGGACGCATCGGCCAGGACTTGCGAGTGGCAAGCTTGACGACCGAGGCAGGGCAGGGGGGCGTGGCGGCGCAGGCGCAAGCGGTCGGCGCCGGATAGTCTATGGCCCGATCATCGGGTTTTCATGTGGGCGCAATACGACGCATGGTTCATGCCTTGCACGCGCTTGCGCCGCTCTGTGACTCCATGACGACTCCTACGCGCCGAACAATTCAATCGTGCGGCTGTTCGTGAACACCGGCTTGTCCTTCGATCCGGTGGCGACGACCATGCGGCTGCGGCCCTGGCGTTTCGCTTCGAACAAAGCCTGTTCCGCGCGGCGCAGTGCGTCGACGATGGTCTCGCCTTCGTACATCTGCGCGATTCCGAAACTCAGGCTGAGCGGTGCGATGCGCGGCGCGACTTGATGCGTGGCAAGGTTGGCGACCATGCGTGAGGCCACCGCCATCGCCGCCTTGGGAAGCGTGTCGGGAAGCAGGATCGCGAACTCGTCGCCCCCGACGCGGCCCGCGACGTCTTGCTCGCGCAGCGTGTCGCGCATGCATTGCGAGACCTGGCGCAATGCGTCGTCGCCGCTGGCGTGTCCGAACATCTCGTTGATGCGCTTGAAATGGTCGATGTCGAACGTCATGACGCTCGCCTGCTCTGACTTGAACGAAGCCAGCGCGCCGGCGGCGAGTTCCTGAAAGTGGCGCCGGTTCGCCACGTGCGTCAGCACATCCATGTCAGCGAGGTAACGCAGCTTGCGCTGTTCGGCCTGCCAGGTGTGTTCGGTGCGCTGAAAGCTGAGCATCAAGGCCACATGCACGAGCACGAATGCGGGAAGAATCATGATCACGGTGCCAATGGGCAGCGCCTGAGGGTCGGCTGCGGACGCATCGCCCGTGAACACGAGTCGAAACAGGCTCGCGATCGCTGCGGCGCCCAACGCAATCGCGAGCAGCTGCAATGCAGCGCTGCTTCTGAACTCCGCCAGCCGCGTGATCAGGATCGCGGCGTACGCTTGAAGCAGCAGCGGTCCGAGGCTCCAGGCCATCAGTTGCGTCTGCGCCGAAGCGCGGGGCTGCATCGCCACAGCCACGCCGAGCGCGGCCAAACCGAACAGAACCAAGTCGACGACACCCTGCACCGGCAGTCCATGGCGCGAGTAGAACCGGCGCAACCCCGCCAGCACAAACACCGGCCACTGCAGAACCAGCAGTTGCGCCGCCGCCGACACCAGGTCGTTGCGCGGCCCGACAAGCTGGAGCACCAGACTTGCTCCGAGCAGCCATTGGGCCCAGACCCAGCACCAGTAGCCGCGATAGCAGCGCTGGCGCGCTCCGAACCAAGTCATCACCATGGCAGCGAGCAACACCACCGCGGCACAAACGAACAGGAGGGTCGGTGGGTGCAGGATCATTGCCAGCAAGAAAAGAAGGCAGTATTGTGACCCCGTTTTTGCGGCGCCGGCAGCGCCCGGGCTGGCCCGCGAGGAACGACTGCTCGGCAACCCGAGGCCAATCGCCTTGAGCCCGATCTGCCCCCGACGAAGATGCGCGTGACCACTGCGCTGCATCGCGGCGGCGGCGACGGCCGCGCCTGAAGCGGCCGCCCTTGGGACTTGGACTATCCTCTGCGCGGTGAACCCACTGCTCGATTCGTTCTGGCGCGCGGCCGGCTACTGTCTGCACCCGCGCGTCATCTTGCTGTCGTTTCTGCCCCTGCTCGTGGCAGGCGGCATGGCCGGGTTGCTCGGCTACTTTTTCTGGGAAGACGCGCTCGCCGGACTGCGCGCGACTTTGGAGAGTTGGTCGTTGCTGGAGGCGCTGCTGAACTGGCTCGACCGCGTGGGTGCCAGCGCCTTTCGCAGCGTTCTTGCGCCCTTGATTGTGGTGGCGCTCGCAATTCCCGTGATCGTCGTGTTTTCACTGTTGATGGTGGCGCTGCTGATGACACCGGCGGTCGTTACCTTGGTGGAGCGCAGGCGCTTCCCGAGTCTCGAACGGCGCCGTGGTGCGAGCTTCGCGCAGAGTGCAACCTGGTCGCTGGGGTGCACCGCTGGGGCGCTGGCCGCGATGGTCGTCAGCATCCCATTCTGGTTCGTGCCGCCGCTGATCCTGGTGCTGCCGCCATTGATCTGGGGCTGGTTGACGTACCGCGTGCTGAGTTTCGACGTGCTCGCGGAGCATGCCAGCGCTGACGAGCGCCGTGCGCTGATGCACGTGCATCGCTGGCCGCTGCTCGCGATCGGCGTGACCACCGGCTACATGGGGGCAGCACCGTCGCTGCTCTGGGCGGCCAGCGCCGCCATGCTGATCCTCGCGCCAGTGCTGGTGGTCGCCGCGGTCTGGCTGTACACGCTGGTGTTCGCCTTTTCGACGCTGTGGTTCACCCACTATCTGCTCGCTGCGCTGGAGGAGCTTCGGGCGGCGGATCGGCGCCGGGGCGACCTGAGTCCGCCGCCGCTGATCGTCACATCGAGCCCGGCGCCACTGGACGCCCCGAGCCCGGCCCAAGCCGGCCGCGCCCCGTGGGGGTCAAGCAAAGTGGCAGGGCCACATTTGCTTGAGAGCCTGCAGCCGCCATGAACTTCGGTCTGCTCATCGTCGGCGATGAGATCCTCTCCGGCAAGCGCGCCGACAAGCACATGCCGAAGGTGATCGAGTTGCTCGCTGCACGCGGTCTCGGCCTGAGCTGGGCCCGCTACGTCGGCGACGAGCCGCAGCGCATCAGCGCCGATTTGCGAGACGCGTTCGGCTGCGGCGACATCGTCTTTTCATGCGGCGGCATCGGCGCGACGCCGGACGACCACACGCGTGAATGCGCGGCGCAGGCGCTGGGCAGGCCGCTCGCGCTGCATCCGGTGGCGCGCGATTTCATCCTCGAGCGTATGCGCGAGGTGGCGCGCGAACAAGGCGTGGCGTATGAGCCTGACCGCAGCGACAACGTGCATCGACTGAACATGGGCATGTTCCCGCAGGGCGCGCAGATCATCCCCAATCCCTACAACAAGATCGCCGGGTTCAGCGTCGACAACGTCCACTTCGTCCCGGGCTTTCCGGTCATGGCCTGGCCCATGATCGAGTGGGTTCTCGATCAGCGCCTTGCGCATCTGCATCGTGCGCTTCGACTGCTCGAGAAGTCGGTGATCGTCTTCGGTGGGCTGGAGGCGACTCTCACGCCGCTGATGTTGGACATCGAGGCGCGATACCCGGGGATCAAGGTGTTCAGCCTGCCAAGCGTCGACCATCCGCAGTGGGGGCGCCACATCGAGCTGGGCGTGAAGGGCGACACCGCTGCGATCGACGCGGCCTATGCAGAGCTGCTGCGGGGCCTGCAACAGGCCGACGTGCGCCTCGGCCCCGAGTTGGTGCGTTAGGGGCTGGCAGTTCACAAAGAGGTGCGCACACCCGCACCTTGAGGGTGCACGCACGGCGATTCTCAACGCCGGCCGCTGGCACGGATTCTGCTACATTCCGGTGCGCATTTTGCGCACGGGCGCAGTCGGCGCGCGTGTCTCGCGCGCCTGAATCGTCCCCCATCAAAAAAACTGCCAGGAGAACCTATGGCCAAGAGCGTTGCCGATGTGATGAAGATGGTGAAGGAGAACGAGATCAAGTTCGTCGACTTCCGCTTCACCGACACCCGCGGCAAGGAACAGCATGTGTCCGTACCCGTTTCAGCTTTCGATGAAGACAAGTTCATCTCGGGGCACGCCTTCGATGGCTCGTCGATTGCCGGCTGGAAGGGCATTGAAGCATCCGACATGCTGCTGATGCCGGATCCGAACACGGCCAACATCGACCCGTTCTTCGAAGAGCCGACGCTGCTGCTCACGTGCGACGTGCTCGAGCCGGGCGACGGCAAGCCCTACGAGCGCGATCCACGTTCACTGGCCAAGCGCGCCGAGGCCTACATGAAGTCCTCGGGCCTGGGTGACGCCGCGTATTTCGGCCCGGAACCCGAGTTCTTCGTATTCGACAGCGTGCGCTGGAAAGTCGACATGTCGGGTTCGTTTTCGAAGATCGAGTCCGAGCAGGCGGCATGGAACAGCGACAAGGAATACGAGCACGGCAACTCGGGCTATCGGCCCGCCGTCAAAGGAGGCTACTTCCCGACGCCGCCGGTGGACGCGTTTCAGGATATGCGCTCCGAGATGTGCCTGATCCTTGAATCCCTGGGCGTGCCTGTCGAAGTGCATCACCATGAAGTTGCCACTGCCGGCCAGATGGAACTCGGCACCAAGTTCAGCACCTTGGTGCAGCGCGCCGACTGGCTGCAATTGCAGAAGTACGTGATCCAGAACGTCGCCCACTCTTACGGCAAGACGGCGACCTTCATGCCCAAGCCCATCGTCGGCGACAACGGCTCGGGCATGCACGTGCACCAGTCGGTGTGGAAAGACGGCAAGAACCTGTTTGCCGGTGACGGTTATGCCGGGCTGTCGGAGTTTGCGCTGTACTACATCGGCGGGATCATCAAACACGCGCGCGCCCTGAACGCGATCACGAACCCTGGCACGAACAGCTACAAGCGCCTGGTTCCAGGCTTCGAGGCTCCGGTCAAGCTGGCGTACAGCTCCCGGAACCGGTCGGCGGCGGTGCGCATTCCCTATGTTGCCAACCCCAAGGGCCGGCGCGTCGAGGTGCGATTTCCCGATCCCCAGACCAACCCCTATCTCGGCTTCTCGGCAATGCTGATGGCCGGGTTGGACGGCATCGAGAACAAGATCCACCCTGGCGATGCCGCAACCAAAGACCTGTACCACCTGCCGCCCGAAGAAGATGCAAAGATTCCCACGGTGTGCCACAGCCTGGACCAGGCGCTGGACTACCTCGACAAGGGCCGCGCCTTTCTGACCAAGGGAGGCGTGTTCACCGACGCTTTCATCGACGCCTACATCGAGCTGAAGATGCAGGAAGTGACGCGCTTTCGCATGACGACGCACCCGGTCGAGTTCGACATGTACTACAGTCTCTGAGACTCGGCCCAAGACCAGGCCAAGCGCCTGCATCGCAGCACGGCTCCAGCGACAGGGACGGCAATTGCCGTCCCTTCTTTCTTGCGCGTCGACCGCGGCCAGGCTGCGGCGGGGCGGGCCGGGCGTAAAGCTGCGAGACAATCTGCCCGAGCCGGTCGGCGCCGAGGCTATCCACGGCGTTCGAAGGCCAAGGACGGGTTCTCATGAAGATTGACCTTGGATCGTGCCGTGCGTCGTTCGCCGTCGTGTGCAGCCTGGCGCTGTTCGACGTCCAGGCGGCGAGTACGGTGTACCG
>JAEMQF010000177.1 GCA_022758925.1 Burkholderiales bacterium | reverse complement strand
GTGGGTGCCCAATGATGCCGCAATGCAGCGAACTCGCTGGCCCGCTGCGGTGATGCAGGGCGCGTGGGACAATCGCCGCGGTGAAGCAAGCCAGACTGCCGCTGGTGCAAGGCTCGAAAGGGCGCACTGGAGGAAGGTCCGGACTGCACAGGGCGGCGTAGCAGCTAACGGCTGTCCACCGTGAGGTGAGGATCAGAGCAACAGAGACGAGTCGGTCGTTGCCTTTGCGAGACGCGCTTGCGCGGCTCGCAGATGCCCCTGAAAGGGGCCGGGCTCCTCGGAGTTCGGGACGGCAGGGCGCGAGCCCTGCGGGACTTGAGGCGCAGCCTCAAGGGCCGGGTGAAACGGGCAATCTCTACGCGCAGCAACACCAAATAGGCCGGCGTGAGCATCGCGGATTCGTCCGTGGACGCTTCGAAGTGCGGCCCGCACAAGCCGGCGGGTAGGTGGCATCGAGCCGTGCAGCGATGCACGGCCCAGAGGAATGGCGGTCACGCCCGAAGGGTCGCAAGACCGCGAGGGTGCACAGAATCCGGCCTATCGGCTCGCTTCACTTTTTTTGTCGATTTGAACCCTGACGCCAGGACCCCGTGGCGTGCGCCGCGCCCGGTCTTTGCACCTTTGTTGGCGCGCCTGGGTCCGCCCCAAAGCCCGGCAGGCTCCCAGGAGCCTGGGCGGCAGAAAGCCGCCGATGCGCTGGTCGCGGGCGTGATTACGCCGTTGGTGATGCATTCCACGCTTGCGCTGGCGGCAACGGCGTTGAGGGTGCTGCGCTGCGGGCTGCTCGCCTGGGTCTGGGTCAGGCGGCGCGTGACCTGAGAGCCGCTGCGCCGGCCGCAGCGTGCTCAAGCCAGGCACGATCCGGCCGATATCGAGCGCGAAGCCCATTTTTCGGGTTGCCCTTGTTCCGAGACAGAAGCACCATGCACGCCAATGCCGAGATCAACTTGCGACGCCCATGGGTCGCCTTGGCATGGGCCTGTGCGCTGGTCTTCGGGTGCGCCGGGGTCGCCGCTGAAGACGCGGGCGCAACGGAGCCGAAACCGGCTTTGGCGAAGAAGGCGCGAACTGGCAAATCCGCGGCAGCGACCAGCGAAGCAGCGGCAGCGACGGAACCTTCAAAGGGCGCCGAATCCGAGCCGGCCAAATCGGCCAACGAAGGCAAACAGGGCGCCGAGTCGCCCACGGTGCGCGAGCCGGCGAGCGCCACGCGCCGCCGACGCGCCAAAGATGAGCGCGCAAACGAAGACCCGATGGACAAAGTACGCGCGCTCCTGGCGGACCGCCTGGGTGCTGCCAAGTCCAGCGACGGCAAGGCGCTACAGGTCATTACGCATTCGCCCCCGCCTTCCGCGGCCACTCAGGCGCGCCAAGCCGGCGCTGCCCGGGCCGCAGCGAAGAAGGTTGCCGGCAAAGTTCAACCTGGCCCAGCGGCACATTGGGGCTACCAAGGAGACGCCGGCCCGCAGAGTTGGGGCCGCCTCCAGCCCGAGTTCGTCAAGTGCACAAGCGGCGAGCGGCAAAGCCCGATCGATATTCGCGACGGCCTGAAGTTGCAACTCGATCCGGTGCAGTTCGAATACCGGCCGAGCAGCTTTCGGGTCATCGACAACGGCCACACGGTGCAGGTGAACGTTGCCGCGGGCAATTCGATCGAGGCCATCGGGCGGCGCTACGGCCTGGTGCAGTTCCACTTTCACCGACCCTCCGAAGAGCGCATCGACGGGCGCGAGTTCGACATGGTGGCGCATCTCGTGCACAAAGACCCCGAAGGGCGTTTGGCAGTGGTTGCGGTATTGCTCGACCAAGGCAGTGCGCATCCGCTGGTGCAAAGCGTTTGGAACAACCTGCCGCTCGAGAAGGGCGAGGAAGTTCCGGCCAAGGCGATGCTTGACCTGAACGCCTTGTTGCCCACCGAGCGCAACTACTTCACCTACATGGGTTCGCTGACCACGCCGCCGTGCAGCGAAGGGGTGCTGTGGATGGTGATGAAGCAGCCGGTGCAGATCTCGGCCGAGCAAATCGCGATCTTTGCGCGCCTGTATCCGATGAACGCGCGACCGATTCAATCGGCAGGCGGCCGGCTCATCAAAGAGTCGAACTAGCCGCCGGCGCAAGGGCCCGCAGCGTCGCGCTGCGTGAGGCCGCCGCGGTGTCGGCCGGCCGGGCCGATGTACGTATCATCGCGGCCACTCGCGGCAACGGCGCACACGCAGTACCGCTCGCGCGCATCCCATCCGCGCACAGGGGCTGACGAATGGAACAACTCAAACAGGGCAGCGATGCCCTCTTCATCCTGCTCGGCGCCATCATGGTGCTTGCCATGCACTCGGGCTTCGCCTTCCTCGAACTCGGCACGGTTCGCAAGAAGAACCAGGTCAACGCGCTGGTGAAGATTCTGGTCGATTTCAGTGTCTCGACGATCGCGTATTTCTTCATCGGGTATTCGGTCGCGTATGGCGTGCAGTTTTTCAGCGGCGCGCAAACCTTGGCGGCAAAGAATGGCTATGACATGGTCAGGTTCTTCTTTCTGCTGACCTTTGCCGCGGCGGTGCCCGCCATCATTTCGGGCGGCATCGCCGAACGCGCGCGCTTCGGGCCGCAACTGATTGCCACGGCTGTGATTGTTGGCCTGGTTTATCCCTTGTTCGAAGGCGTGGCGTGGAATGGAATGTTTGGTGTGCAGGCCTGGTTGAAAGCAACCACGGGCGCCGAGCTGCACGACTTTGCCGGCTCGATCGTTGTGCACGCCATCGGCGGCTGGCTCGCCCTGCCAGCGGTGCTACTGCTCGGTGCGCGCAGCAACCGCTATCGAAAGGACGGCGCGATTTCAGCGCACCCGCCCTCGAGCATTCCGTTCCTCGCGCTGGGTGCCTGGGTGCTGGCTGTGGGTTGGTTCGGCTTCAACGTGATGAGCGCGCAGACCATCGACAAGATCTCGGGCCTGGTGGCGGTGAATTCACTGATGGCGATGGTGGGTGGCACGCTGGTCGCGGCGCTGCTCGGACGCAACGACCCGGGCTTTGTCTACAACGGACCCCTGGCCGGGCTCGTGGCAGTGTGCGCGGGCTCGGACCTGATGCATCCGATTGGCGCGCTCGCGACCGGTGGTGTGGCCGCGGCGATCTTTGTCACGCTGTTCACGCTGACGCAAAACAAGTGGAAGATCGATGACGTGCTCGGCGTCTGGCCGCTGCACGGCCTGTGCGGCGCCTGGGGTGGTATTGCCGCTGGAATTTTCGGCAGTACGGCGTGCGGCGGCCTGGGTGGCGTGAGCTTCATGGCTCAGTTGCTGGGCACGCTGCTCGGCGTGGCCTGGGCGTTGGTCTCGGGCTTTGTCGTCTACGGCGCGCTCAAAACTGTGCTCGGATTGCGCCTGACGCAAGAGGAAGAGTTCGACGGCGCCGACCTGGCGATCCACCGCATCAGCGCGACGCCGGAGCGTGAAGCGAACTGGTGAGGTTGCGCATTGCCGCGAGCTGCCGCGGCATCGCGCAGCTGCGCATCTTGTGGCAACGCAGGGTTAGACTCGACGCGCCTCATTTCAGGAGTGTCGCGTGACCCTGCTCATCCTCGGCCTGGTGCTGTTCCTCGGCGTTCACTCGGTGTCCATCGTCGCGCCGGCGTGGCGCGACGCGCAACTCGCGCAGCGTGGTGAAGCCGCATGGAAGGGCTTTTATTCAGTGGCCGCGGGCATCGGCTTGGCGCTGACGATCTACGGCTACGGCGTGGCGCGCGATGCGCCGATCGTTCTCTACTTGCCGCTGCCGGGGCTGCGCCATGTGGCGTTGCTGCTGCTGTTGCCCGTGTTCGTGCTGCTGCTGGCGGTGTATCTGCCGGGGCGGATCAAGACTGCGACGAAACACCCGATGTTGCTCGCGACCAAGTTGTGGGCTGCGGCACATCTGCTGGCCAATGGCACCCTGGCCGACGTGTTGCTCTTCGGCGGGTTTCTCGCCTGGGCGATTGCAGACCGAATCTCATTGAATCGCCGCCCAGCGCACGCAGTTCCGGCACTGCCGGCGCGGGCCGCCAACGATGCGATTGCCCTGGCCGGTGGCTTGGTGCTCTACGCAGTAACCCTGCTGTGGCTGCACGCCTGGCTGATCGGCGTGGCGCCGATCAGTTGAGGCGCCAAGCGCCTATGTCGTCACGGGCCCGGCCGCGAGGCAGGAGTTGCATTTGCCCAGCCCGGGAATTCGTGCGTCAGGCTTGCCGTCGCCCGTCTTGAAGTTGGCCTGGCAGCGGCGGCAAACATACATCTTCGAACTCGACATCATCGGCTTGATTCCCGCCTGGCTGATCGGGCGCGCCGCTGTGTATTCCGCCTGGGTTTGGCGCAATTTGAGTCCGGCTTCGACGGCACTGGTTGGAGGTGTTCGGCGTATGGACATGGTCTCGATTTGCTTGGGCCTCGGAGCACAGGGCCGTGAACGTTTTCACGGCCAGCGAAGCTGCGATTGTCCCTTTATTCGCCGCGCTGCGCAGCGTGGGCGCTCGATTAATCTCATCCAATGCTTTCAATCACACAGCTAAGTCTCTAATTTGAAAGGCATTTACTTGCTCCGAGGTTACGTTTAATTCCAATGCTAAGTCTTTGATTTGATTGATTTTTAAGAATCGTCGAATTGACCCCCACGAGGTGATGCGCTAAAGTGGCACGAAGTGCACATTGGTGGGGGTTTGTGGCGAGCATCGTGTTCCAGGGCCCTTCGGCCTTGACGTTGGACAACAAGGGGAGGCTCGCCATGCCGGCGCGTCATCGCGAGGTGCTGTCCGCGATGGGCGTGAACCAGCTGACCGTGACCAAACATCCGGCCGGTTCACTGATGATTTTTCCGCGCCCGGCATGGGACGCGTTTCGCGACCGCGTTGCGGCGCTGCCGATGGACGCGAGCGGCTGGAAGCGCGTGTTCCTCGGCAATGCGATGGACGTGGAAATCGATGCTTCATCGCGCCTGCTCATCTCGCCCGAGTTGCGTGCTTCAGCAGGACTCACGCGCGAGGTGATGCTGATCGGCATGGGCAGCCACTTCGAATTGTGGGACGCCAAAGCGCATGCCGAGCACGAAGCGCAAGTGATGCAGTCCAGCCTGCCCGAGTCGCTGAAGAGTTTCAGCTTCTGATTGATGCACAACGACGACCCATGGCAACACACCACCGTGATGCGAGGCGAGGCGATCGACGCCCTCGTGAGTGCGACGGACGGCGTGTACCTGGACGCGACATTCGGCCGCGGTGGCCACACGCGCGCCCTGCTGGCGCGGCTTTCGTCGCGGGCGCGGGTGCTTGCCATCGACCGCGATCCGCAGGCGGTGGCGAATGCGCTGGAAGGCCCGGCGCGCATCGGCGATCCACGCTTCTCGATGCATCACGCGCGCTTTTCGCAGATGGCGCAGACCCTGCACGCGGCCGGCGTGGAACGCCTGGACGGTGTGCTGTTCGACTTGGGAGTGTCTTCACCGCAGCTCGACGATCCGAGTCGGGGGTTCAGCTTTCGTTTCGACGCTCCATTGGACATGCGCATGGACACCAGTTCCGGTGAAACCGTGGCTGGGTTTCTGGAGCGCGCCGACGAACGGCGCATTGCCGAAACGATCCTCGACTACGGCGAGGAGCGGTTCGCTGCGCGCATCGCCAGGAATATCGTCGCCAGCCGCGAGGCCGGGCAGCCGCTGCGCAGCACGGGTGAATTGGCGAAGCTCGTTGCGCGTTGCGTCAGGACGCGCGAAGGTGCACAACACCCGGCGACGCGGACCTTCCAGGCGCTGCGCATCGCCGTGAACGCGGAACTCGATGAAATATCGAGCGCCCTGCGCACCACGCTGGAGGTTCTTGCGCCGGGCGGGCGCCTGGTCGCGATCAGCTTTCACTCGCTCGAAGACCGCATCGTGAAGACATTCATTGCCAGCGAAAGCCGCGACAGCGTGGACCGGCGTGCACCGTTTGCGCCGAGCGCGCCGCAGCGGCTGCGGGCCATCGCGCGCATCAAGCCCAGCGCTGCTGAAGTGCACGCGAATCCACGCGCGCGCTCCGCGGTGCTGCGGGTGGCCGAACGCACGGACGTCGCATGAGCCCCCGCCCGGCCGTTCCGAAGGGGGCTCGCACCGCAGTGCGAAGCACGGAGGTTACCCAATGAGCCCCCGCCCGGCCGTTCCGAAGGGGGCTCGCACCGCAGTGCGAAGCACGGAGGTTGGCCAATGAGCCCCCGCCCGGCCGTTCCGAAGGGGGCTCGCACCGCAGTGCGAAGCACGGAGGTTGGCCAATGAGCCCCCGCCCGGCCGTTCCGAAGGGGGGCTCGCACCGCAGTGCGAAGCACGGAGGTTACCCAATGAGCCCCCGCCCGGCCGTTCCGAAGGGGGCTCGCACCGCAGTGCGAAGCACGGAGGTTGGCCAATGAGCGCGCCGAACCGCCATCGGCCACGAAAGGGCCCCTTCGCAGCCCAGCGTTCGTGCTCGCGCGGGGCCGCTCTGCGGCCCACGCCCGGGGTTGCTGAATGACCCGCGTCAACCTCGTGCTGCTCGCCATGCTGCTGGCCAGTTGTGTCTATCTGGTGCGTGTGTCCTACGAGTCGCGCCACCTGTTCGCCGAACTCGACCGCACGCGCTCCGATGAGCGCGCCTTGAACAACGAACAGCAGCGGCTGCTCGCCGAAAAGCAGGCGCAGGCGACACCCCTGCGTGTCGAAAGGATGGCGCGCGACAGGCTCGCAATGCGCAACGCCACGCCCGCCGTCACGCTGTACCTCAGCGCGCCCTCTCTGGCGGCATCACCTCCAGCGTCGCCGGCTCTGTCATCGGTGGTCTCCTCGGTGGCCTCGAGAGCGGATCGATGAAGGCATCGAAACGCAGCCCAGCCCGCGGCGCCGTGCCCACGTCGCACCGCGTCACGTATGCATCGAGCCCCCTGCTCGCGTCCAAGACGCCGCCCTGGCGCTCCAGGTTCCTGGTGCTGCTGGTCGCGCTCGGTTCCTTGGTGCTTCTGGGTCGTGCCGTCTACGTGCAGTGGATCGACGCCGCGTTCTTCCAGAAGCAAGGCGAGCTCCGTTACGCACGCACGCTCGAGTTGCAGGCGAGCCGCGGCAAGATCATCGACCGCAACGGCTTGATCCTGGCCTCCAGCGTCCCGGCGGCGTCACTCTGGGCCATTCCGAAAGACTTCAATGCCGACAAGGCGCAGCGCCGCCGGTTGGCGAAGCTGCTTGAGATGACGCCGCTGGAGCTCGACGAGCGTCTGGACAGCAACCCGAACTTCGTTTGGTTGCGGCGCCAGATTGATGACACGGTCGCCGACGAAGTGCAGACGCTTGCCCTGAAAGGCGTGCACCAGGTGCGTGAATACAAGCGCAAGTACCCCGAAGGCGAAGCGCTCGCCCAAGTGGTGGGGTTCACCAATCTCGAACAGCTTGGCCAAGAGGGCATTGAACTCGCGTTCCAGAAAGACCTGGCCGGTCGCAATGGTTCGCGGCGAGTCATCAAGGACCGGCTCGGCCGCGTCGTCGAAGACGTTGGCGACAGCGTCGATTCGGTGCATGGCCGCGACGTGCAACTCAGCATCGATTCCAAGCTGCAGTTCTACGCCTACCAGCGCCTGCGCGACGCGGTGCGCGAGCACAAGGCCAAGGCCGGCAGCGTGGTTGTGCTCGACGCGCAAAACGGCGAAGTGCTGGCGATCGTCAACTACCCGAGCTACACCCCGGGCCAACAACGCAAGGCCGGTGCGGCGCCGCTGCGCAACAGCGCCCTGACCGACACGTTCGAGCCCGGCTCCACGATGAAACCCTTCATTGCCGCGCTCGCCCTCGAAACGAAGCGCGTCACCCCCGAAACTGTGATTCAGACTGCGCCGGGGCGCCTGAACGTCGGCAACTCGACGATCAGCGACGCGCATCCATACGGTGCGCTCACGGTGAACGAAGTGATCCAGAAGTCGAGCAACGTCGGCACGGTGAAGATGGCAATGCAGATGCAGCCGCGCGAAATGTGGGAGCTGTACAGCCAGGTCGGATTTGGTCAGAAGCCCGAAATCAACTTTCCCGGCGCTGTGACCGGGCGTTTGCGACCCTACAAGAACTGGCGACCGATTGAACAGGCGACGATGAGCTACGGCTACGGCTTGTCGACAAGTCTGTTCCAGCTTGCGCGCGCCTACGGCGTGTTTGCGCACGATGGCAGCTTGCTGCCGACCTCGTTGCTGAAGGATTCGATTCCCGCGGCCGGCGTGAGCGTGATCTCGCCGCAAACCGCGGCCCAAGTGCGGCGCATGCTGGCACTGGCCACCAGCGATAAAGGGACCGCGCCCAAGGCCCAGACCATGGGTTACTCGGTGGGCGGAAAGACCGGCACGGCGCGCAAGCAGGAGCGTGGCGTTTACCTCGACAAGAAGTACCGCTCCTGGTTTGTCGGCATGGCGCCGATGGCCCGGCCGCGCATCATCGTCGCCGTCATGCTCGACGAGCCGAGCAATGGCAAGTATTTCGGCGGCGACGTGGCGGCGCCGGTGTT
>JAEMQF010000274.1 GCA_022758925.1 Burkholderiales bacterium | reverse complement strand
TGCTGTGCCTGGCCGAACAACTGCATGCAGCCACCGGTGTGACGCAGGACCTGATGCACAAGGACGCACAAGCCCGGCTGGCCACGTGGCTGTTGCGGCGGTGTGGCATCGGCGCTTCGGCGCAACGCATTGCGTTGCACGCACGCAAGCGCGATATCGCCTCGCAACTTGCCGTCACGCCCGAGCCCCTGTCGCGGCTGCGGAAGCAGTTCAGCGACGACGGCTTGCTGGAAGTGCACGGCTATTCGATCGGCATCCTCGCCGCATCGGGTCTGCAATCGCGGGCCGGGGGCGACGACCTCGGCGGCAGCACCGCAAAGGCAGAACCCGCAGCGGCCGAATTGAGCCGCTAGGCGTCAGCCGTCGCCACGAGCCCGTCGGGCCCCGGGGTCGTGCCCGCGTTGGGGCTGCCTTGGGGCCCACGCTCCTAGCACTGCAAGACGTAGCTTCCGGGCGCATCGGCAAGGGGCGGACCTGCGCTGCCCGATGCAGCCGCTGCTCCCAGCGCCGGCGGCGCGATCGGCGCGCCCGAGCGCCGCGCCAGCCATTCCTGCCAGGCGGGCCACCACGAGCCTTCGAAACGCGGCGCTGCCTGCAGCCAGGCATCGGGGTCGAGCTGTTGCGCGTCGCTGCCGCGTTCAAGCACTTGGTAGCTGCGCTTCGCATGCCCCGGCTCGGAGACGATGCCGGCGTTGTGGCCGCCGCTGGTGAGCGCGAACGTCACCTCGGTGTTGCTGAGGATATGGATCTTGTACACCGAGCGCCATGGCGCCACATGGTCGGTCAGCGTACCCACGGCGAAGACGGGCATGTGAATGTCGTTCAACGCGACGGGTCTGCCTTCGACGATGTAGCGTCCGTGCGCGAGCTGGTTTTCGAGGAAGAGCTGGCGCAGGTACTGCGAATGCATGCGGTAGGGCAACCGCGTCGCATCCGCGTTCCACGCCGCGAGGTCGTTCACCGGTTGACGCTTGCCCAGCAGGTAGTTGTTCAAACGGGAGGACCAGATCAAGTCGTTCGAGCGCAGCATCTGGAACGCGCCCGCCATTTGCCCGGCGTCGAGCACGCCGCGCTCGCGCATCGCATCTTCGAGGAAGGTGACCTGGCTTTCGTCGATGAAGAGAGAGATCTCTCCCGGGTCTTCAAAGTCGGTCTGCGCCGCGAACAGGCTCAGGCTCGCCAGCCGTGCGTCGCCGTCGCGGGCCATTTGTGCCGCGGCGATCGCCGCGAGCGTGCCGCCCAGGCAGTAGCCCGCCAGGTGCACCAGCGCACCAGGGCAGATGGCGTTGACCTCGTCGAGCGCGGCCATCACGCCGAGCTTGCGGTAGTCGTCCATGCCCAGGTCCCGGTCGCGCGGGTCGAGGTTCGGATCCGGGTTCTTCCAGGAAATCGCGAACACGGTGTGGCCCTGGCCGACGAGCCAGCGGATGAGCGAGTTGTGCGGCGACAGATCGAGGATGTAGTACTTCATGATCCAGGCCGGCACGAGCAGCAGCGGCTGAGGCTGCACCAGCTTCGTCGTCGGCGTGTACTGGATCAACTCGATCAGGCGGTTCTTGAACACGACCTTGCCCGCTGTCGCCGCGACTGTCTTGCCGACTTCGAAAGCCTCGGCACCGGCTGGCTTGCGGCCCGAGGCCAGACGCTGCCAATCGTCTGCGGCATTGAGCGCGCCCTGCCACAAATTCGCGCCGCCGGTTCGCGTGATTTGTGCCAGCACCACCGGATTCGCGACGACGCCATTCGAAGGCGCAATGCGATCCAGCCATTGGCGCGCGCCGAAGTTGACCATCTGTTCGTGGTGCGGGCTCATGCCGGGCACGCCGGTCGTGGCCACATGCCACCATTGCTGCGTGAGCAGGAAACCCTGCGCCATCAGGTTGTACGGCCAGGTCTGCCAGGCGGGATCGGCAAAGCGTTTGTCCTGGGGCAGGGGCTCGATGCAGGGCTCGCAGGAACCCGGACGCAACGCCGCATAGGTGAACAGACCCCAGCGCAGGGCCTTCTTCAACGCTTTCTCGACCAACTGCACCTGCTTGCCGGGCGCGAGCGCGAGGTGCATCGCCCAATCGGCGCAGGCCGCGGCAATCGACACCGGCGAGACTCCGCCCGTCAACTGTGCCAACGCAGCGCGCGTCGTGTGGTCCATTCCGGCCCAGCGCGCCTCGAGCTCCGGGATGTCGGCCGCAATGCGGCCGAGCCAGCTGCTCGCGGCGCGTTCCAGCGCCTGTGTGGGCAGCACGACGTCGGTGGGCGCCGCGGTCACGCTGTCGGGGGCTCGGTCCATGGTTTGGCTAGGTTCAGTTGCGGCTGCGCAGAGATGCCATCAATGATGCTGTCAGGCCGCGTGCCCGCGCTTGACGCGAATCAAGCCGCGGCGCCGATGCAAGCCGACAATCGATCCGGACCCAATTGCGGGGGTTCGACGGGAGTGCTGCATGGCCCACGCGACCTTGAAAATCATCCGCGACGAGCACGCGGCGCTGGCTGCGATGCTGCGCTCGGTGCTGCTGCTGCTCGCGCAGTACCGACGCCACGCTGAAACGCCGGACTTCGCCTTGCTGCGCGCCATGCTCTTCTACATCGACGAGTTCCCCGAGCGCCTGCATCACCCGAAGGAGTCGACGCTGCTGTTCCCGAAACTGCGATTGCGCAGTAACCAGGTCGCGGCCGTGCTCGACAGGCTCGACCGCGAACACGAACAGGGCGAGTCGCAGATTCGCAATGTCGAGCGCGCCTTGCTCGGCTTCGAGATCGTTGGCGAGTCGCGCCGCGCCGCATTCGAAGAGACGCTGCAGCGCTACGTCGACTTCTATCTGGCGCACATGCGCACCGAGGAGCTCGAAGTGCTGCCGCTGGCGGAGCGGGTCTTGACGGAACAAGACTGGGCAGAGCTCGACGCGGAGTTCTCACTGAATCGCGACCCGCTGACCGGCCATGAGCCGGATGCGCAATACCGCGCGCTGTTCAGCCGAATCGTCTGCCTGACGCCGGCGCCGATCGGCCTGGGCCCGGCGCGCTCCTAGTGTGGTGCGCCAGAAATAGCGGTACAAATGAAGGCGATGCGTTTCGGGTCAGGGCTAGGCGCAAACCGCAGCGATACCCTGGGGTATCGCGAGGATTTGCAACGACGCCATGGCCCGAAAGGCGCGGCTTCATGTGCCGTTATTTCTGGCGCACCACACTAGCTCACGGCGTCGTGGGTTGGCAGGCGCACCGGCAGTCTCCACAACCACCACGCGACCGCGGCGCATGCCGCTCCAGGGAGCCAGCGCCAAGGCGACGCCAGCACCCACCAGGCAGCGACCGCGCTGATCGTCAGCATCAGCGTCGTGAAACGCTTGACGCCCAGCGACACTGCGCGATGTTCGCGCCAGTCGCGCAGCGGCGGGCCGAAACGGGGGTGGTCGAGCAGCCAGCGCTCGCAGCGCCGGCTGCTGCGCGAAAAACACATCGCGGCGAGCAGCAAAAAGGGAACGGTGGGCAGCAGCGGCAGAAACAGCCCGATCAAGCCCAGCAGCGTCGCCATCGCGCCGCAGGTGAACCACAGCGCGCGGCGGGCGCGCTCGCCGAACCATGTGGACCCGGGCTGAAGCAGCGCGCTGCGCAGGGCGTTGGTGCGGTTCACGAACGGCCGCGGCATGCGGATGGATTCGGTGCGTTGCAAGCCCGGCAAGATGCAATTCACGCGTTGCGCGGGTGGTGCTCTGCCGCGCTCTGGCAGGCCAGACACAGCCGCGCCTGCGGCAGCGCCTGCAGGCGCGCCAGGGCAATCGCCTCGCCGCAGCGCTCGCATTCGCCGAAGCGCCCGCTTTCGAGCCTTTGCAGGGCGGCGTTCACGTCGTCGAGTTCGAGCTGCGAGCGGCGCAACAGCGCGACTTCGCGTTCGTCATCGGCGTCTGCCGTCGCGCCTTCGGCGCCGGCGATGAAGGTGTTGCCGGTGGCGGCAGCCGGTTCGATCAGTTGCTCACGGTGCGTTTGCACGTCGGCGCGCAAACGCGCCGCATGCGCCAACAACTGTTCGCGCAACGTGCTGATTTCAGGTTCGGTCATGGCGACGCCAATTCAGTGCAGCACCAACAAAGGCAGCTTGCTGCGCGCCATCACGCCCTTCGTGCGTGAGCCGAACAGCAACTCGCCGAACGGCCCCCTGCCGTGGGTGACCATCACGATCATGTCGCAGCCCTGTTCGCGCGCGGTGTCGGCGATCGCCTCGTCGATCAGGTTCGTCTGAGAGTGAACAGCATTGAACCGGACCCCCGCGGCCGCGGCGCGGCGCTCGAAGCCGCTCAACACGCCCTGTGCATGATCGCTCGCCGCGCTGTCGTGCAGTGCCAATTCCCGCGCATAGCGCGACGCGCCATAGTCGGAAGCGGGCAGTGGTGGCGGTGGCTCGGCGATGAACGCGGTGATGCTTGCGTCGAGCTGCTGCGCCAGGGCAATGCCTGAATCCATCGCGCGTTCGGCGAGATCGGTGCCGTCGACGGGAATGAAGAGGTGCTTGAACATCGGAGCTCCTTGCCAGTACAGCGCGAGCGTAGTGGCGCAGCGGCACGCGACATTGAGATCGATCAAGGCAGGGGCTTGCATTGCGGGCTCAGCCCGTCCGCTCGTATGGCGGCCGGGCCTTCGCCAGCCGTCAATCGCCTTCCGGCGCTTGACGCGCGGGCTCAGCCCGTGCGCTCGTATGGCGGCCGGGCGCAACGCCCGCCGTCAGTCGCGCTGCGGCAGCCGACAGGTGGGTTCAGAGGCTGAGAGTTTTTCGAGCGTGCCCGAGCAGCGCGCCAGAAGGCGCATGATCTAGGCGCAAAGCGCAGGCATAGCTCGGGCTATGGCGAGCATTTGCAACGACGAGCAGGCGTCTTCTGGCGTGATGAGCGGGCA
>JAEMQF010000100.1 GCA_022758925.1 Burkholderiales bacterium | reverse complement strand
CGTCGGCGACGCCGTGTGGCGTGCCACACAAGGAGCCGGCAACGACGAGTGGCGCCGCAATTCGCCCCGGCCCTTCGGGTTGGGTCTGCCTTGGGGCGCAGGCGTCGTTGCAAATGCTCGCCGTGCCGCCCGGCACGGCTGTGCTTTGCGCCTAGCCTGCGCCCCAAGGCAGACCCAACGCGGGCACGACCCAAAGCCCGACAGGCTCCTAGCCAGCGGCGCAAAGGCACTTTTTGTGCAACAGTGGCGGCCCGGTTTGTTGCCGCGTCAGAATCGATGAAACCCATGAAGCTGCTGTTCGTCGCCGACCCGCTCGAGGGTTTCAAGACCTATAAGGACTCCACGTTCGCGATGATGCGGGCAGCCGCAGCGCGTGGCCACGCGCTCTTTGCCTGCGAGCCGGGTGATATTTCATGGCGCAGCGGCGGCAAGGTGAGTGCTCCGCTGCGCGAGCTGACGCTGACCGGGGGCGCGACGGCGTGGTTCTCCGAGGTTCGCACAAACGTGCGCGCGCTGGCCGAGTTCGACGCCGTGGTGATGCGAAAAGACCCGCCGTTCGACAGCGAGTACTTCTATGCGACGCACCTGCTGCAACAAGCCGAGCGCGAGGGGGCCTTGGTCTTCAACAGGCCTTCGGCGTTGCGCGACCACCCCGAGAAACTCGCGATCATGGAGTTCCCCGATGTCATTGCGCCAACGCTCGTCACCCGTGACGAAGCCGAGATCATGCGCTTTCACGCCGAGCACTCCGACGTCATCCTCAAGCCGCTCGACGGCATGGGCGGCATGGGGATCTTCCGCGTCGGGCCCGACGGCCTGAACCTGGGAAGCATCGTCGAGACGCTGAACCGGGGCGGCGCGCAAACCGTGATGGTGCAGCGCTACCTGGCCGAAATCAAGCAGGGCGACAAACGCGTGCTGCTGATCGGTGGCGCGCCGGTGCCGTTCGCGTTGGCGCGAATTCCGCAAGGCAATGAGATTCGCGGCAACCTCGCGGTCGGCGGCAAAGGCGTCGCGCGGCCACTGTCGAAACGCGACCGCGAGATCGCCGAGCGGCTTGGCCCGGTGCTGGCGGCGCGCGGGTTGTTGCTCGTGGGGTTGGACGTGATCGGCGATTGCGTCACCGAAATCAACGTCACCAGCCCGACCGGTTTTCAGGAGATTGCGCAGCAAACGGGCTTCGATGTGGCGACGATGTTCGTCGAGGCGTTGGAGCTGACGGCCAAAGTGC
The DNA here is from genome assembly GCA_022758925.1 of Burkholderiales bacterium. Classification (GTDB taxonomy): domain Bacteria; phylum Pseudomonadota; class Gammaproteobacteria; order Burkholderiales; family Burkholderiaceae_C; genus JAEMQF01. The sequence goes on along the minus strand of JAEMQF010000100.1, from coordinate 11,830 downwards.
GCCATGAAGAAGAGCCGATTGGCCGGGGCGCCTGAGCCAACCCGCAGCCCCGCGAACTTCGCGTCGAATCCATCGCGCGCGAGCTCTGCCGCGATGACTTCGATGCGCTCGATTTCCTCCAAACCGATCCGCACCTTGTCGCTCGGATAGTCCAGCGCTGCGCGTGGACCCGGGCCCGTCGCCGTCAACGCTTCGGCGCGGGGATGCATGACGTTGCTCGCAGGATGCAAGAGCGCCACGACACAATCCAGCCATGGCAATCCTCTCCCTCTCCAACGCGCGCCTTGCTTTCGGGCATGTCGCGCTGCTCGACAACGCCGCGTTTTCGCTGCAGACCGGCGAGCGCCTGGGCCTCATCGGGCGCAACGGTGCGGGCAAATCATCGCTGCTAAAAATTGTCGCCGGCCTCGAGCGGCTCGACGACGGGCTGTTGCAGTTGACGCAGGGCCTGCGCATCCGCTACGTTGCGCAGGAGCCGGTCTTCGAATCCGACGTCACCGTGTTCCACGTCGTGAGCAAAGGTGTCGCCGAGGCCAAGGCGGTGCGTGCGGCCTATGAGGCACACGCAGCCCAAGACGCCGCGCACGGGGCCGCGCACGATGCGACCTTCGATGCTCTGCACGAGCGCATCGAAGCGCTGGACGCGTGGAACTGGGAGCAACGCGTCGCCACCACGCTGGCGCACCTGCAACTCGATGGCGACCGGCGCATCGACGAGCTCAGCGGCGGCACGAAGAAGCGTGTCGCGCTGGCGCAGGCGCTCGTTGCCGTGCCCGACGTGCTGCTGCTCGACGAGCCGACGAACCACCTCGACCTGGATTCGATCGTTTGGCTGGAGGCCTTGCTGCAGGACTTCCGCGGCGCGGTGATGCTCGTCAGCCACGATCGCGACTTTCTCGACAACGTCGTCACCCGCATCGTCGAGCTCGACCGCGCCGTGCTGCGCAGCTACCCCGGCAACTTCAGCACCTATGAGCGTGTCAAGGAAGAACAGCTCGCTGCCGAAGCGCTGGCCGGCGCGCGTGCCGATAAGCTGCTGGCACAGGAAGAGGTCTGGGTGCGTAAAGGCGTCGAAGCGCGGCGCACACGCAGTGTCGCGCGGGTGCAGCGCTTGCAGGCTTTGCGTGCGCAACGCATCGCGCGGCGGGAGTCGCTGGGACAGGTGCGGCTCGAAGTCGATTCCGGCATCCCCAGCGGCAAGATCGTCGCCGAGCTGCGCGATGTGAGCATGGGGTTTGACGCCAAACTGCTCGTCAAACAGTTCAGCGCCACGGTCCTGCGCGGCGACAAGGTCGGCCTGATCGGCCCCAACGGCTGCGGCAAGACGACGCTGCTGAAGTTGATCCTCGGCGAGTGCGCGCCGAAATCGGGCAGCGTGCGTCTCGGCACGCGCCTGGAAGTGGCGTACTTCGACCAGTTGCGCAGCCGCCTCGATTTGAACGCGACACTGGCCGACACCATCAGCCCCGGCAGCGAGTGGGTGGAGATCAATGGCGGTCGGCGTCACGTAATGAGCTACCTGAGCGACTTCCTGTTCTCGCCCGAACGCGCGAACTCGCCCGTGCGAACCTTGAGCGGCGGTGAGCGCAACCGGGTGCTGCTCGCGCGCCTGTTCGCACTGCCCGCCAACGTGCTGGTGCTGGATGAGCCGACGAACGACTTGGACATCGATACGCTCGAATTGCTCGAAGAGTTGCTGCAGGCCTACACCGGAACCGTGTTCCTGGTGAGTCACGATCGGCGTTTCCTGGACAACGTTGTGACCAGCACCATCGCCTGGGCCGGCGACGAAGCGCCCGGGTTGTGGCGCGAATACGAAGGCGGCTATCGCGACTGGGAACAGCAGCGTTCGCGTGGCCTGGCCTTGCGCGAGAGTCAGGCGCGCAGCGTCGCAGGCGCCGTCAGCGCATCGACGCCGGTCGCAGCGCGCAGCGGTTCCAATCTGCCGCGGGCGTCGAAACCACGCAAGCTGAGCTTCAAGGAACAGCGCGAACTCGACGAGTTTCCGCAGCGCATCGAGCGTCTGGAGAGTGAACAAAAGGAACTGGGCACGCTGCTGGCCGACCCGAACGTCTATCGCGACGACGTCGGCCGCGCCATGGCCGCCCAGTCTCGCTATGCGCAGATCGAAGCCGAACTGCTGGTCGCTCTGGAGCGCTGGGAAGCGTTGGACCAGCGCCGCTGAGTCGGCATGGAAGCAGCCCAGGAGGCCGCGCCGATCACGATGCCTTTGACCTTTGGGCTTGGCGCCTTGCACTCTCTTTCCTCGGGACGCCTTGCCTGCGAAATGTCGAGAAACCGCCGACGTAGATCGGTCGCTACAGCGCGCCGAGGGCATCGAGCATTTGCCTTATGCTGGTGCCGTGCCGAGACTGGCAGTCCCCCCCCCGATTCGCCACGAGCCATGAACCACAAAGCGCACAACGAGAGCAAAGGCCTGTGGCTGGGGCTGATCGGCGTGGCCATCTTCGCCATGACGCTGCCGATGACGCGCCTGGCGGTGGGCGCGAGCGGCGACCCGCAATTGCCGCCGTTGTTCGTGACGGCGGGTCGCGCTGCCTTGGCGGGCGTGTTGAGCCTGCTGCTGTTGCTACTCCTGCGCGCCGAACGGCCCAGGGCAAACCATGTCCTCGCGCTGGGGGTGTGTGCCGCCGGAACGGTGCTGGGCTTTCCGCTGTTCCTCGGACTTGCGTTGCGCGATGTCGACGCCATGCACGCGGCGGTCGTCACCGGTGTGCTGCCGCTGGGTACAGCGCTTGCCGCGGCACTCTACTTCCGGCAGCGCCCGTCGCCGGCGTTTTGGGGTTGCGCGGTGCTCGGCTGCGCATTGGTGCTCGGCTTTGCCGCGCACAAGGGCCAAGGCGGTTTAAGCGCTGCCGATGGCCTGCTGATGCTGGCCGTTGCCTGCGCATCGGTCGGCTACGTTGCCGGCGCGCGCCTGGCCGCGCAGATGAGCGCGCAGCGCGTGATCTGTTGGGTGCTTGTGCTCTGCCTGCCGATCAGCCTGCCCGCGACGCTGCTGACCTGGCCGGCGCAACCGGCACGTGCGTCGGCCTGGATCGGCCTGGGCTATGTCTCGCTGTTTTCGATGTGGCTGGGCTTTTTCGCCTGGTATCGCGGGCTGGCGTTGGGCGGCGCGGTGCGGGTCAGTCAGGTGCAACTGGTTCAGCCTTTCCTGGCGCTGTTGTTTGCGGTGCCGGTGCTGGGCGAAGTGCTCGAACTCGACACCGTCGTCTTCTCGCTGGCGGTGATCGGCACCGTGTTCCTCGGCAAGAAGATGCCGGTTGATGTGGCGCCGCGCGCGAGCGCGGCTGGAGGTGGCAGCAGTTGAGTTTCCAAATGGCGCGCCGTGCCGAGCGCATGAATCCATCGCTGATCCGCGAAATCCTCAAAGTCACGGAGCAACCGGGCATCATTTCGCTCGCCGGCGGCCTGCCGTCGCCCGATTCGTTCCCGGTGCAGGCGATGCGCGAAGCCACCCAGCGCGTTTTGCGCGACCAGCCGCATGCGGCGCTGCAATACGCAGCGAGCGAAGGCTTCGGCCCCTTGCGCGAGTGGGTCGCCACGGAACTCGCCGCGCAAGGGTTGACGGTCGATGCTTCCCAGGTGCTCGTCACCACCGGTTCGCAGCAGGGCCTCGATTTGGCGGGCAAGGTATTGATCGACGCCGGCAGCACCGTGGCTGTCGAGTCGCCCACCTACCTCGGTGCGTTGCAGGCCTTCGCACCCTACGAGCCACAAATCGTAAGTGTGGCGTGCGACGCCGAGGGGCCGGTGCCGCAAGGCCTGGCGCAAGCGCGCGGGGCGCGTTTTCTGTACATGCTCCCGAACTTTCAGAATCCCAGTGGCCGCTGCATCGGCGAAGCACGGCGCGTCGAGTTGGTACACGCGGCGCGCGCTGTCGCCTTGCCCATCGTCGAGGACAACCCGTATGGCGATCTGTGGTTCGACGCTCCGCCACCCGCGCCGTTGGCGTCGCGCTGGGCTGAGGGCACGATTTACCTGGGCTCGTTCTCCAAAGTCCTGGCGCCGGGTTTGCGTCTGGGCTACCTGATCGCGCCGAAGGCGGTTTACCCCAAGTTGCTGCAAGCCAAACAAGCCGCCGACTTGCACACGCCGGGATTCAACCAACGTGTCGTGTTTGAAGTGATTCGGGACGGATTCCTGCGTGACCATGTGCCGACGATTCGCGCCCGCTACAAGGCGCAGCGCGACGCGATGCGTGCCGCACTCGAGCGACACCTGCCACCCGGGTGCAGCTGGAATACACCGAGTGGGGGCATGTTCTTTTGGGTCGAACTTCCGGTTGGCGTCGACGCTGTGGCACTGCTGCCCAAGGCCGTGCTGCGCGGGGTGGCCTTTGTCCCAGGCGCGGCGTTCTTTGCCTCGGATGCTCGGGCGAACACTCTAAGGCTGAGTTTCGTCACCGCCTCGCCGCTGCAAATCGAACGCGGCATCGAACTCCTGGCCCAAACTCTGATGGAGCAGACATGACGCAGCGCCGCTTCACCCAACTCGACGTGTTCACCGACACCCCACTCCTGGGCAATCCGCTGGCAGTGGTGCACGCGGCCCAGGGTTTGAGCGACACGCAGATGCGCGACTTCGCGCGCTGGACGAATCTGAGCGAAACGACGTTTCTGCTGCCACCCACAAATGCGGGCGCCGACTATCGGGTGCGCATCTTCACGACGGCGCGCGAGTTGCCGTTTGCAGGGCATCCGACCCTGGGCAGCTGCCACGCCTGGCTGGCTGCCGGCGGTCGCGCCAGAAATGACCTGGAAGTAGTGCAAGAGTGCGGCGTGGGCCTGGTTCGCGTGCGCCGTGGCGCGGGCCGGCTTGCTTTTGCAGCGCCGCCCTTGGTTCGAAGCGGCGCGGTCGATGCGGCGACTCTGCTTCACATCGCACGTGCGCTGCGCATCGAGGTGGCGGCGATTCGCGCATCGCAGTGGGTCGACAACGGCCCCGGCTGGGTCGCCGTGATGCTCGCGTCGCGCGCCGAGGTGCTCGCTTTGCAGCCCGACTATTCGGCGATGTCGCCGCTGGAGATCGGCGTCGTCGCGCCCTGCCCCAGCGCACATGACGCGCAGTTCGAGGTGCGTGCCTTCATCCCTGGGGGTGGCCCGAATGAAGACCCGGTGACGGGCAGCCTGAATGCGAGCCTGGCGCAGTGGCTCATCGGCGCCGGCCTCGCGCCGCCGAGTTACGTGGCGGCCCAGGGCACGGCGTTGGGGCGCGCGGGAAGAGTCTTCATCGAAAAGGCCAACGATGCGATCTGGGTGGGGGGAGGCTGCATCGCGGTGATCGAAGGGAGCGTCAGCTTGTGAAGTACGCGCTGGCCCGCGTCACAGACGCAGCGCACGGCCTCGGAGCGGTGCGTCGCTGCCGCTCGCTGCGGACGCGTTCCTCCGACCCGCCGCCCGGCTCAATGCCGAGAGGCGTAGCGATGGCTGGGCTTTGCGGCCTGGCCGGGGGCACCGACGATACCCTCGCCGGCTCAATGCCAAGGGGCGCGGCGATGGCTGCGCTTTGAGCATGTTCTCGCGCGACGCCATCGACGCAGCGCGGCGTGTGGTGTATGCGGCCATGCCGCCGACACCGCAGCAACGCTGGCCGCAGCTGGACCGCAATTTCGGGGCACAGCTCTGGGTGAAACACGAGAACCACACGCCCACGGGTGCATTCAAAGTGCGCGGTGGTCTGACCTATTTCGAAGGGTTGCGCAGGCGCGAGCCGAAGTGCACCGCGGTGATCAGCGCGACCAGGGGCAACCATGGCCAATCGGTCGGCTTTGCGGCGCTTCGTCACGACATGGCCGCGACCATCGTCGCGCCACTGGGCAACTCGGTAGAAAAGAATGCGGCCATGCGCGCCCTCGGCGTCGACGTGATCGAACATGGCCAGGATTTCCAGGAGTCGCGTGAGCACGCGGTTTGGCTTGCGGGGCAACGCGGACTGCACATGGTGCCGTCGTTCCACGAAGACCTGGTGCGCGGGGTCGCGACTTACTGGGTCGAATTCTTCGAGGTGATTCAGCCCGATGTCGTGTTCGTGCCCATTGGCCTGGGATCTGGAATTTGCGCCTGTGCAGCTGCACGTGCCCATGTCGGCGCAAAGTCGCGCATCGTCGGCGTGGTTTCTGCCCATGCCACGACCTACCGTCAGTCGTTCGAGGCGGGTCGTGTCATCGAAGCGCCGGTCACAACTGTCCTCGCCGATGGCCTGGCGTGCCGGATTGCCGAGCCGCAGGCGCTCGAGATCATGCGCCGCGAAGTCGACGACGTCATTGCCGTCAGCGACACCGAGGTCGGCGCAGCGATGCGCACGTTGTTCTCCTGCACCCACAACGTCGCCGAAGGCGCCGGCGCGGCGGCGCTGGCCGGTGCGTGGCAGCAGCGCGAACGTTGGCGCGGGCGTTGCGTGGGTGTGACCATCACCGGCGGCAATGTCGACAGCGCGCTGTTTGCACAGACATTGATCGGGGCTTGAACGGGCTTTGAACGGGTTTTGAACGTTGGTTAGGATGCGGCGGTGCATCGCCGTTCCGTCCTCGCTGGTCTCGTCGCCTGGCCCGGCCTCAGCCTTCAATTGATCGGATGTTCGCCGCAGACCACGGTCGTTGACGGCCCGGACGCGCCGGGATTCGCGACGCCGCTCACTGCGCCGCATCTTGCACTGGTGCTGGCGGCGGGCGGTCCGCGCGGCTTCGCCCATGTTGGGGTATTGCGGGCGCTCGATGAGTTGGCGATTCGCCCCGATCTGATCGTCGGCGCGTCGATCGGCGCCTTGGTCGGCAGCGCCCTGGCCGCAGGATTGGCGATCCCACAGATCGAGGCGCTTGCCTTTGATTTTGATTTCTATCGGCTGGCGCGGTGGTCGCCCAGCCTGGGCTTGCAATTGGAAGGCGCAGGCATCGCCGACCTGGTCCATCGAACACTGGGCGTGCACCGTTTCGAGCAGTTGCGCACCCCCCTTGCGGTGGTGGCAACCGACGCGCAGAGCCAGCGGCCTGCAGTGTTCAACCAAGGAGAGCTAGGCCCTGCGGTGCAAGCGTCGTGTTCGATTCCGCGCTGGTTTGCGCCGGTTCGCATTCGTGGCCGGGAATTCATTGACGCGGACGTGTCGAGCCCGTTGCCGGTGAACGCCGCTCGCAGTCTCGGCGCGAAACTCGTGCTCGCGGTGGACGTGGCGGTTCACGTCGACAAACCTCGGCCGAGCGGCGCCGAGCGTTACGTTGAAGGCGACCGCGCCAAGCGCGCCCAAATCGACGCCGAAGCAGAGTTGGCCGACCTCGTGTTGCACCCGTATTTCGGCTACTGGGTCAGCTTGAGCCGCGAGTACCGCGTGACCGCGGCGCGTGCCGCCTACGAACAGACGATGCAGCAGGCGAATCGTTTGCTTGGTCTTTTCGGGTGATTGCGCGCTGCATCGCTTGCGCCACGGCGTGAACTTTGCGGGCGCGAGCAGGTTCGCGCAAGCAAGGCCGCCCGCGGCGTGATATTTGCAATCACGAAGCCCCGTACAGCCATCTAGACTGCCGCCGCCCCGTACGCGACGGACGCAACTTCGCGTGCCACCCGCAAACTCCTGGAGAACAGAGTGGCCACCATCAATTCCAAACACGTCACACGGGGCGCCGCAGCGCTGCTACTGGCCGGCACGCTGGCTTGCGCCCAGGCGCAAATGGCATCGAAGTATGTGGGCGGCGCCATCGGCAATGCGAATCACGGTACGGGCATACGTGTGTTCGGCGGCGCCCCCATCACCCACGTTTTCGGTTGGGAGGCGGAATTGACGAGCTTTAGCGCGCGATCCACGGGCGGCCAGACGATTAGCGGGAGCTCGAGCTGGTCGCTGGGCGCCGCCGCGACCGCCAGAGTGCCGCTAAGCCCAGAGTTTTCAGCGTACGGCAAGGCCGGCCCGCACTACTTGCCCGCAAGCGGCGCCGGGGCCAACGGCAGTTTGGAGTTGGCTATTGGTGTCGGGCTGGTGTGGCACATCTCACCGAAAACAGCCCTGCGCTTCGAGATTGAGAGCATCGGCGGCGCACCTGGCGGCTTGACTTCGGTGGGGGTTGAAGTGCGTCTTTGATTGGGTTGCGGCAGCGGCACGCCGCGCCGCGCGACGCTGCCCACCTCAACGCGCGAACAACCCTCGATGCTGCTCGCGCAGCAGGTTCTTTTGCACTTTGCCCATGGCGTTGCGCGGCAGGTTGTCGGCGAGAAAGAGTCGCTTCGGGACCTTGTAGTTGGCGATGCGTGCTTTCAAGTCTGCAATCAAGGCATCAGGCTGCAGCGTAGCGCCTGTTCGCGGTACGACGATGGCCACCACGGCCTCCCCAAAGTCGGGGTGCGGCGCGCCGATGACGGCGCTTTCCAGCACGCCTTCGGATTCGTTGAGAAAGCCCTCGATTTCCGCGGGGTAGACGTTGAATCCGCCGCTGATGATGAGGTCCTTGCTGCGCCCGACGATAGTCAGCCGTCCCTGCGCATCGAGGCTGCCGACGTCGCCGGTGCGAAACCACCCGTCGTCGGTGAATTCCTCGCGCGTCTTGTCCGGCATGCGCCAGTAGCCGCTGAAGACGTTCGGCCCCTTGACTTCGAGGTTGCCGGGTTCCCCGGCAGGAATCGGGCCGCCGGCACCAGGGACAACGCGCACCCGTACCCCCGGCAGTGCAAAGCCGACCGTGCCACCGCGCCGCTCGCCGTCCCGCGCGTGATACGGGTTGGAGGTGAGCATCAGGGTTTCGCTCATGCCGTAGCGCTCGACGATGGTGTGACCGGTGCGGTCGCGAAACTCCTTGAAGGTTTCGGGCAGGAGCGGGGCCGAACCGCTGATGAACAAGCGCATTGCGCTGCACGCCTCGCGCTCAAGTCCCGGCTCGCCGAGCAATCGCACGTAGTGCGTGGGCACGCCCATGAACAGACTTGCCCGCGAGAACTGGGCGAGCACGGCTTTGGCGTCGAATTTGCTGAACCAGAGCATCTTGCTGCCGTTCAGCAGCGCCCCATGAATCGCCACGAACAGGCCGTGCACGTGAAAGATCGGCAAGGCATGGATCAAGACGTCCCCGTCTTGCCAGCCCCAGTAGTCTTTCAACACGACAGCGCTGCTCAGCAGGTTTCCGTGCGACAGCATGGCGCCTTTGCTGCGGCCGGTCGTGCCGCTCGTGTAGAGAATCGCTGCCAGATCGTCAGCCCGCTTCTTGGCCGGCGCATGCCGGTCGTCGTGGAATGCGGCACGATCCAGCAATGTGCCGCTGCGATCGTCATTCAGGGTGAAAACCTGCCGCGTGCCGGCCAGGAAGGCGATCTTCGAGACCCAGCCGAAATTCTTCGTTGAACACACGACGACGGAGGGTTCGGCGTCGCCGATGAAATATTCGATCTCGCCAGCCTGATAGGCGCTATTCAGCGGCAAGTAGACAAATCCTGCGCGCAATACCGCCAAGTACAGCATCAATGCTTCGACCGACTTTTCGGTCTGCACCGCAATCCGTGCGTTCGCCGGCAGTTCAAGTGAGTCGAGCAGATTGGCGAGCATCGCTGTGCCGCGATCGAGGTCGCGCCAACTGTAGACGAGCGGCTGCGCGTCGATGGTCTCGACTGCCGGCGCATCCAGGTCGGGCGCAAAGGCGCCGCGAAGCGCGACGAACAAATTGTCGTTCACGCGCTCAAGGAAATGTGGCGTCGCCATTCTCCGTATTCCCTATGGGGGACGGCCGCCGCGAGGCGGCAGCCTTGGGGGGCTCAGGATGTGCCCCTAGTCAAGCTTGGCGCCAGAGGTCTTCACCACGTTCGCCCAACGCTTGATTTCGGCGCTGACAAACTTGCCGAACGCGTCGCCATAGAGATTTGGCACTTCGGCACCCAAACCGTTCCAGATCGACTGAAGCTCCGCTCCGGCGAAGGCCTGTTTCAGTTCGAACTGCAGCCGCTCGACAACGTCCGCAGGCGTTCCCTTCGGCGCCCACAGTGCGTACCAGGTCGCCACCAGGTAGCTCGGGACACCGGCTTCGGCAGTAGTCGGCACATCGGGAAACCCCGGCGCACGGTTCGGCCCGGCCACGGCAAGGGCCTTGATGCGACCGCTTCTGATGTGTGTCGAAGAAGAGCCAAGCCCGTCGAACATCAGGTCGACCTGGCCACCGATCAAATCCTGCAATGCCGGACCTGCACCACGGTAGGGAATGTGGGTGATGAAGGTCTGCGTCTGCAGCTTGAACAATTCGCCTGCGAGGTGATGCGAGGTGCCGTTGCCCGCCGAGCCGTAGTTCAGGCGCCCCGGGTTCTTGCGAGCAAATTCAAGGAAGGATTTCAGGTCCGCCACCGGCACGCGCTGCGGATTGACCACCACGACCTGGGGTACGCTGGCGACGAGCCCGATGGGGACGAAGTCGGTCTCCAGGTTGTAGTCGAGCTTGGGATACATCGACGGCGCGATTGTGTGGTGCACGGCACCCATGAACAAGGTATAGCCGTCGGCAGCTGCGCGGGCAGCGACGCCGGCGCCGACCGTGCCTCCCGCGCCGCCGCGGTTGTCGATGATGACTTGTTTGCCCAGGGTGCGCGACAGAATAGCGGTCAGCGGCCGAGCGAATGCGTCAGTGCCACCGCCGGCTGGAAACGGCACGACAACCGTGATGGGTTTGTTCGGCCAACCGGTTTGGGCGTGCGTCCAAGAACAGCCCAGCATGGCCACGACTGCCGCGGCGCGAAGAAGCGCCCGGCGCGCCGACGCGGCTGACCTTGCATTCCGAATCATTGTTGTCTCCCGGGTGAGGATGCCGTCATTGCAGACAAGCAGAATGCAGGCAGACGGTGATCATACGCAGCGGCGGAGCCCTTTGGCCGTCGCGGGAGCCGAGGGGAAACGACAGGTCGACATGGACTTGAGTGAGCCCGGCGTTGGGTGGGGCGAGTCGGGGGTCTTGCCTGCGTGCCCGGCAAAGTAATACAATCAAAAGCTTTTCAGCACACGTTGCTGCGCTCTTTGACGGGCGGGCCGCTGCGTTAAACCAAGAGCCCCGGTGAAGTCCGGGGCCGGCAACGCCAGGCCCATCCTGCCCCTGGGGACGCCGCGCCAGTGTTGAATGCCAGCGGTACTCCAACGGGAACGGGTTTCATGCCAACGATCAATCAGCTCGTGCGCCTCGGTCGCCAGACCGAGACGGTCAAATCCAAATCGCCTGCGATGCAAGGCGGGCCGCAGCGCCGCGGCGTGTGCACTCGGGTCTACACCACGACCCCGAAAAAACCCAACTCGGCGCTGCGCAAGGTCGCCAAAGTGCGCCTGACCAACGGTTTCGAGATCATTTCGTACATCGGCGGCGAAGGCCACAACTTGCAAGAGCACAGCGTGGTGTTGGTGCGCGGTGGCCGGGTCAAGGACCTGCCGGGTGTGCGTTACCACATCGTGCGCGGTTCGCTGGACTTGCAGGGGGTCAAGGATCGCAAGCAGTCGCGTTCCAAGTACGGGGCGAAGCGTCCGAAGAAAGCATAGGTTCAACGAACTGCCGGAACATTGGCCGGTACCGGCCTGCAGGCCGGCGTTCCAACTGATTAGACCGGTGGGGAATGGTCCCGACCGAGTAAGTGGGCGACCCGAACGCGTGGTTGCCCGAGGCGCCGGCTGAAACCGGTGTCAACTGAAGCCAAAGGAAGTAGAAATGCCACGTCGTCGCGAAGTTCCTAAACGGGACATCCTGCCCGATCCGAAATTCAATTCGGTCGACCTGTCCAAATTCATGAATGTCATCATGGAGTCGGGCAAGAAGGCGATTGCCGAACGAATCATCTATGGCGCGCTGGAACAGGTCGAGAAGAAATCG
>JAEMQF010000117.1 GCA_022758925.1 Burkholderiales bacterium | reverse complement strand
CGCTGCAAGAGGCGGTGAGCGCGCCGCGCTGGCTGCTCGGCAAGACCTGGGGCCAGGAGAGCACGACACTCAAGTTCGAAAACCGCGTCGACCCGGGTGCGCTGCAGGCCCTGGCCGCTGCCGGTCACGAGGTTCAAGTGCTCGCCGACTACAGCGACACGATGGGCCACGCCGGTGCGATCGTTCTTCAGCCCGACGGCTTGTTGCAGGGCGCTGCCGATCCGCGCAGTGACGGCGTGATTGCGGCGTTCTAGCGCAGGCTGGCGCACCGTACGCAAGGACGCCCATGCTGCCCGGGCTTACCAAGCCGCCCGCGCTGCCCGCGTCGCCTGCGCTGCCCGCGTCGCCTGCGCTGCCCGCCTCGCCTGCGCTGCCCGCGGCACCTCACCGATTCTCGGGCCGCAGCTTCGTCAAGGCAGCAGCGAATGCGGCGTGCGCCGCGGCGTCGACCGGCTTGTGCCTGACTTGGGTGCTGGCCGGATGCTTGCCGAGGAAGGCCTCGCCCTTCCAGTTCTTTGCGGGGCGTATCGGCCGCGGCACGAAACCGCCGCCGCAGTTGGGGCAGACGTTGCCCAGAACGGCGTCGACGCAGGCCGCGCAGAATGTGCATTCGAAGCTGCAGATCCGCGCGTCGAGCGCTGCGGGCGGCAGGGCCTTGTTGCAGTGTTCACAGGTCGGGCGAAGTTCGAGCATGGCGCTGGTCCTGATGCTGGTCCTGATGCGAATCGGCAGTTCGCGGTGCCGCCTCGGGTGCGATTCAACTGGCACTTGATGGCGCCGCTGAAGACCACTATTCTGCTCAACTTTCCCCGGTCTGCGGCACGCGATGCGCACCCACCCGATGCTTTTGGTCCGACACCCACGCCGGCCAGCCAGGCTCGGCGAATTCACTCGCATTCAGCAAGGCGCTCCATGAGCTACATCCTCTACGGTTCGCGCGGGTCGGGCTCGGCCGCGGTTGAAGTCGGATTGCGCGTGTGCGGCCTGCAGTACCGGCAGATTCGGGCGTCGACATGGGAACCCGATTCCGCAATCGACGAGCTGGGCCGGATCAACCCGATGCGTCAGGTTCCCACCCTCGTGCTCCCCGACGGCACGGTCATGAGCGAGAGCGCAGCGATCCTGATCTACCTCGGCCTGCTCGTTCCACACAGCAAGCTCCTGCCCGACTCCGCAAGCGCCAAGGCGCAAGCGATTCGAGGCCTGGTCTTCATCGCCGCAAACTGCTACTCGGCGATCGGCATCAACGACTACCCTGAGCGCTGGACCACGGCCAGCACCAAGCCCGCGCTCGAGAAGGTGCGCCAGGGTGCGCGCCGCCAGCTGCATCGCAACTGGGAGATCTTTGCCGACACTTTTCGTGCCGACCCTTATCTCTCGGGCGATGCACCCGGAGCCTTGGACTTTCTCGCCACTGTCGTGACCCGGTGGGCCGGCACGCGCGCGCACCTGGCGCAGAGTCGTCCTGGTTTCATGGACGTGATGCGCAGGGTCGATGCGCACGAATCAGCCGCGCCCGTGTTTCGCGAGCACTGGGACGCATGAACAATCACACCACCGCCCACGACGGCGGCTGCACCTGCCGCTTCGTGCGTTACCGCATGAGCACGAAGCCGCTCTTCGTTCATTGCTGCCATTGCCGCTGGTGCCAGCGCGAGACGGGCACCGCGTTTGCACTGAACGCGATGATCGAAAGCGACCGCGTGCTGTTGCTGCAGGGCGAAGTCGAAGTCGTCGACACCCCGTCCAACAGCGGCAAGGGCCAGAAGATCTCGCGCTGCCCGCGATGCCGCATTGCGCTGTGGAGCAACTACGCCGGCGCCGGCGACGCGGTTCGTTTCGTTCGCGTCGGAACGCTCGATGAACCCGACCGCCTGCCGCCCGACATCCACATCTTCACTTCGTCCAAGCAAGCGTGGGTCGTGCTTGGGCCCGAAGCACGCGCAGTGCCCGAGTACTACAAAGCCTCCGAGGTCTGGCCGCAAAGCAGCCTCGAGCGGCGCGCGCTGTTGCTGGCGAAGGCGCAGCAGCAGTAGCCCGGCGCTGCCCGGCGAAGCTTGCGCTGTCGAGTAGACCTGGGCCGTCTCGCCGTCGGTTGCACGGACGCTGGAGCGCCTGGCATGGGCAGCGGCCAGCCGCGGTCCTGCGCAGCATTCGTGCTCGGCCTCGAAGGAAATGAAGTGGAACCCGTTCGCCAACTTGGCGCGGCAGAACGAAGCGCTCGCTCAAACGGATTCGCTATCAGGCATTGGGAAGCAGGTCGGCAGGAAGCCAGTTGCTGACGTTCGCAGCGGGCTGCGTGCAAGCGTAGAGCAGGGTCAGGTGGCCTGGGGCACGTTCTCCGGCCCACGCTCGCGGGGCACCGTTTTCGGTTCTCAGGCGTTGCGCCATCAACACCGTCTGTTCGTGCGCAGGTCGCGGCCACCGCGAATCGGACCTGCGCCCGTACCCCAAGCCACCTGCCCGGGCACCCGGGTCGCCTGCCAAGGCGTGGCACGCCGCTCCGGATGAATCAGGGCGGTGGTGGTGTCCCCGGGCGCAGGCCCGATTCGCGGTCGCCCCCCATGGTTGCAGGGCAGAGCGCGGTTGATGCGGCAGCGGATTGCAGTCTGCGACGGCCGCCCGCGAGCGTGGGCCGGAGAACGGGGGCACCGCCGCCGCCCTGCCGCCACGACGCCGGCAGGCTGATCTTGCGCGGACACACGACCGTAAGTGTCTGCCTCCACCAAGATCCACTCGAATGAATGCAAAGTCCAATCAGCCTTCGACAGCGGCGCTGGCCCATCGCGCGAACTCTTCGTTCGACGGCGAACCATTGCTGCCACACCGCATGAAGACTGCATCGGGTTCGGGCGCGATGCGCGCCGTCAGCACGCGCTGACCACCGTGCAGCGGCGGCAACACATTGACCGACAATGCAATCATGAACCCGTTCGATGACCCGGCCCACGACCGCGAGGTGGGCCAGCGCCACCCGACGCGTGACACCACCCGCATCGACGACACGCGCATCGATGCCGTGCGGCCGCTGATCACCCCTGCGTTGCTGATGGAAGCGCTGCCCGGTTCCGACGCCACGCTCGCGCTCGTCGAGCGCAGCCGTGAAGCGATCGCGCGCATCCTGCACGGGCAGGACGACCGCTTGCTGGTGGTGGTAGGGCCTTGCTCGATCCACGACCATGCGCAGGCCCTTGAATACGCCGCACTGCTCAAGGCCGCGGCGCAGCCGTTGGCCGACGCCTTGCTGGTCGTGATGCGCACCTACTTCGAGAAGCCGCGCACCACGCTGGGCTGGAAGGGCTACATCAACGACCCGCACCTGGACGGCAGCTTCGCGATAAACGAAGGCCTGGCGCGGGCGCGCCGCCTCTTGCTCGAGATCGTCGAATCCGGTCTGCCCGTGGGCACCGAGTTCCTGGACTTGCTGAGCCCGCAGTTCATCAGCGACCTTGTCGCGTGGGGCGCCATCGGTGCCCGCACCACCGAGAGCCAGAGCCACCGCCAGCTGGCCTCGGGCCTGAGCTGCCCGGTGGGCTTCAAGAACGGCACCGACGGCGGCGTGCAGGTGGCAGTCGACGCGATCCTGGCCGCCGCTGCGCCGCACGCCTTCATGGGCATGACGAAGATGGGCCAGGCGGCTATTTTCGAGACACGGGGAAATCGCGATTGCCACGTCATCCTGCGCGGCGGCAGGCAACCGAACTACGCTGCGGCGCAGGTCGCCGCGGCGTGCACGCTGTTGCGTGGCGCCGGGCTGCGCGAGCAGGTCATGGTCGATGTCTCGCACGCCAACAGCGAGAAGCAGCATCGGCGCCAGATCCAGATCATCACCGAGATCGCCGCGCGCATCGCGGCCGCTGAGCGCAGCAGCATCGGCGTGATGATTGAAAGCCACCTTGAAGAAGGCCGCCAGGATTTGACCCCGGGGCAGCCGCTGCGCCATGGGGTCTCGATCACCGATGCCTGCATCGGCTGGGCGCAGACCGAGCCGCTGCTGAAGCTGCTGGCGCAGGCGGTGCGTACGCGCCGGGCCGGTGTAGTGCGTCAGAGGTAACGCTACAAATGAAGGCGCGGCGCCATGTGCCGGTCTTTCTGGCGCGCCGAGCCAGCCTCAGCGCGTGACGACCGGGATGCCACGCCTCAGCGCGTGACGACCGGAATGCCGCGCAGCTGCCCTGCCGTTGCCGGCGCATTCGGCCGCGCCGGGGCCGGATAGCGCGCCGCGTCCAGGCGGTGCAACAGTTCGGCCTCGCGCGTGCGTGCCAGCACCAGGTTGCCGAGTTTCACGTGGCCGAAGCCGCGAATCGACATCGGCACCTGGGCAATCAAGGTCGCCAGTGCCATGCTCTTCGGCGCCAGTTGCGGCAGCAGTTCGTTCACGCGGCTCTCGAACGCGCCGATCAGCTCGCGCTCGATGCGGCGCTCTTCGGTTCGGCCGAAGGGGTCGAACGCCGTGCCCCGCAAGACGCGCCCCCTGGCAAGCCAGCGCAGCGCTGGCAGCAGCCACGGCCCGAAGCGCATCTTGGACGGCGGCTCGCCGTTCTTCGGCCGCGCCAGCAGCGGCGGCGCCATGTGGAACTCGAGGGTGAACTCGCCTTCGAACTGCTCGCTCAACGAGCGCTGGAACTCGGCGTCGCTGTACAGGCGCGCGACTTCGTACTCGTCCTTGTAGCTCATCAGCCGGTGCAGGCTCATGGCCACGGCTCGTGTGAAGGGCAAGGCAGGGTCGGCGTTCAGCGCCGACTCGCGCTCGCGCGCTGCCTGCACCAACCGCAGGTAACGATCGGCCCAGGCCGGGTTCTGGTACGCCGCCAGGTGTGCAACGTGGCGCTCGATCATCGCCTCCAGCGTCTGCGCCGCGGGTGCCTCGTCGGCAGAACCCTCGCGCAGCTGCTCGCAGGCAGCGGGGTCACCGGCCGCCAGCCGGCCGAGCGACAACGCGAGTTGGTTCGCTTCCACCGCGACGCCGTTCAATTCGATCGCGCGCTGCAGCGCGCGCAGGCTCACCGGCACCAGGCCGCGCTGCCATGCGTAGCCGAGCGCCACGATGTTGGCGCTGACGGTGTCGCCCAGGAAATCTTGCGCCAGCGCCTGGGCGTCGAAAGTCTCGACGAGTTCTTCGCCCGCAGCGAAGCGCAGCTTGGCGAGCAATTCTTCGCGGTGCAACTCGGCATCCGGGTTGTGCACCGACTCTGCCACCGGGATCTCATGCTCATTGGCCAGGATTCGCGTGCGGCCGTGGCGCACCGCCTGCAGCGGCTCGGGCGAAGCGCCGACCACCAGGTCGCAGGCGAGGATGGCGTCGGCCTGCTGGGCGTCGATGCGCACCTGGTTCAGGCGCGACGGCGTGTCGGCCAGGCGCACGAATGAAAGCACCGAGCCGCCCTTTTGCGCGAAGCCCATGAAGTCGAGCACCGATGCGGCATGGCCCTGCAGGTGCGCGGCCATCGCCACCAGTGCGCCGAGCGTGACCACACCCGTGCCGCCGACGCCCGTGACGAGCAGGTCGTAGGGCCCGGTCCAGGCCCAGGGCTTGGGTTGCGGCAAGGCATCGACGCGGGAGACGAACGCCTCGCGCCCGCGCCCGAGGATGCCCGAATGCCGGCGCAGTTTGCCCCCGCTCACGCCGACAAAGCTGGGGCAGAAGCCTTTGGCGCAGGAGTAGTCCTTGTTGCACGCAGTCTGGTCGATGCGGCGCTTGCGGCCCCAGACCGTCTCGTGCGGCAGCACCGCCACGCAATTGCTCTGCACGCCGCAGTCGCCGCAGCCCTCGCAGACGCGTTCATTGATGAACAGGCGCTTCGGCGCTTCGGGCAGTTCGCCCTTCTTGCGCCGGCGCCGCTTCTCGGCGGCGCAGGTCTGCTCGTAGATCAACACCGTCACGCCTTCGGTGGCGCGCAACTCGCGCTGCACCGCGTCGAGCCGGCTGCGGTCGTGGAACTGGGTGCCCGGCGGGAACAGGTGCTTGATCTCGTCGTACTTGTCGATCTCATCCGACAGCACCACGACCTTCTTCACGCCCTCGCTCTCGACCTGGCGCGCGATGCCGTCGACGCTGATCTTGCCGTCGACGGGCTGGCCGCCGGTCATCGCCACCGCGTCGTTGAACAGGATCTTGTAGGTGAGCGTGGCATTCGCCGCGACCGCCTGCCGGATCGCGAGATAACCCGAGTGGTAGTAGGTGCCGTCGCCGAGGTTCTGGAACACATGCGGCACTGTGGTGAACATCGAGTGCGAGACCCAGTCGACGCCTTCACCGCCCATCTGAATCACGCCCGCGGTGCTGCGGTCCATCCAGTTCGCCATGAAGTGGCAGCCGATGCCGGCGCG
>JAEMQF010000109.1 GCA_022758925.1 Burkholderiales bacterium | reverse complement strand
GCCGGTCAAGGCCGCCTGCACCGCGATCTGCGCCGTTTCGGCGTCACGGATTTCGCCGACCATCACCCGGTCGGGGTCGTGGCGCAGGATGGAGCGCAGGCCGCGCGAGAAGGTCAGCCCCTTCTTCTCGTTGACCGGGATCTGCAGCACGCCGGGCAACTGGTACTCGACCGGGTCCTCGATCGTGATGATCTTGTCCTGGCCGTTGTTGATCTCGGTGAGTACGGCGTACAGCGTGGTCGTCTTGCCGCTGCCGGTGGGGCCGGTGACCAGCAGCATGCCGTAGGGCTCGCGCGCGAGCTTGCGCATGCGCTCGATGGCGCCGACGTCAAAGCCGAGATTGGGCAGTTGCAGGCCGAGCAGCTGGTCGGTCAGGGCCTGCTTGTCCAGGATGCGCAGCACCGCGTCCTCGCCCAGGATGCTGGGCATCACCGAGACGCGGAAGTCGATCGCGCGCCCCTTGACCGACACCTTGAAGCGGCCGTCCTGCGGCACGCGACGCTCGGAGATGTCGAGCTCGGCCATGACCTTGATGCGCGACAGCACCTGCTCGGCCAGTTCGCTGCCGCCGACCTTGCCCACGGGCACCAGCACACCGTCGATGCGGTATTTGATGCACAGGCCGCTCGGTGCGCATTCGACGTGGATGTCGCTGGCGCCGGCCCGCAGCGCGTCGTAGATGGTCGAGCTGACGAGCTTCACGACCGGGCTGTCGTCTTCGCTGATCGACGCGATCGACAGCGACTCTCCCGCCTCGGCCTGCGCCTCGTCGCCGCCGAGCGTGGTGTCGAGCACGGAGTCCATCGCGCGCATCGATTCTTCGTGGCGCGACAGGTAGGCCCGGATGTCGGCGGCGTGCGCGAACCGGAAGACGAAGCCGGCGTGCACGCGCTCCTCGGCCCAGGCGCGCACGCCGGCGTCGAAGGGGTCGCCGAAGGCGACAACGAGCGTGCCGTCGGCGCCGCGCAGCGCCAGGCATTCGTGCTGCACGGCCTCGGCAAACGGCAGCACCTCGAAGGCGGCCTGCAGACGGTGCAGGTCGTTCATCGTGAGCAACGGAAAGCGCACCGTCGCCGCCAGCCGGGCGGCGAACTCGGCCGGCGGCAGGGCGACGATTGCTTCCAGGGCGTCGACCACCCGCGTGCCCGCCGCGCGCGCCTGGGCGCGGGCAACGCCGATCATGTCGGCTGCCAGGGGCTCCGGTCGAAAGGCCTGCGATGCTTCAACCAGCTTCATGGATCCAACGCCAGCGAAGACAAAAATGATGCTACCGCCTGGCGTCGGCGCAGCGCCGCCGGGGCCTGCGGCAAAACGCCGCAGGGGCCGGCGTCGGAGGTTCGCCGAGGGAGGTTCATTTGACGCTCTCTGCCAGCTCGAAGATCGGCAGGTACAAGAGCACCACGATGAGGCCGACCAGGGCACCGATGAACATCATCAGCACGGGTTCGAACAGCCGCGTGAACCAGTCGATCCAGCGCGCCAGATCGTCCTCGTAGAACAGGGCGATGCGTTCGACCATGTGCGGCATGCGGCCGCTGCGTTCGCCCACGGCCAGCAGGCGCAGCGAAACCGGCGTCGTCAGGCCCTGCTCTTCAAAGGCGCGCGACACCGGCTGCCCCTGGCGGATCTGGCGTGCCGCGATCTCCAGGCCCTGGCGCAGCAGCGGCGAGAGCAGCCCGCCGGCCATGTCCAGCGCGGTCGGCAGCGTGATGCCGCTCTTGAGCAACATGCCCAGCGTGCGGTAGAAGCGGGCCAACTCGTAGACCCGCAGCCGGCTGCCGACGGCCGGGACCTTCCAGAGCTGCAAGCCGATCCGGCGGCGAACGCTGCTGCGCGTGATGACGAACGCCAGGACGCCGAGGGCGGCCGCGGTGCCTGCGAACGCCAGCAGGGCGTGCTCCTCGATCACCTGGCCCCAGCCGATGAGCCAGCGGGTCATCCACGGCAGGCTGCCCCCGACCTCCTCGTAGATGCGGCTGAACTTGGGCACCACGTACAGCAGCATGAAGGCGGTGACGAGCAGGCCGACGGTGGCCAGCGTGAGGGGATAGACCGAGGCCGCCACCACCTTGCGCCGCACGCCGTCGAGTTGCGCGTGGTAGGCGGTGAAGCGCGCGATCGCCTCACGCAGGTCGCCGGTGCGCTCGGCGGCGCGCGCGGTGGCCACGAACAGGGGCGGAAACACACGGCCTTGGCGCGCCATGGCATCGGACAAGCTCAGCCCGACGCGCAGGTCGGCACGCAGCTCGGCGAGCACGGCACCGGCGCCACGCCCCTGTTCCTTTTCGGCCAGCAAGTCGACAGCTTCGACGAGAGCCAGGCCGGCGTCCAGCAACGACACCAACTCCTGGCTGAACAACTCGAGCGCGAACCCCGTGCGTGAGGGCGTCCAGCGCAGGGCGACCGGATTGCTGGCCCTGATCGAGATCACGCGCAGACCCCGGCCGGCGGCGGCAAGCCTGGCCTCGGCCAGGTCGCCGGCTTCGACGGTCAGGCGGACGACGTCGCCGGCGCCACGCAAGGCCTTGACGCTGAACTTCACGGTGCGCCCTTACCAGTTGGTGATGTCCGCGTCCTCGCCGCTGCCACCGGGTCGGCCATCCTTGCCGAAGGAGTAGAGGTCGAATTCGCCATGCTCGCCGGGAGACTTGTACTGGTACGGTTGACCCCAGGCATCGGGCGGCGGCGCCTTCTTCAGGTAGGGCCCACTCCACTTGGGTTCGTTGTTGGGTTTGGCGAACAGCACGCGCAGGCCCTGCTCGGTGCTGGGGAAGTGGCCGGTGTCGATGCGGTACTGCTCGAGTGCCTTCTCGAAGCCGTCGATCTGGGCCCGCGCCGCCTTGATCTCCGACTTGCCCACCTGCAGAAAGTACTTCGGCCCGACGTAGCTCGCGAGCAGGCCGATGATGACCATCACCACCAGCAGTTCGAGCAGCGTGAAGCCTGCGCGGCGGCGCAGACATGGCTCGATTGAGGCAGGGTCTGCAGGACCTGCGGGACCTGCGGGACCTGCGGGAATTGCGATGACCATGATGGCGCTGAACGGCATGGAACGGCGGCGGCGCGGCGGCGTCTAGGCGTGCGGTGCGTGTTTGTTCAGTTTGCGCTGCAGCGTGCGCCGGTGCATGCAGAGCGCGCGCGCGGTGGCCGAAACGTTGCCGGCGCAATCGCGCAGCACGCGCTGGATATGTTCCCACTCCAGACGGCAGACTGACATCGGCTTGGCATCGGGCAACGGCAGCTCGATGTCGACTCGCGCTGCTTCGGACGCGGCGACGAATCTTGGTCTTCGCCTCCTGTCGGAGCGTCTTGGGTCGGCTCGCCCGTGTGCGAACGCGGCGACGATTTCATCGGCGTTGCTCGGTTTGGCAAGGTAATGCGTCGCGCCGAGCTTGATCGCGTCGATGGCGGTGGCAATGCTGGCGTAACCGGTGAGCAGCACGATGTTGGTGTTCTGCTCGGCAGCCACGAGGTGCTTGACCAGCTTCAGCCCCGACATGTCGGGCAAGTGCAGGTCCAGCACCGCGTATTCGGGTGCGTTGGCGTCGATGTGTCGCATTGCCGATGCGCCATCGTGCGCCGTTTCGACCGCGTAACCACGCGCCTCCAAAGCCCGCGCCAGCACCTGGCAGAACGTTCGGTCGTCGTCGGCCAGCAGCAGGCTCGGGCGTTCAGAGTGAAGGGCTTCCATCGTCTTGACTCCTTGGCACTTCGATCGTGATGGCGCTCAATGGCAAGCGAAGCTCGGCGCGCGCGCCACCGCCGAGCCGGTTGGTCAAGTAAATCGAGCCACCCAGCCGTTCCAGGGTGACCACGCTGAGCAGCAAGCCCAGGCCCAAACCGCCCTTGGGCGCCTTGCTGGTGGCGACCTCCCGGCCCAGCCGCTGCAACAGCTCTGCAGAAACCCCCGGCCCGCGATCGCGCACCACGACGTACAGCTCGGGCCCGCTCCAGTCGGCGCGGACTTGAACCTGATGTGGCGAGGCCTCAATGGCGTTGTCGATCAGGTTCGTGATCGCCTGGCGCAGCGTTTCCTCGGCAACGATGCGCGGCGGACGGCTCACGGGATCGAGAGACACCGTCAAGCTTGCGCCTGGATGCAGCGCACGCGCGCGCTCGATGATCGAGCCGATGAACAGGTCCAGGCGCGCGCCGCCCGCCGATTCGGCGCGGCGCCGGCCTGCCGCGCTGGCCAGGCTGGAGACGATCTGCTTGCTCGCGCCCAGCTGGTCGTCGAGCACCTGCAGGTCGTGCTGCAGTTGGACGTTGGCGCCGTGCTCGCGCTTCAACTCGGCGACCACCACCGCCATCGTGGCAAGCGGTGAGCTGAGCTCGTGCGCATACCCGGCCGCGAGCGCGCCGATCGCGACCACCGACTCGTTGCGCATCTGCGTGTCGCGCGCGTCGGCGAGCAAACGCTCGTGCTGCTGCAGCGCCCTGCGCATGCGGCTGACGAAGAAGGCCAGCAGCGCCGCCGCGAAGAAGTAGTTCACCACCATGCCGTCTTCATGCAGCTCGTACAGACGCGTCTCGGCCGCCGCATCGAACAGCGGCACGTTGTGGAAGCGCAGCAACGCGTAGGCCAGCATGGTCGAGATCGCCGTGGCCCCGACCCAGCGCGGCGCCAGGGCCGATGCGGCAATGACCAACGGCAGCGCGAACAGCGGCGCGAACGGGTTCCACGCGCCACCGGTGAAATAAAGCAACACGGCGAAGATCAGGATGTCGAGGTGCACCTGCAGGAACAGTTCGAACGCACTCACTTGGCGTGCGCGCCGCACCCGAAGCCAGGTCGCCAAGGCGACCAGCGCTTCGATCGCCAGCACGGCGCTGAGCGGCGCCATGGGCAGCACCACGCCATATAGCTGCGTGACGACAAACAGGGTCAGTGCCTGCGCGATCGGCGCGAAGACGCGCAGGAAAGCGAGCAAGCGCAGGCCCTGCAGGGTGCCGTGCGGCGAGGTGAGCAGCGCGCCGCCTGGCGGTCCGTGATCGAACCGCCCTTGGTCGAAAGTTGTGGTGGTACCCAAGGGTCTGTCTGTGGTTGGCACTAGTACTGCGCCCCAGATGTTTCGGACCGGCTCATTCGGCGTGGATAGGTTGGAATTGCTGCAATTGTCTTGGCTGGCCCACCTTCGGTCTATCTGGGAAAGCCCGAGAGGGTTCTTGCCTATCGCTCGCTCGTCTCGAGAAGGATCAAGAGACCATTTGCGCTAGATGTAACAAGAGAAGAGCGAACGCAGAGCGCGATGCAAGCGGCGCTGCGACCGCTGGCCGCGGTCATGGGCGTGACGCGGTGGCCTGGCAGGGCACGCCTGCAGCACCCTCTCCTCGCTCTGCGGGAGGCCATGTACGCGCTCGGGTGACGCCGGTGAACTGGCCCATGACGCGGTGCCGTTCGGGACCTGGGGGGCCTGCGACAATTTGCCGCATGCGACCCTATGTCGCATTTTTTCCCTTTCCGGTTTTCTTAGTATCCGCGGCGCAAGGAGTCGTTTCCCGGCCCGTCTCGGAGCGGGCACCAGAGCCCACCGTGACGTCGCGAAGCGGCTCGCGCGAGAGGTCGCCCGAGAGGAGAACAAGGAAACGCAGCGTGCGGTTTCCTGGTCTGCGCAAGGGTGGTTCGAGGTTCACCAGGACAGGGGTACGACATGAGCCAGACTTTCCGGACCGGGCGCGACCAGCGTTTCATCACCGCCGATCGCCTTCAGCCATCAGGGCTGGGAAAAGCATTGGCCGTCGCCGGTCTGACGCTGCTCGCGGCCACGCAGGCGCAGGCGGCCATCACCTGCGAGCGCAACGTCACGGCCAACGTGGTCGCGTTCGACAAGCCGCTGATGTACAACCGACTGGGCGCGGGCAACGTGAACGGCATGATGTTCGCGCTCAAGCGCGACGTCGTCGATGCCTCGGGAAAGCCACTCACCGTGAGCGGCGCGAAGCTCACGGCGGGCCAGCTCGATCTGCGACCCGACAAACGCCATCGCCCGCTCGTGCTGCGCGTGCGCCGCGGGGATTGCCTGACGGTGAACCTGACGAACCGGCTCACCATGGCTCCAAACCCGCGCCAGATTCCACCGAACGTCACGACCCGCGCCGGGCAGGTCTTCGATGTGCAGATCGACGAGCAGATCCAAGACCGCGCGGTCAGCTTCCACGCCTCCGGCATGCAGCTCATCGGCGACATGGGCGACGATGGCAGCTACGTCGGCAATAACCTCACGGACGGATTCGCAGTCGCTGCCGGTGGCACGAAGAGCTACAAGCTCTACGCCGAACGCGAAGGCGCATTCAACGTCACCGGCAGCGCCACGTTCGGCTCCGACGGCAACCAGGGCAACACGTCCAACGGCCTGTTCGGTCAGTTGATCGTCGAGCCCACCGGCGCGAAGATCTATCGCAGCCAGGTGCACGAGGAGGAAATGCGCCTTGCGAAAACCGGCATAACGGCGCTCGGTCAGCCCATCATCAACTACGAAGCGTCATACCCCACAACCGGCGTTTGGGCATCGGAAGGCAAGGCCGGGCTGCCCGTCCTGAACATGATGAAGTGTTCGAACGCCACGACGTGCGAGATCGTGCACTCCGAAATCAACGCCGTGATCGCGGGCCCGAACGCCAACGGCAGCTTCCCGCCCAGTACCTATCCGCTCGAAAGCGTGGGCAAGCGCAACCCGACGGTGCCGACGCGCCTCGAACCGTTCCGCGAATTCGCCTCGGTGTTCCATGACGAAACCGCGAACGGCCAGGCGTTCCCGGGCTTCTATGTGGATGACCCGGTGTTCAAGTACGTGCTTGCGGGCGTCAAGGACGCGTTCATGATCAATTACGGGTCGGGCGGCATCGGCTCGGAGATCATCGCGAATCGCCTCGGCGTCGGCCCGATGCACGACTGCCTGACCTGCAACTACGAGGAGTTTTTCCTCACGTCCTTCGCCGTGGGCGACCCGGCGCTCACGGTCGACGTTCCCGCCAACCTGGGCCTCGAGCACCTCGCCCCCGGTGCATCGCCGGCCGGCCACCAGGGCCCGAAGGCGAACTACGTCATCGGCGCCGATGACCCGTCGAACGTGCACCACAGCTACATCGGCGACTTCGCGAAGTTCCGCAACACCCACATCGGCAAGGAACAGCACGTCTTCCACCTGCACAACCACCAGTGGCTGTACAACCCGAACGACGACAACTCCAACTACCTCGACGCGCAGGGCGTCGGCCCGGGCGTGGGCTACACCTACGAGATCAACTTCGGCGGCTCAGGCAACCGCAACAAGAGCGCCGGCGACGCCATCTTCCATTGCCACTTCTACCCGCACTTCGCGCAGGGCATGTGGTACCACTGGCGTCACCATGACGTGTTCGAGGCGGGCACCATTCTCGCTGGAACACCCAGCATCACCCGTGATGTTGATGGTTTCGCCACTGCCACCGGCTACCACAAGGCGCCTTGGGGTCTGGCCAAAGCGGGTGGCAAACCCGCGCCTGGGTCGCGCGCATATCCCGACGGTGAGATCCGTGCCGGAACGCCCATTCCCGCGGTCGTGCCACTGCCGGGCAAACCCATGCCGGTCATGCCGGGCCGCGTGACAACGGTCGAAAACCCGCTCAAGGTCGCGCCCGCAATCAATGCACTCGTGCCGCCGGTCGGCTCGCTGGCCAAGGTCATCGACCGCAACCTGAATCCCGGTTATCCGTTCTGGATCGCCGGCATTGAAGACATCGTCGGCCAGCGCCCGCCGAGCCCGGTGCTCGACATGATCGACAAGGCGCAGGCCACAGCACTCAAGGCCACCGGCAACCCGCTTTGGCAGGAACTCACGCCCGACCAGGCCGACGGCTGGGACGGCGGGCTGCCGCGTCACGCCCTGCAAGGCTATGCCGCCGGGGGCGCGGACGAACCGGGAGGCGTGATCGTTTCGCGCCTTGACTTCTCCAAAAGGATGGGCAAGGCCGCCATGGTGCCTTATCCCGAGGACGGCACCGTCGTCGAGAAGGTGGCGATGGCCTTCCATGCGCTGCGCTGCCACGACTCGTACTTGCCCAATGGCACCGCCGCAACCTGCACGGGCGGTGCAGCGAAACAGTTCCTGCCCATGGATGCTCCGCTCGTGGCAGGCTGGGTTTCGACACCGGCCAGCACCGCGACCGGTGGTTTCATCACCAACGGCGGCGGCGGCCCGGTGGTTGGCGCGCCGTTCCACAACTCTTGCATCGACGATCGCGGCATCGTGCTCAAGCCCAACATGGTGGGCAGCTTTTTCTCCGGTGACGTGACGACCACCGACTTCAATTCCTCGACGAATCCGAGCGGCACCGGGCTCTTGACCAAGGGCAGCAGCATCTTCAATTCCGACACACCGCGCATCTACAAGGGCGCGTTCATGCAGTTCGATGCGGTATTCAACAAGGTCGGCTACCACTACCCGCAGCAGCGCATCGTCGGGCTCTGGCAGGACGTGGCGCCCGTCATCCAAAAGACCAAGCCGCCCGAGCCGCTGGTGTTCCGCATGAACACCTTCGACTGCGCCGTCTACCACAACACCAATCTGGTGCCCCAGTATTACGAGCTGGATGACTACCAGGTGCGCACGCCCACCGACATCATCGGCCAGCACATCCACCTGCCCAAGTGGGATCTGACCACCGCCGACGGCGCGGCGAACGGCTGGAACTACGAAGACGGCCCGATGTCGCCCGGCATGATCCAGGAGCGCATTGCGGCGATCAATTGCTTCAACGGCTGGCCCGAGGCGTGCAACCTTGGTGTTGCTCCACCGACGGTCGTTGAAGCGCCCCGCAAGCCGCTCCTCACTGCAAAGGACCACCCGTATTTCGGCAAGGTTGCGGCGAACCTCGGCGGCGGTTTCCCTGCTGCCTGGAAGGGCGCACGCACGATCACCGAGCGCTGGTTCACCGACCCGGTGGTCAACACCGAGGGTGTAGACCGGGGCCTGGGCATCATCTTCACGCACGACCACTACGGTCCGTCCAGCCACCAACAGATCGGCCTTTACGCCACGCTGCTGGCTGAGCCTGCGGGCTCGCGTTGGAAGCACAACGAGACCGGCGCACAGCTTGGCTACGATCCGGTGACCGGCGCAGCCGCACGCACCGACACCACATCGGCCGGCTTGAGCTTCAGCGACGGTGGCCCGACCTCATGGCAGGCTGCCATCCTGCCCCCGGCGGCGGCGACAGGCGGCAGCACCGTCAAGGCCGAGACGCTGAAACCGTTCCGCGAGTTCTATCTGGAATTCAGCGACTTCCAGCATGCCTACGAGGCCGGCGTCTACGTCGGCGCTGACCAGGAAGGCCTGCCGCTCAGCGGCACTGGGCCGGGCCTGGGCGCCCAGGTCCTCAATACAGGGAATCCGCAATTCACGGCCCTTGGCAATCGGCCCGAGGAGGCGTTCCGTTTCGCCATCAACCCGCCGGCGCGCGAGCAGATCGCGCCGGTCTTCCCGGACCTGGTGTTGGAGTTGGCCAATACACCTGCCGGTCTGAACAACTTCTGCCCGCAGCGGCCGTGCCCGGGCGCGATCAGCGTCCAGGACCCTGGCATGCTGGTGGTGAACTATCGCAACGAGCCGGTGGGCTTGAGGGTCTTTGACCCCAACAAGCCGGGACCGGACACCAAGAACGGCATGCAGGCCGACGGCGACAGGGGCGACCTGGCGTTCGCACTGCAGTCGCGCACCGACCGTGCCATTGCGCAGATGAACGTGCAGCCGGCGGCTTGGAATACCCCGAGCGGCACCACGATCAACGGTACCAAGTTCCCGCCGCCGATCAATGCGGGCGGCGTGCAAAACGGCGACCCGTTCACACCGATGCTTCGCACCTACGCGGGCGACCGGATTCACGTCAAGATCCAGGCCGGCGGCCATGAGGAAGAGCACAACGCGACCATTCACGGTCTGAAGTGGCTGCAGGCCGGCTCCGGCCACGGCACCGCGCCCAACTCGGGCTGGAGAAACGCCCAAGCCGCAGGCATCTCGGAGCAGTTCACGCTGAACACGCCGGTGATGGCCGACATGTCGTCAGCAAAGGGGTCTTCCGACTATGCGTGGTCGGTCGACGCCGGCAACGACGGCTGGTGGAGCGGCATGTGGGGCTTGGTGCGCAACTACAACCAGCCGAAACAGCGCGACCTGTACGATCTGCCGGGCATGGGCCCGCTGAAGCCGGGGAATCTGCAAGCGTTCGCGCTGCAGACCACGCCGGTGGACGAACGCGCTCAACAAGGCGGGACGCTGAACGGAGTCTGCCCGACGACTGCGCCGCGCAGGAACTACGACGTCTCGGTTGTGTTGGCGAACCAGGTGCTGCCCAAGCCCGCGGGGACGACCCTTCCCGTTTTGCCCGACAACGTGGCCAAGATGCACGTCGGGGCGGCGCTCGATCCGCTCGGCGGCACGCTGGTCTACAACCATCGCGACGCCGTGGTGAGCGGCTCGACCATCGATGATCTGACGGGCCTGCCGACAACCTCGACTTTCCAGGGCCCGCTACACGATCCGACCGCGATCATGTACGTGCGCACGTCCGACCTCGACGTGAACGGCAAACTCCCGCCGGGCGCACCGCTGGAACCGGTGGTGCTGCGTGCGGCCGCTGGCGATTGCATCAACGTCACGCTACGCAACAAGCTGCCCTTATTGGTGCCGGACCTGGCGACCTATTCGACACTGATAGGCGTGGTGAAGCGCGATCGGCTCGGCACCCAAGGCGCGACGACGTTCAACAACAACCTGATCCGACCCTCCAGCCACGTCGGCATGCATCCGCAACTCGTCGAGTACGACGTGACCCGCAACGATGGAGCGAACGTCGGCCGCAACCCGGTGCAGACGGTCGCGCCGGGCGCCACCAGAACCTATCAATGGTACGCGGGGGATCTCGGAATCGGTGCGGTGAGCGGCGCCCTCGCGGACATCGTGGCGACGCCGGTCGAATTCGGCGGCGTCAACCTGATGCCGGCCGACAAGATCAAGCAGGGCGCGAAGTCGCTCGTCGGCGCGATGGTGATCGAACCGGTCGGTTCGACTTGGACCGAGCTCACGACGGTGTTCGACCACCAGACGGGTTCCAGCACTACTCCTCGCGCCACCCGCGCCCAGGCCACGGTGACGGCCGGGGCCAGCACATTCCGCGACTTCTCGCTCGTGCTGACGAAGGGGAACACGCACTACTACAAAGACGGCAAGCCAGTCCAGCACATGAACGGCGAGGGCGTGGGGATTCCGGAGGACTCGCAGGAGGCCTCGGGCATGCTGCTCAACTACGGCATCGAACCGATGTGGTTCCGTTTCGGCATCCTGCCGCAGGCGCCCTTCGGGCCGGCCGCGACTACGGGCTCTTATGCGTCGATCCCGAACTCGCACAAGGCCTACCACAACAGTCTGCCCGTTCCAGGAGTGTTGGCTGCCACGATGGGCGACCCCGTGACGCCGGTCTTCATCGCCACCGCGGGCATGCCGGCGCGGGTGCGCATCACCAACCCGTACGGCACCACGCGCGGCAGCACGTTCCAGATGCACGGCCACCTGTGGCAGCGTGATCCTTACGTCTGCCCGGGCGAAACGCGCAACCTGCTTACCGGGGCATGCCTGATGACAAGCGTTGCCTCACGCGCGATTGGTCAGAACCCGCAAGGCTTCTACGAGGCCGGGCGCGACAGCTGGACGCCAGCCTCGCACTTCGACATCGTGATGCCGAGTGCCGGCGGCGCCAACGCTGTGAAGGGCGACTACCTGTACCGGGATGCAGCGTCGTTCGGCAGCGCGTCAGGTGTCTGGGGAATCATGCGCGTGCAGTAGAAGAACTTTGGCGCTCCGCAGGGCAACCTGTGGAGCGCCTCTCGTCTTTCAGGCGGGGTAGGGCCCTACCTCTCATCTCCCGCCTTCTTTTTCCAGGCGGCATGCGTTGCAGCGTGGCGCCTGGAAAGAGGCCGAAGAGCCTTGAGAGCAGTGGTTCGAACACACGGGCACCCCGAACCGATGCTGGCGGGCGGGACAAGATCCGGAATGTCTGGCGTCACCTGTCGCCGGTTGCACAACGATGAGAGGTGGAAACCATGAAATATCAAGGGCGTTTCGCGCTGGCCGTGCTGGCCGCTGCGATTGTTTGCCCCGCCGTGCCGGCCGAACCGCCCGCCCCGGCGGCGGGTGTTGTCGCGCAGCGCCATGTGCGCAACGGGGTGGCGGTGGATTTCAGCCTGACTCCGGCGGGCAAGATCAAGGCCTTGATGGAAGGCGAATTCGCCGACGTGCGCTTTCGCATCACCGATGAAACAAGCGGCCAGCCGATTCGCGGCGCCGGGCCGGGTGCGTGGATGGACATGGCGCAAGTCATCGAAGGGCGCGGCGCCGAGCAGAAGAGTTGCAAGGACAAGATCTCGCTCTACCTGAAAGGGGCCATCGGCATCCGGCCGATGGTGGACCTGAACAGCTACTACGTCGTGCTGCTGAACAACGACGCGTCGATCGCCGTGGTCGACCCGATCGTCAGCATGGCCGGCGCCACGAGTTCGCTCGCCAGCGTGCTTCTCAACGCGCCCGGTGCCGACTGGGCCGCTTCCGCCCGCGAACGGCTGCTCTACATCACGATGCCGCGCGTCGGCCAGGTGGCAGTGGTCGACACCGAGAACTTCAAGGTGGTCGACAACCTGCCGGCGGGCAAGACACCGGTGCGCGTGGTGCTGCAGCCCGACGGCCGCTACCTCTGGGTCGGCAACAACGATGCCGACGCTGCGGCGAGCGGCGTGACGGTGATCGACCCGCAAAGCCGCAAGCGCGTCGGCTTCATCGCCACCGGCGCCGGCCACCACGAAATTGCGTTCTCCACCGACAACCGCCACGCCTTCGTCACCAACCGCAACGCCGGCACGCTGAGCGTGATCGACGTCGCTTCGCTCAAGCTGGTGAAGACGCTGAGCACCGGTGCGCAGCCGCTCTCGGCGGCGCATTCGGCGCTGTCGCGCTCCGTGTATGTGGCCGACGGCAAGGACGGCCGCGTGAGCGTGATCGACGCCGACAAGCTCGAGATTTCGGCGCGCATTGCGCTCAAGCCCGGGCTCGGCCCGCTGCGCATCAGCCCGGACGGCCGCTTTGCGCTGGCGCTGAATCCGCAGCAGGACCTGGTGCACGTGATCGACGTCTCGACGAATGAGGCGGTGCACGACATTGCCATTCCCGGCCAACCGTTCCAGATCACGTTCACCGAGACCTTCGCCTACGTGCGTGCGATGCACTCGGAGCGTGTCAACACGATCACGCTGGCCAGCCTCGGCAAGGGCAAGCGGGCCACGGTGCAGAGTTTTGCCGCCGGTTCACAGCCGCCCAGGGCGAGCGGCGGCGTCGCGATCGCCGATTCGGTGGCGTCGGCTGCCGACGAGGGCACGGTGTTCATCGTCAACCCGGCCGACGGCAGCACCTACTACTACATGGAAGGCATGAACGCGCCGTCGAGCAACTACCGCGTCTACGGCTCCAGCCCGCGCGCAGTGACGGTGGTGGACCGCAGCCTGAAGGAAGTGGAGCCCGGCGTCTACACCGGGCGCGTGCGCATACCGGTCGCGGGCGGGTACGACGTCGCCTTCATGCTGCAAACGCCGCAGATGCTTCATTGTTTCAGCGCGACGGCGGCGGAGAACCCGGCGCTCGCCAACAGCCGCGAGCCGCTCAAGCTCGAGTTCCAGACCACCCAGCGCCAATACAACGTGGGCGAGACAGCGACGATCCGCTTCCGCCTCGCCGATGGCGTGACCCGCCAGCCGAAGGTGGGCCTGGCGGGCGTCAACGCGCTCTATTTCCTGTCGCCGGGGCGGCGCCGCACCGAAGTCAAGGTCACCGAAGTCGGCGCCGGCGTTTACGAGGCGCGGATCGCGCTCGCCGAAGAAGGTGCCTGGTACGTCTATGTCGGCGTGCCGACAATGAAGATCGGCTACGAGCGCTTGCCGTTCTTTTCGCTCCAGGCACTCGCGGCGGCCGACTTGAAGTCGCCGGTGGCGGCGCGTTAGGACATGGAGTTCCGCATGTTTTCGAAGCCCTCTTTCATATCGCTCGGCGCCGCGCTGGGCGCCTGGGCGCTGGTTTTGCCGCCGGTGCTCGCGCACGACCCGCATGCGCATCATCAACAGGTTGCAACCCAGCCGGTCGCCGCGCAAAGCGCACGCGTGGCGCTGCCCGACACGGCGCTGCTCGACCAGGACGGCCGCAGCCTGCGCTTCAAGAGCGACCTGGTCGGCGAGCGCATCGTCATCGTCGACTTCATCTACACCACGTGCACCACGGTATGCCCGGTGGTTTCGGCAACGCTGGCGCAGGTGCAGGGCCAACTCGTCGACCGGCTCGGGCGCGACGTGGCGCTGCTGAGCGTGACGGTCGATTCGGTGCGCGACACGCCGGCGCGGCTGAAGGACTACGCTACCCGCCTCGGTTCGGGCCCGGGATGGAGCTGGCTCACCGGAGCGAAGCCGCAGGTCGACGAGGTGCTGAAAGCCCTCGGTGCCTACACGCCCAACTTCGTCGACCACCCGCCGCTGGTGCTCGTCGGCGACGCGAAGACCGGGCAATGGTTGCGCTTCTACGGATTCCCCAGCGCCGAGCAGCTGGTGAAGGCGGTGGCAGACCTGACCGCAGCGCGCGCCAAGGCCGGCGCGGCGGGATGAGGGAGCAGCCGCACATGAAACAAACGATCCAGCTCCTGGCGCTCGTCGCTGCGCTGCACGCGGCGAGCCCCGCGCGGGCGCATGCCGACGCGCACGCGCAAGCCGCGGGCGCGCAGGTGCCGGCTGCGGCTTCGGGCGCAGCCACAGGCGCCGCGCGCGCACCCCAGGACGCGCGCAGCTACTTCACCGACCTTGAACTCGTGACGCAAGACGGCCGCAGCGTGCGCTTCTACTCGGACATGCTCGAGGGCCGCACCGTCGTCATCAACGTGATCTACACGAGTTGCCAGGACGCCTGCCCCTTGATCACGCAGCAGCTCAACGAAGTGCGCCAGCGATTGCCCGAACTGTTCGGCAAGCAGGTCTTCTTCGTCACCCTGAGCTCCGACCCGAAGCGTGACACGCCACAGGCCATGAAACAGTTCGCGCAGAAGCAGCACGCCGACGTCGAGGGCTGGACCTTCCTGACCGGGCGCCAGGACCATATCGACAAGATCCTGAAGAAACTCGGCCAGTATTCCGAAACCGTGGAGGGCCACTCGACGCTGCTGATCGCCGGCAACGTGCCGGCCAAGCGCTGGAGCAAGATCCTCGCGAATGCACCCTCCGAGGCAATTGCGTTGCGCCTGTCTGTTCTGGCGGGCGCCACCGATGCGGCACCCGCAAAGCCCTGACGGCCGGGCGTTGCATCGGCCGACCTGGCGCCAGGGCCTTCTGGCCGCGGGGTTGGCGGCGCTGCTGATCGATGCCGCAGCGGCGGCCGACGCGGCGCCGGCCACCGGGCTCAGTGAGCAGGAGCGCGCCGGACGCGAGATCTACCTGCAAGGCCGCAGCCCGAGCGGCGCCAGCCTCAGCGCGCGCATCGGCATGGGCGGGCTCGAACTTGCCGGCGCCAGCGTGGCGTGCGGCAACTGCCATGGCGAAGACGGCCGCGGCCGCCCTGAGGGCGGGGTATTGCCGTCGAACATTCGCTGGTTGGAGCTGAGCAAGCCCTACGGCCACCATCACGCCGACGGGCGCCGGCACGGCCCGTTCGACGAGCACCTGTTGCAGCGCGCCGTCATGGCGGGCCTTGACCCGGACGGCAACACGCTCGACGGCGCGATGCCGCGCTACGCGATGTCGGCGAAGGACTTTGCCGCGCTCGCCTCGTACCTGAAAAAACTCGAAGCGCTGCTCGACCCCGGCCTGAGCACCGAAGTCATCCGGATCGGCACGCTGCTGCCCTTGAGTGGCCGATTTGCCGCGCTGGGCGAATCGCTGCAAACGCTCTGGACCGCGTACTTCGGATCGCTCAACCAGCGCGGCGGGATTCACGGCCGTCGCCTCGAGCTCGTCGTCGAGCCCTGGCCCGCCGACAACGCTGCAGCCAGGGCGCGCGCGCGCGACTGGCTCGCCCAGGGCGATGTGTTCGCGTTGCTGGCGCCGCTGGCGGCTGGCATCGAGGCCGAACTGTCGGACGCCGCCACGGCGGCGCAACTGCCCGTCATCGGGCCGCTGACGCTGTTTCCCGAAGACACGCGGGCCTCGAATTCGTTCGTGTTCCATCTGTTGCCTGGCGTGACCGAACTCGCGCAGGTGCTGGCGCAGCACGCGGCGCAGGAACTGCAGCTCACGCAGCGGCCGATCGCGCTGTGGCACCCGGCATCGCAGGCCGGCCAGGCGCGCGCGCGTTCGCTCGAGGCGAGCCTGCGAGCTGCGGGCTGGCGCACGCCGCTGGCGGTGCCGTTCCCGGCGCGCGACGCTGCACACGATGCCCACGATGCGCTCGCGGCGGCGCTCAAGGCACGCGATGTGGCGGCCGTCCTGGTGTTGGGCACCGGCGCCGATCTGGCGGCGTTGGCGGCGGGAGCGGCGCGCATCGGCTGGGCGCCGCACTTGCTCGTGCCCGGGCCGCTCGCGCCGCGCGCGATTGTCGACTTGCCGCTTGCATTTCGCGACCGGGTGACGCTGGCCTACCCGACCGCGCCGCACGACCAGCGCGATGCCGCGCTGCTGGCCTACGCTGCGCTCATGCCGGAGCGCGCGGCGGCGCGCGGCGACCCACCTTCGCAGCGCGCCGCCTATGCGGCCGGGCTGTTGCTGGTGGATGCGCTGCAGCGCACCGGGCGCGACCTGTCGCGCCGCAAACTGATCGCGAACCTGGAGGCCGTGCAGGGCTTCGACACCGGCTTGATGCCGGCACTGAGCTACAACGCCGATCGACGCATCGGCGCGATGGGGGGCTACCTGTTGGCCGTCGATCTCGACAAGAAGAGCCTGCGCCCCATGGGCGGCTACCTCAGGCTGCCGTGAGGCGATAAGGCGATAAGGCGATGGGGCGATGCAGGCGACGAAGGCGATGAAGCTCATGACGCGACGCGGCGTGCTTGTGGGGTTGCAGTGCGCGCTTTGCGCCGCCGCGATCGGATTGACTGCGGCGACGCCGGCACACGCACAGATGATGCTCGCCGCGCGTGTGAACGGCGTGGGCATTCCGTTCGAACTTCTCGAGCACCAGTACGAGACGCTGTTGCGCGAGCGCAAGTTGCACGTCGCCCGGCTGCACAGCTCGGCCCAGGTGAAGGGCTTGAGGCGCGAGGCGCTCGAGCAGCTCATCCGCATTGAGCTGCTCTGGCAGGAGGCCAAGGCGGCCGACAGCGTGGCCGACGAAGAAGAGGTCGACCGCGCGCTGCAACAGGTGCGCGCGCGCTTCGCCACCGAAGCGGCTTTCCTGCGTCGCATCGAGGCCGACGGCTTCAACGTCGCAAGCCATCGCGCGCACACGCGCAAGCTGCTGTCGGGCGAGCGCGTGGCGCAGCGCATCGTCGCGCGCGAGGTCTTGGTCAACGACCAGGACATCGAGGAGTTCTACGAGATCAACCCGCGCCTGTTCAAGCGCAGCGAGCAGCTGAAGCTGCGCCAGATCCTGGTCGCCCTGCCCGCGACTGCCACGCCCGAGCAGAAGACCCAGGCACGCCGCAAGATCGACGCCGTGCTGGCGCGTGCGCGCGCCGGCGAGAGCTTCGACGCGCTGGCACGCGAGCACTCCGACCATGCGACGCGGCAGTGGGGCGGCGAGCTGGATCCGGTGGTGCGTGGCGACCATCCGGGGTACTTCGAAAACGCCGCCTTCGCGCTGGCGGTGGGCGCGATCTCCGATGTGATCGAAGCGGACACGGGCCTGTACATCCTCAAGCTCGAAGAGCGTGTCGCCGCGACCTCGATACCGCTGAAGGACGCGCGTGAGCGCATCCGCGGCTATCTGTTGAACACCCGCGGCAAGGCGGCGATCGACCGCGAGGTCGAGACCCTGAGGGCGCTGGGCGAGGTCCAACTGCTGACGCCGCTGTAGCGGGCTGCCAGAGCATTGCGGCGGCGCCACGTACGCTGGGCGTGGTGGACCGGACGCTGTTCAACTCGGTCAAGGCCCATCGGCAGCGCAAGCCCACAGGCGCTGACAGCAAGGTCGTGAGCGCCGAGCAGATCGAGATCAGTCGGCTGCGCGCCGAGCCGGCGCGCGTGAAGGTGGAGCGCGACATCCCGGGAAGAGCGACGGCGTACTTGGCAAAGGCAGCGAAGTGAAGTACGCGTTCATCCAGCGCCAGCGCAAAGCGCAGCTGTTCCACTTATTTCAGCCAAGATCGTGTTCAGGCCCACGCAGCGTCTTCCACGGCGGGCGGGACTCGTCGCGGTGCGGTGCACGCGTCGGCTGAAGCCATCGCGCTGGTCATGCTGGACGCGCAAGCGTGGCATCACCCGCATCCGGCCCAGCCCGCGGGGCACTGCGCGCCGCGCCGCAGCAGCGTGTGAACGAGTTGGCACGCCACGCGGCGCCGGTGCCTTCAGACCCCTGCTCGCAACCAATCTTCACAACTGCGCAGCGTGCGTGAGGTCAACTGCGCGCTGATGCTGGCGTTTGTATGACACCTGGCGGCCCAGCAGCGCCAGCGCGGACCGAACAGCGTTTCGCTTCCTCCACCGGATCATTCTCAGGAGCCTCTTCATGAATCACAAGCTCATCCTCAGCATTGCCCTGCTCGGCACCAGCCTGGGCGCGTCAGCCCAGAGTACAGCGACCACGGTACAGCGCGACGTGAACCAGCAGGAGCGCATCGAACAGGGCCTCAAGAGCGGCGCGCTGAGCACCAGCGAAGCGGCACGCCTGGAGCGCGAACAAAGCGCCATCAGCCGCCAGCAGTCCCGCGCACTTGCGGACGGCAAGCTCACGCCCGCCGAGCAGGAACGCCTGGGGGCAATGCAGGACAAGGCCAGCCGCGATATCCGCGCGGCGAAGACGAACCGCGTGACGGGCGACCCGCAATCCGCCTCGTCGCAGCGTATGCAGGCCGATGTGCAGCGCAACATCAACCAGGACAAGCGAATCGAAGCGGGTGTACAGAACGCTTCGCTGACGAACCGGGAAGTGGCCAAGCTCGAGCGCGGCCAGGCCCGTGTCCAAGGCAAGGAGGCGCGCGCCGGCCGCGATGGCCACGTGAACGCGGCCGAACAGGCGCGTGTGCAACGCAGCGAAAACCGCCAGAGCCGGCACATTCGCAATCAGAAGCACGATCGCCATGTGCGCAACCCGGTTTGAGCTCCCCGGATGCGGTGCCGGTTCGATCGTGACCGGATCGTGCGGCGTGTGGCGCCGTCAAAGCGTGCGTCGCAACGCCTCGAAGAACAACTCGGCTTGCAGCAGTTCACCCATGCCCTGTTTCGCAACGCGTTGCGCGATTGCCGCTGACACGGGTGCGAGCGGACGGCGCGTCGATTGCGCCAGGATCTGCACTGCGCAGGCACGTTCGAGATAGTAGAGGTCGTCGTACGCATGGTCGATGCGCGCGCCGCAGACGACGACACCGTGATTGCCGAGAAACGCCACATCGGCGCCCTGCATGGCGCGCGCGATACGCTCGCCCTCCGAGTTGTCCAGGGCCAGGCCGTTGTAGTCGGGGTCGATGGCGATGCGGCCATGAAAGCGCATCGCCGTTTGCGACAGGGTCGTGTCCAGCGCCCGATCGACAGTGAGTGTCAATGCGGTTGCGTTGGGCATGTGGGTGTGCAGCACGCAAGCCTTGTGCGCGATGCGGTGGATTGCGGCGTGGATGAACATCGCCGTCGGTTCGATCGCATGGCGCCCGGCGAGTTTGTTGCCGTGGACATCGATCATCACGATGTCGTCGGTGCCGACTTCGTTCCACAGCAGGCCGCGCGGGTTCAGCAGGAAACGGCCCGAATCATCGGGCAGTTCGACGCTGAAATGGTTGCACACGCCTTCAGCCAGGCCATGCAACGCCGCAGCGCGCAGCGCCACGGCGAGGTCGGCGCGCAGGCGGTGCACGCTTGCGCTGTGAAAATCGGCTTCGTTCGAGTTCGGTTTGGCCATTGGACTTGTCCTTGGGAGCCGTGCAACGAACAGTGTCGGCGGCACACCGATCTTCGCCGAATTCGGTTGGACGGCAAAACGCGCCTTTGCCGCGGCGGCAAGGGCGCGTTTTGCGGTCCAACCGAATTCGGCGAAGATCGACCTGCCGCCGATACGATTCGTCGCGCGGCTCCCAAGGACAACTCCAATGGCCAAACCGAACTCGAACGAAGCCGATTTTCATAGCGCCAGCGTGCACCGCCTGCGCGCCGACCTCGCGGTGGCGCTGCGCGCCGCGGCGTTGCATGGCCTGGCTGAAGGCGTGTGCAACCATTTCAGCGTCGAGTTGCCCGATGACTCGGGCCGTTTCCTGCTGAACCCGCGCGGCCTGCTGTGGAACGAAGTC
>JAEMQF010000227.1 GCA_022758925.1 Burkholderiales bacterium | reverse complement strand
TGCCGCCCAACAGAACTGCGTTCACGCAAAGCGAATCGGTCGCCACCTCGGCGCTCGACACGGCGCAAGCCGCGACCGCCGGCAGCGCCGCCGAGCCCGCAGCCGCCTCGGGGCAGGGTCTTGCTGAAGACGCCGGCACGGGCCAGGCGCGGCATGGCGCGAGCCGCGAAGAGTCGCTGCTCTCGCCCGACTTTCGCGATTTGAACAGGTGCGATGATGCGCGCGGCATCGAGGCGCTGATGCGGCGTTTCGCCCAGCGCCTGAGACATCTGCAATTGCGCCGCGAAGCGCGTTTTCACCATGGCCGGCGCATCGACTTGCAAGGCACGATCCGGCGCAGCGTGGCCAGCGGCGGGACCCCGTTGCGCCTGGCCTGGAAGGAGCGACGCCGCGTGCGCCCGCGCCTCGTGCTGCTGCTGGACGTGAGCCGCTCGATGAGCCCGTACAGCTTTTTCTACCTGCGACTGGCGCGCGCGCTGTGTGCCGAATTGGCCGACGTCTACTGCTTCATCTTCCACACCCGAATCACGAGCGTTGCACAGGCGCTGCGCGATCCCGATCCCTGGCGTTCGCAGGAACGCATGCATCTGCTGGCCGCCGGCTGGGGGGGCGGCACGCGCATCGGTGAATGCTTGAGCGAATTCAACCGCGAGCAGAGTGCGCGGCTGGTGCATTCGCGCACCGGCGTCATCGTCGTCAGCGACGGCTACGATACCGGCGAGCCGCGCTTGCTGGCGCACTCGCTGCAGGTGCTGCGGCGGCGCGCGCGGCGTATCGTGTGGCTGAATCCGCTGTTGCATCAACCCGGCTACAGCCCGCAGTCGCAAGGAATGCAAGCGGCCATGCCGCACCTGGACCTGCTGGCAGGGGGTGCCGACCTCGCGGATCTGGAGCGCATCGTTGCGGACATCATCGAAAGCTTGCGATGACGAATGAACAATTGCTGGACATGGCGCGCGAGTTGAACGCGAAGGACCAAGCCTACGCGCTCGTCACGGTGGTGCGTGCGGTCGCCCCAACCTCGGCCTATGTCGGCGGCCAGGCCATCGTGCTCGCCGATGGCGCGCTGCA
Organism: Burkholderiales bacterium; assembly: GCA_022758925.1. Classification (GTDB taxonomy): domain Bacteria; phylum Pseudomonadota; class Gammaproteobacteria; order Burkholderiales; family Burkholderiaceae_C; genus JAEMQF01. Next base: position 28,918 of record JAEMQF010000227.1, on the reverse strand, counting down.
TGGCTGGATCGGCGGCGGCTGCGCCAAGGGTGTCGTCATCGCCGCGGCGCAAGCCGCGATTGCCAGCGGCAAGCCCAGGCTCGTGCGCATCAGCAACGACACCTTGCTGCCCGAAGAAGATGTCGAGCAGTTCACGCTGGCCTGCGCGAGCAACGGCAGCATCGAACTCTTCATTCAGCCGCATGGCGCGCGCGGCGAGTTGTGCGTGCTCGGCCACACGCCCGCCGCCGACGAAGCCCGCTTTCTTGCGCAGCGGCTGCGCATCGGCCTGACCGAAACCCCCGGCGAAGCGGCGATCGTGCTCGTCGCCACCCAGGGCCAGGGCGACGAAGCAGCGCTCGAGGCGGCGCTGCGCAGCGCGGCCAAACAGGTGTTGATGATCGCGAGCCGGCGCAAGGCCGATGCGCTGCGCGGCGTGATGCGCTCGCGCGGGATCGACGAAGCCCGGATCGCAAAACTGCAAGCCCCGGCCGGGCCCGACGCCGGCGCCAAGACACCTGCCGAGATTGCGTTGCTCGCGATCGCCGGCGTGCTTGCCTGGTTGCGCGGCCGTGCCACGCTGCCGGCGAATACCGCACAAGCCGAACAAGGCGCACAAGGCGCACAAAGCGCACAAGCCGCACAAGCCGTTCAATCCGATCCAGGAGGCGCGACCTCCGGGGCAGCGCCGCGCCGTCCGCCGCAAGCGCTGCCGACTCCTGCGCCGGCACCGGGCCAATTCGTGAACCCGGTGTGCGGCATGGCCGTGAACATGGCCAGCGCAACCCATGTCGAGACCTATGCGGGCGCCGACTATTATTTTTGCTGCGACGGCTGCTGGATCACGTTCCGGCAGGACCCGGCGCAATATGCTGCGCTTCGTGCCGTGTCTTGAGGGGCGAAGATGAACCGCGTCTGGATCGCCACATTTGCCGCGGTCATGTTTGCGATGAGTGGCTGCGAATCGACGACCCGAATCGAAGCCCGCGACCAAAGCGTCTTCGTGCCTTCGATCAGGGCAAGTGTGAATTTCGGCAGGGGCGTGGAGGCGCCATCGTTGCCTCAAGACGGGCACGCGATCGAATTCGAAGTGATTCGCACCAAAGGCAGAGACAACCAGTCGCTTGCCGCGAACCAGTCGCCGATCACGCTCGGTGGCCGGTCGTTCCTCGCGCCGCAAGAAGTGCGCCATGACTTCACGTTCACCTACGTCGACATCGGCTGGCGTTGGCGTCATTTCTTCGGCGGCGGTGCGCTCGGGCTGGAAGCGCTTGCGGGCCTGGGCTACACCGGGGTCGAACTCGGGACCACCTCAGCCACCTTGCAAGCTTCTCAGGGTTTTGATACAAGGGGCGCTCAAGGCGGCATCGGCTTGATCTGGCGCGCACAAGCGTCGACCAGCGTGCATCTGCGCCTGACCGAGTTCGCCTCGTTGGGCGAAGGCGTTTCACATGCCAATCGAGCGGAGGTGTTTCTGAACCAGGCGCTGGCTCGAAACATCACCGCACGAATCGGCTACACGGGCTGGGAAGTCAACGCTGACGCGCTGCCGAACAGTTCCGCTTTTCGGCTGCGCTTTTCCGGGCCGGCGCTCGGGCTGCAGTTCGACTTCGGGCCATAGCGGGGCGCTCAGTCGGGTGCCTTGCTGGAGCGGGCCAGGCGCCAAACCATCGCGCCCAGCCCGGCGACGCCGGCCAGCAGCACGGCCCATAGCAGCCATGGCCGCATCGCGGCAAGCCGTGCGCGCGACTGCAGGCCTCGCACCACCGCTTCCGACTCGCTCCATGCTCCCAGCGTCGCCTGGCCGAAACGAGGGCGCTCTTCGTCCAGCGCCGGGACCAGCGTCGCGATCGGCAGGGCGCTTGCTTTCGCGTCACCCGAGCCGGCTTGAAGCGTGAATGGCTCGCGCCCCTGGCGCGCGTAGACCAGGCTCGCCAATTCGGCATTGACGAGCAACGTCGCCTGAGCCTGGCTCAATGCAGCGGCGCGCTCATCGGGTACCAGGCGCAGGTAGCGCTGGGTGCTGCGCAGCTTCAGCGGCGGCGCCGTGGAGACCTGGCCGTCGCGCTCGATCCGGTAGAACACGGCCCAGGCCAGATCGGTCCAAGCCTGGTCAACCCGGCGCCGCCCCTGCACCCGCACCGGCGCCACATGGGTGCCCGAGGCCATGCGCAGTTCAATGTCGAGCATGGGCAAGGCGCCGCCGAGGTCGAACACGAGGGCGCGTCGCGCGGCGGGGTCGTCGTCGTTCGCCGTGGGCAGTGCGAGCGCAACGATCTGCGCCGGCGGGTCGACGCTGAGGTTTTCGCGCAGATCGAAGATCGCCTTTGCGCCGGTGAGCTTCGGTGCTGCCTCAGGGTCGTGCCACACCAGCCTCACAAATCGCGCCGGCGCGGGCGGCAGCATGATGCGCGCCTGAATCAACGCGCCGCCGGGCGAAGCCAGCGCCAGCAACTGGCTCGAACCCCCAGTGCGCCACTGGCGCAGGTCAGCGCTGAGTTCAACGTCGACACCGACGCTGAAATCGGCCGGCCCCGACCACGCCAGCTGCAACGCACGCGGCGTGGCTTGGTCCGGTTTGCGGTCGGAAGCCTTGTCCGGCTCACCCAGGTCCACGAGCCAGCCCGGCGCACGCCCCGCATTGGCGGCGCTCGGCAAGCCGCGCTTTGGCCGCACGCTGATGCGGTCACCCTGCAGCGTCACTTCCAAAGGCGAGGGCCAGGCCTGGCCACGTGCCGGGAGCGGCGGCAAGGCATAGATCGCGGCGTCGCGCGCTTGCTCTTGCAGCTCGGACTTCGCGGCGCGCGGCGCGAGCAGCGCGAACGGCACGCGCTCGCCTGCGGCGTCGAGCACTCGCAGGTCGCGCAGATCGGCTTGTTCGGTGTGCGCGTAGGCGCTCGCCGGCAGCGCGATCCGAATGAAGGGCGCGCCTCGCTGGACCTCGATCGGAGCGCTGAAGCGATACGCTGCGTCGTCAGCGTCGGCTGCCGCCGTGGCGAAAGCACTCGCCGCGAGGCAGATCGAGGCCCATGCGCAGCGCAGCCGCGGCGGCTCAAGCACCTGCACGCGGGGCCTTCCTGGCCACAACATCGGGCAGCGGCGCGACATAACCGATGACCAGCATCAAGACGCCGACGCCGATGAACGAGACGATGCGTGTCACCGTCCCCGTGCCCGACAGGTCGACCAGCACCAGCTTCAGGACCACCGCGCCGAGCAGCACCGCGCCCACCATCCACCGCTTGCGCGATCCGTGTCGCGCCGCGAGCCACATCAAGACCAGCGCTGTCGCGCTCCACAACAGGCTGATGCCGGTCTGCAGCGGCAGCGATTCGGCCCACGCCCGCAAGCGAAACGGCACGCCCCCATAGTGATGGAACGCGCGAATCAGAATCGCATTCAGCCAGGCGAAACCTGCAGCTGCCGTCAGCTGCAGCGCAAGACCGGGATGCTGCGCCAGCAAGGGCTGCGCCAGCGCGCTGCGCATCCACAACCAGGCAGCGAGCAGGGCGAAGCCGATGCCCAGGTCGAGCGGGTTCAGCAGCGGCAGATGCGGCAAGGGGGCCGCCGCGCCGTTCGACGTCATGTTGGCCAACAGGGTCCACAGCAGCAGCCCCGCCGCAAGCAAGGCCGCGGCGTGGGTCCGATACGCGACGGGCGCGGCGCGCACCGGCCACAGCCCCGCGACGCCTGGGCGCCGCAACAGCATCAGCAGGGCCGCGGGCACGACCAACCAGCCGAGCCAGGCCCAGGCGCTTGCGGCATCGCCCCAGTCGCGCGTGATCGCGCGGCCCTGCAATGCGCCGAGTGCGGCGAGCAGCAACAGCCCCAGCGCGTGCAGCGCAGGTTCGGCAATCGCGGCCTGGGCCCGCCAACGCGGCGCGGCACGCCACAGCACGAACGCGTGCGCCGCCAAGGCCAAGGGCCAGGCCCACCAACCGCCGTTCTGGCTCGGCGCGGATTGCACGACCGCGCTGACAGCGACGCACAATCCGAGCAGCGGGGCATGGCCGAGAACGGGCCATGCGATGCGCTGCCAGTCCAGCCGCTGCGAGAGCAGGGTGTAGACCACCGCGATCGCGCTGATACAGACCAGCCATGCCGTCAATTCGAACCCTGGCGCGGTGAAGAGGCGGATCTGCGACGCCGCCGTCAGCAGCAACCACAGCGTGCCCCAGGCGATCAGCAGCGGCTCGGCAACAGCCTCGTGCTGAGCGCTTGAAGCGGCGCGACCCACCTTGGCCGGCGTGAGAACGCCGAATGGCCTGACGAAATGCGCCGCGGCGAGCGACGCCGCCGCTGCCATCAAGCCGTTCATCAACCTCGCATTGAAAAACGCGCTTGGAATGGTGTGACGGCCACCCGCATGGATCATCGCCAGGCCGGCAAGAAACAGCAGCAGGTAGCCGAACAGGCGCGGCGCAAGACGCTGCTGGCGCAGGCCGAGCCAGACCAGGCCCGCGCCTTCGAGCGCCCAGGCGCCCGCAGTGCTGTGTGCGTCGAGCGCGAACGGGATCACGAGCGAGAGAAAGACAGTCGCGAGCGCAAGGCTCGCCTCGAACGTGACGGCCAGCACCGGTCTCGGTCGCATCCACAGCGCCAGGCCGGCATAGAACATTGCCAGCACCAGCGCTGACAAGGCCGCGCCGTATTCCATGTGGCGCACGAGTGCGTATTGCAGCGCAAAGCCAAGCGTCGGCAGGCCGAACAACAAACTGCCGTTGACCCAGGCGTCGCTGCGCCGGGCAACGGCAATACCGGCAGCGCCCGCTTCGGCACCCCGGTCTTGGCGCAGCGCAGCTCGCGCCGGCATCAACAGAATCGCCGTGAACAGCACAAAGTAGGCGATCAGGAAGGCCTGGCTGCTTGCATAGTGGTCGCTTCGATAGTTCAGCACACCCCAGGTGCTGCCGACCAGGAATGTGCCGAAGAAGCCGATCCGGTTCAGCAAGCGCCAGTTCTTGTGCCACGCGACTGCGGCGATTCCCAGATCGAGCACGAGGCAGTAGCCGAACAACGCCACGTGATTGCCGCCACCGGTAGCGACGAGCAGCGGCGTCGCAAAGCCGCCGAGCGCACCGATCATGGCCAGCGCGCGCGCGTCCTGCAGCACAGCCAGCGCCGCGGCCAGCGCCGCCAACAGCACCATGCATGCAAGCGCCGGGCCGAGCGCGAGCACATTGTAGAAACGGGACGCGACAAACAGCGTCAGGTAGAGCACGGCGACGGCTCCGCCTTGCAGTATCTGCGCGTAGCCGGGGCGCTGCTGGCGCAGGCGCCAGCCGAGCCCCAGCAGCGCAAGCGCGACACCCGCAAAACCCGCCAGGCGCAGTTCGAGCGGCACTCGCACATGCTCAGCCGCGAACTTGGCAAGGAAGGTCAGGCCGACGAACAGAATCGCCACCCCGAGTTTGACCACCGTATTGCCGCCGAACAGCCATTGCCTGATCGGCGCCAGTCGGTCGCTGACCACAGGTCTGGCCGTATCGTTCTCCATCGGCAATGTCGTATCGCCCCACAGCGAGCCGACATCGGTGTCATGCGCTTCATCGCTCCACTGCGTGTCGGCAGTCTCGGCAGCCTGAGCCGGTGCGTTTGGCGTGGCTGCGCGTTCGGCCGTTGTGGCCGCAGGTGCCGCAGGCGTTCGGGAACCGGGAAGCTCTGGCGCCTGCTGTGCCGGCGTCGAAGCGCCGGGCGCCGCGGCTCGTTGCTGTGTCAGCGCAAGGTCACGGCGCAGGGCGGCGATGGCGCGCGCCTGCTGTTGCAATAGCCATGCGAGCCAGGCCAGCGCTGCACCGGCGAGGGCGCCGAAGCCACCACCGATCAAGCCGCCGCCGATGGCACCCGCAGCGATGGCGAAGAATTGCAGCAAGCGCGGCCCCTCGAATTCGTCCCGCGCCGACTCTAGCAGCACAAGCGTGTGATAAGCCCCTTTGCGCAGCGCGTGGAATACGCCGAGACCGGAATCTGGCCGACTAAACTCACGCAAACCCGGCTGACACGGCGCTGCGTGGCGCCTAGCATCGCGCGAGCGAAAACCGCCACGTCAGCGCGGCACCGGACAGCGCGCCGGCTCATTGAGCCCCCAGGCCGACGACATAGGTCGTCCGCCCCCCGAGGGGGTCAATGAAACTTGGGGCGGCCCGGCGTTTCCATGTGAGGGAGTAGCGTTGCAAGCCACCGACATCCGCCAACCCGACTACTTTCACAAAGTGGTCGACTGCCAATGGGCGTGCCCGGCGCACACCGCCGTTCCCGAATACATCCGGCTCATCGCCGCCGGGCGTTATGCCGACGCCTACATGGTCAACTGGTCGTCCAACGTGTTCCCGGGCATCCTCGGGCGCACTTGCGACCGGCCCTGCGAGCCGGCGTGCCGGCGCGGCCGCGTTGAGGAAGCGCAGGCCGAGCGTCCCGAGCCGGTCGCGATTTGCCGGCTGAAACGCGTCGCCGCCGATTTCAAGGGCGACATCTCCGGGCGCATGCCGCGCCCGGCAACGGTGAAGAACGGCAAGCGCATCGCCTGCGTCGGCGCCGGGCCGGCGGCGCTGACGGTGGCGCGTGACCTCGCGCCGCTGGGTTACCAGGTCACGGTGTTCGATTCCGACCCGCGCGCGGGCGGAATGATCCGCTCGCAGATTCCGCGCTTTCGCCTGCCCGAAGAGGTGATCGACGAAGAAACGGGATACGTGCTCAGGCTTGGGGTCGAGTTCCGCGGTGGCACGCGCGTCGACTCGATGCAGCAACTGCTGGGCGAGAACTGGGACGCCATCTTTGTCGGCTGTGGCGCGCCGCGCGGGCGCGACTTGTCGATTCCGGGCCGCAACGAGGCGGCAACTCAAATCCACATCGGCATCGACTGGCTCGCTTCGGTCTCGTTTGGCCACACCACGCGAATCGGCAAACGCGTGATCGTGCTCGGCGGGGGCAACACGGCGATGGACTGCTGCCGCAGCGCGAAGCGCCTGGGCGGCGAAGACGTGAAGGTGATCGTGCGTTCACCGTTCGAAGAAATGAAAGCCTCGCCCTGGGAAAAGGAGGACGCGCAGCACGAAGGCATTCCGATCCTCGACTGCCTGGTGCCGCGCGCCTTCCTGCATCAGAACGGCAAACTGGTGGGCATGACGTTCGAGAAGGTGCGTGCGCAGCGCGATCCGAATGGCCGGCGCCAACTCGTCGCCACCGGCGAGCCCGAGCAGCGTTTCGATTGCGACGAAGTGCTGGTCGCCGTCGGCCAGGAAAACGCGTTCCCCTGGATCGAGCGCAGCTGCGGCCTCGCGTTCAGCGAATCGGGAATGCCCGTGATCGATGAGGTCACGCTGCAAGCCAGCTTGCCGCAGGTGTTTTTCGGAGGCGATGCGGCGCTCGGCCCGAAGAACATCATCTGGGCCGTTGCCCAGGGCCATGCCGCGGCGATCTCGATCGACAAGTTCCTGCACGGCGAAGACGTGCGCCAGCGCCCCGCACCCGGCGTGACGCTGGTGTCGCAGAAAATGGGCATCCACGAGTGGAGCTACGACAACGCCGTCGCTCCCGATCTGCGCCACAAGGTGCCGTGGCGCGACGTGAACCAGGCGCTGCGCAACATCAAGGTCGAAGTCGAACTCGGCTTCGATGTGGCGACGGCGTGGAAAGAAGCCCAGCGCTGCCTGAACTGCGACGTGCAGACCGTGTTCAGCACCGGCCAGTGCATCGAATGCGACGCCTGTGTCGACATCTGCCCTACCGACTGCATCACGTTCACCGGCAACGGCGACGAGGCCGATCTGCGCGCGCGCCTGAACGCCCCGGCGCGGCAGCTCGACCAGGCCCTGTATCTGTCGGGCGTCCTCAAGACCGGCCGTGTCATGGTGAAAGACGAAGACGTTTGCCTGCACTGCGGCCTGTGCGCCGAACGTTGTCCGACGGGGGCCTGGGACATGCAGAAATTCCTGATCGACCTGACACAGGCCGGGCGCGGTTGCCGCACGCCGAAGCCGGCCGCGGTTCAGCAACGCAAGGCGGCATGAGCATGAAAACCAGCGTGAAGCGCATCAGCGCCGTCAACGATTTCGTCGTCAAGTTCGCCAACGTCAACGGCTCGGGCTCGGCATCGGCGAACGAACTGTTCGCGCGCAGCCTGCTGCGCATGGGCGTTCCGGTGAGCCCGCGCAACATCTTCCCGAGCAACATCCAGGGCCTGCCGACCTGGTATGAAGTACGCGTGAACGAAAACGGCTATCAAGGACGGCGCGGCGGCTGCGACCTGATGGTGGCGATGAACCCGCAGACCTGGGCCCAGGATGTTGCCGAAATCGAGCCCGGCGGCTACCTGATGTACGACAGCTCCAAGCCCCTGCCGCAGGCCAAGCTGCGCAGCGACATCAACCTGCTCGGCGTACCGCTGACCGACCTGTGCGCGACACGCTACACCGACCCGCGCGAACGCCAGTTGCTGAAGAACATCGTCTACGTCGGCGTGTTGGCGGCGCTGCTGGGCGTCGAACCCGAAGTCATCGCCACCTTGCTCGGCGAGCAGTACAAGGGCAAGGCGAAGCTGATCCAGCCGAACCTCGACGCCTTCATGATGGGCCTGCACCACGGTCGCGAATACTTCGATGATGCGCTCGGCCTGAAGATCGAGCGCCGCGACGCGGTGGGCAAACGCATCTTCATGGAGGGCAACGCCGCCGCCGCGCTCGGCTGTGTGTACGGCGGGGCGACGGTGTGCGCCTGGTACCCGATCACACCGTCGTCGTCGCTGGCCGAGGCGTTCCAGAAGTACTGCGGCAAGTTGCGCGTCGACAAGGCGACCGGCAAGAACAAGTTTGCGATCATCCAGGCCGAAGACGAAATTGCTTCGATCGGCATCGTCATCGGTGCGGGCTGGAACGGCGCGCGCGCGTTCACGGCGACGTCGGGCCCCGGCGTTTCGCTGATGACGGAGTTCATCGGCCTGGCCTACTTCGCCGAAATCCCGCTGACCATCGTCAACGTGCAGCGCGGCGGCCCATCCACCGGCATGCCCACGCGCACGCAGCAGGCCGACGTGCTGAGCTGCGCCTATGCCTCGCATGGCGACACGAAACACGTGCTGCTGTTCCCGGAAGACCCGCACGAGTGTTTCGAGTTCGCCGCACAGTGCCTGGATCTGGCGGACCGGCTGCAGACACCGGTGTTCCTCATGACCGATCTGGACATCGGCATGAACCATCGCCTGTGCGAGCCGCTCGCCTGGGACGATGCGCGGGTCTATGACCGCGGCAAGGTGATGACGCACGAAGACCTGGAAGCCGGGCGCGAATTCGCTCGCTACCTCGACGTCGACGGTGACGGCATCCCCTACCGGACCTACCCCGCCACGCACCCCGAGCGCGGCGCCTACTTCACGCGGGGCACGACGCGCGACGCCCAGGCGCGTTACTCCGAGGCCGGGCCGGACTACCTGTACAACGTCGAGCGCTTGCTGCGGAAATTCGAAACGGCGAAGAAGCTCGTGCCGCAACCGGTGCAGCGCATGGCGGCACGCAGCACACGCTTCGGCGTCATCTACTACGGCTCGACGAGCCCGGCGATGAGCGAGGCCTTCGACACCCTGCGCGGGCAAGGCGTGCATGTCGACCTGCTGCGGCTGCGCGCCTTTCCGTTCAGCGCCGTGGTCGACCATTTCATCGCCGCGCACGAACACCTGTTCGTCATCGAACAAAATCGCGACGCCCAGTTGCGCACGATGCTCGTCAGCGAGCAGGAAGTGAACCCGGCGAAGCTGGAGCCGCTGCTGCACTATGACGGGACACCGATCACGGCGCGTTTCATCGTCGAACAGATCGGCGCGCGCATGAATCGCTTCAATGTGGAGCCGCTGATCAAGGGCAACAAGGTGGCCTGATGACCTACATCACCAAACCCAAACTCCACCACCCGACGTTGCGCACCAACGCGCTCGGGCTGACGCGGCGCGACTACGAAGGCAAGATCTCGACACTGTGCGCCGGCTGCGGCCACGATTCGATCTCCGCGGCGCTGGTGCAGGCCTGCTGGGATCTGGCGATCGAGCCGCACCGCGTCGCCAAGTTGTCCGGCATCGGCTGCTCGTCAAAAACGCCGGATTACTTTCTCGGCAACGCGCATGGCTTCAACACCGTGCACGGCCGCATGCCGTCGGTGTTGACCGGTGCCAACCTGGCGAATCGCGAGCTGTTGTACCTCGGCGTGTCGGGCGACGGCGATTCGGCCTCCATCGGTCTCGGCCAATTCGCCCACGCCATGCGGCGCGGCGTGAACATGACCTACATCGTCGAGAACAACGGTGTCTACGGCCTGACCAAGGGCCAGTTCTCGGCGACTGCCGACGCCGGCAGCAAGAGCAAGAAGGGCGCCATCAACGCCGACACCGCGATCGATCTGGCGTCGCTCGCGCTGCAGATGGGAGCGAGTTACGTGGCACGCAGTTTCTCCGGCGACAAAGAGCAGCTCGTACCGCTGATCAAGGGCGCGCTGCGCCACGGTGGCGCGGCGCTGATCGACGTCATCAGCCCCTGCGTCGCGTTCAACAACCACGCCGGCAGCACGAAAAGCTACGACCACGTGCGAGCCCACAACGAAGCCGTGAATCGCATCGATTTCATGCCGTCACGCGATGCGATCACGGCGCAGTACGCTCCCGGCGAAGTGATCGAGGTGACGCAGCACGACGGCAGCGTGCTGCGCCTGCGCAAGCTCGGCGGCGGCTACGACGCCGGTGATCGACTCGCGGCGATCAGCCACATCGCCGCGCATGAGGCGCGCGGTGAAATCCTCACCGGCTTGCTCTATGTGAACGCGTCGGCGGAGGATTTGCACGCGCACTTGAAGACGGTTGATGTGCCGCTGAATCGCCTGGGTGAAGCCGAGCTGTGCCCCGGCTCGGCGGCGCTGGCGGCGATCAATGCGGAACTGATCTGAGTGCGCCGCGCCTCAATGCAGATCCTGCACCATTGCTGAGGTGGGCTCATCGGCTGCAAGAAAAGGCTACACGCGGAACGGTGATCTGCGGCTGAGAAACGAAGCAGCAGCCGAGCCACGCGCGGCGAGCGCCGCATGCTGGCGATGCTGCGCCGCCGGCGATCACCCCAGGCGCCGATGCTCGAGCGCCGGCAGCTCGCGGCGCACGGCAGCCAGGCGCTGCGCGTCGACTTCGGCGAGCACCATGCCTTCGCCTTCGGGCAGCACGCCGAGCACGTCGCCCCAGGGGTCGATGATCATGCTGTGGCCCCAGGTGCGCCGCCCGTTTTCATGCGTGCCGCCTTGCGCCGGCGCGATCACATAGGCCTGGTTCTCGACGGCGCGGGCACGCAGCAGCAGCTCCCAGTGCGCCCGACCCGTCGTCTGCGTGAATGCCGATGGCACGGCGATCAGATCGCAAGGCGGGTTCATCAAGGCCCGGTACAGCTCGGGGAAGCGCAGGTCGTAGCACACGCTCAAACCCACGCGCAGGGTGCCGCATTGCACCGCCACCGGTGCGGTGCCGGCTTCGAGAACACGGCCTTCGTCGTAGCGCTCGCGGCCGTTGTCGTAACGGAACAAGTGCATCTTGTCGTAGTGCGCTGCGAGTCTGCCGTCGGGCGCGAACACCAGGTTGCTGTTGCGCACGCGTTGTGGGTCGTCGCAACGCAGCGGCAAGGTGCCGCCGATGACCCACACGCCGTGCTCGCGCGCCGCGTCTGCCAACATGCGCTGGATGGGGCCGCCGTCGGCGTCGCATTCTGGCGCAGGTTCGGCCCGGTCGAGCTTGGCGCTATCGTCGCGCCCCATCAGACAAAAGTATTCGGGCAGTGCGGCGAGCTGTGCGCCCTGCGCCGCGGCTTGCGCGATCAGGCGCCGCGCGCAATCCAGGTTGCGCGTCACGTCGGGCGTGGACACCATTTGCAGCGCGGCAATCTTCATCGTGGTCGTTTCAGCGCGTTGTCACTGCGGTTGGGGCGTCGGGGTCTCGACCTTGCGCTCGACCCGATCCACATTCGGCTCGACCCAGGGCCCGGTGACGTGGAATTCGCGTGTTCCGGCCTCGCCCAATGGGCGCCGCAGGAACAGCTGCGCCAGGAATGTGCCCAGGCCGACGGCGGGGTTGATGACGGCGTACGCCAATGACGCCGTGCCGGCGTTGATCTCGGGAACGACGACGATGCGCAAGTCCTGCGTCTCGCGGCCGATGTCGGCACTGCCCTCCATCAGCACCACCGCCTGCACGCCACGCATAAGCAGGTTGTTCGTGTGCGCCACGCCTTTGTCGATGCGAAAGTCACCGCTGAAGCTGTCGAACTGGAAGCCTTCTTCGACCACGTCGCGAAAGTCGAACAGCAAACGGCGCGGCAGCGCCTGCAATGAAAGCACGCCGAGCAGCCGCGCCGCGCCCGGGTCGGCCTTGAGGAACTGACCGGCCTCCACCGCCACGTTGAATTGCCCGCTCATGCTCGTGAAGTCGATTGTCAGCGGCGAACCGAGCCACCCCACCTGGCCGGCCACCGCACCCTTGCCGCCACGCACTGCCTTGCCCAGGCCAAGGCGTTCCAGAAACGCACCGCTGTCGCGCAGGTCGAGCTTGAAATCCATTTCGGCACGGCGCGCCGCGGCGCCACCGGCTGACCAGCTGCCGGTGGCGGTGAGCTGTGCTTCCGGCGTTGCCAAGCTGAACTTCGACAGACGCCACTCGCGTGCGGTGCGCATTTCAGTCGTTGCCTGATTCGCCGCCGCGATCTCGATCCGGCCGAGGTGCTTGCCGCGCAGTTCGAAATCTTCGACCACGATGTCCAGCGCCGGCACGCTGCTCGGCAGCTCATCGAGCAGACTCTCGATCTGTTCGACTTCGTTCTTGGGCAGCGAGAGCCGCGACAGCCGCGCGTAGACACGCCCGGCGCCCGCCGCTGTTGGCGCGGCGGTTGATGTGGCGCGGCGCGCCGGCTGGTATTCGATGTAGCCGCTGAGTTGATCCGCATCGACCGAGACGCGCCATTGGTCGGGGTCGCGCGAGATGCCGGCGACCACGCCGGTGATGCGCCGCCCGCCGGTGATCAACTCTTGCGCGCGCAGCGCCAGGCGCTGCGGCCCGTAGCCCGGATCATCGCCTGATTCGTCGCCGTTGTCGTCGAACAGTTTGCGGTACGCGGCTTGCCACGTGTCGAGGTTCACCGCAGCCAGGTTCGCGTTCACGGCGACGCCTTGCGACAGCGGCGGCGCGGGCTGGCCAACGCCGATGCCGCCACTGATCACGCGCGGCGCGTCGCCGGAAATGTCGCGCGTGTACTGAACCTGCAGCAGCGTGCCGAGTTCGAGGTTCAGCGTGTCGGCCAGCTTGCGTCCGGGCCGCAGGGATTCGCGCACCAGGGTCGTCGCATAGCGCATCGGCAACGGCACTTCGGCGGCCTTGCGCAGCGGCGCGGGCAATTCGCTCGCAAGTCCGACCAGATCGCTCGTGACGCTGATCTCGGGGTGGCCCTGCAAAAAATTCAAGACCATTCGATACGCAACCTTGCCGCTGAGCTGCGACGCCACGCGTGACAGCAAACCGAGTTCGCCGGCACGGCGCAGCGCATCGACGCTTGCGACACCCTGGCCCGTGAAGCGCAGCGCGCCGTCGGCCTGCAGTCCGCCATCGAAAGCGATTTCACCGCCGTACGCGTTGGCGCTTGCGCCGATCACCGCAAAGCCTTTATGGCTGAAATCGACCCGGCCCTTGGCAGAACCGAGCAGCGGGCTTTCGGGGCTGATGCGCACGTCGTTGCCGGCCAGCAGCACCGTGCCTTTCACTTGCGCCTTGGCGGGTTCGCGCAACGGGATGTTCAGCCCGAGATCGAGCTGCGCATCGCCGCCGATGGTGCTGCGCGCCAGCGCGCGCTGGATCCAGTCAGCCACCGGACTGGCGTTGACGACGCGCAGCATTTCGCTCGCACTGCCGCGCGCCGTGCCGTTCAGGATCAGGACACGCTGCTCGACCACGTTGCGGATGCCCCCCTCCACGCCGCTCCAGGCCACGTTGCCCAGCTGCGCCCGTGCGCCCTTGATCTCGAGCGACGCACGGTCGATGATCAACTCGCCGCTGACGCGTTTCAGCTCGGGCCAGGGCGACACATAGGCCGCCTCGGTGGCTGTTGCCGGCGCGCTGGGGACGTAGGCAAGATCCACATCGTCGGCGAGCGCGGCGAGACGAAATTCGCCCGTCGTCGCCGGGTCGAAATACGGAAAGTCCCACAGGTCGCCCTTGATCCGCAGGTCCATGCGCCGCACCTGGCCGCCCTGCACGGCGCGTTCGACATAGCGCCGCGTCGGCTCCGGTATGCCCAGCGGCAAGTAGCGTGCCGCGCGCGCGGCAAGGCCCTGGTCGAGGTGGCCCTTCACATCAACCACGCCTGGCCAGCGCGCGCCGCGCCCGAACCTGTCGGGCCCGGCACCGGAGTGCCACGTCGCCTCGAACTCTGCGCTCGCGTCCGGATTCGCGAGGGTCGCCTTCTTCACGCTTAGCGAGACCTTGCCTGCGGTGATGTGCCACTCAAGATCGGCGTTCAGGCGGTCGAGCTTGACGTGGGGGTCTTCGAACAGGCCCGGCACGTCGAGCGCACCGTCGCGCACCTCGAGCCGCGCGTTGCCGCCTTTCTCGGTGGCGTTGATTTGCAGCGTCGCGTTGCGCAACCCCGGCCGGCCGACATGATGCGGATCGTCGGCGGGGCGTGCCGCGAGCGCGAGGCCGCTGAGGCGGCCTTGCATCTGATAACGTTGCGGCGCGTCCAGCGGGCCGTCCCACCGCGCGCTGAGGTCGTTCAGTGCGCCTTTGGGCTTGAGTTCGCCGAGCAGCTGGTGCAGTGCGGCCCCGATCGGAACTCTGGACGCGAGCTGCGCCATCAGCTCCAGATCGAGGTGCTGCGCACTGAACTCACCCCCGCTGGGTGGCTCGTTGCCGCGCTGATGCAACTTGAGTTTCAGGTCCCCTCCCGGCCAGCGCATGGCGTCGTTCGTGACAAAGCTGAAGCGCTCGAGTGACAGGGTTGCGCCTTGGTCATCGCGCTGTGCATCGACCCGGCCCTGAAGTTGCTCGATGCGAAATTCATCGACGCGCGGACCCAGGCGCAAGACCACCTGGGTCATGCTGACGTCGACCGTGGCCGCGTGCACCATGCCGTCGCGCAACTCGAACCAGGCGCGAAGCGCGCCCTGGCCCTGGCTCAGATTGAACGGCAACTCGCCATGGCTGCGCAATTGGCTCAGGTCGGCATGCGGCAACCCGACAAAGGCGCGGCCACTCCAGCGTCGCCATTGACTCGACGCCGCCAGCAGCGGCTGGGTGAAGCGCGCGCTGACGTTGAAGCGCTCGCCCCATTCGGGCGGCGGCGTTGCGTCCAGGCGCATGTCGTGCGTCAGCAGGCCGTTGCGCATCACGAGCTGGACGTCGGTCAAGGCCACAGTCGGTGCGCCGCGCTGCTCGTCGGTCCAGCGCAGCGTGCCGCCGCGGATCGCGAATTCCGACTGCGACAGGAACCAGTCGGCAGCAGCATGCTCGTCGCTGCCTGCGCCGCCGCTCAGATCGAGCCCGGCGACGAAGATTCGGCCTTCGGCGCTGCGCCGCACGTCGAGCTCGGCACCTTCAATCAGCAACTGGTCGAAGTTGACCTTGAAGTCGAGCAGCGATTGCGGCGAAATCGCGACCGCGACCCGCGGCAGGTGCAGCGCGGTGCGCTGCTGTGCATCGAGCAATTTGACGTCGCGCAATTCCAGAGCCGGCACCCAACCGCTGGAGCGCACCGTGATGCCGCCGATGTTCACCGGCACTCCGAGCACCGCGCTGGCGCGGCGTTCGATCGGCGCACGCCAGTCTTCGATGTGCGGCAGAATCAGCCAATGCAGTGCCAGCCACGCCAGCGCCAGCAGCGTCCACAGCAGCAACACCGGCCACAGCAGCAGCCGCAGCAGCCAGCGGCGGCGTCGGTTTTGCGACGCGCCGACCGATCCGGCCACGCCATCGAGGGCCGAACCCACCGGGTCGGGCAGCGGCAGGGCCTTGTCGAAGGAGGGTGGTTTCGATGACATGCAGTGCGGGTGAGGTCGCGACTCGTGGCGGAACGCAGCGTGCTGTCTTCGTCGGCCGAGCCGGGCCAATCTAGCACAGTGATCGGCAATGTGAGTCCGCACAGCACGATCGGTTCCGCGCCAGGCCACCCCCCGGATTCGGTGGCGGCGGGTGCGCCGCGTTTGGCGTCGCCCGAGTTGGGGTCGGCGCTGGCCGGCCACAGCCGGTTTGTGCAGCGTGTGCGGCGCCGCTACGGCGCAGAGCTGCCGCTGCTGGCGCCGGGTCTGCCGCAGCGCGACTCGATCGAGGCGCTGGTCGAACAGTTGCGCGCTGGCGGCCGGGCGCTGCCGGTGGCGCTGCGCGTGGCACGCCAGTTGGTGCTGGAGCGCCTGGCAGTGCTCGATGTGGAACAAGGCGCGACCCTGGCCGAGGTGACGCGGGCCATGACGGAACTCGCCGAAGCGACGCTGCGCCTGGCGTTGCAGCGGGCGCAGGACGATCAGGATCAACGCTTCGGCGTGCCACGCGACGCGGCCGGGCAGCGCATCGGATTTTGGGTCATCGGCATGGGCAAGCTCGGTGGGCGCGAGCTCAATGTGTCGTCCGACATCGACTTGATCTATGCCTACGCCGACGCCGGCCAGACCGACGGCGCGCGTTGCGTCAGCGCCCACGAATATTTCTCGCAGGTCGCGCGCAGCCTGTATGCGCTGATCGGCGATGTGAGCGACGACGGCTTCGTGTTCCGCGTCGACCTCGCACTGCGCCCGAACGGCAACTCGGGCCCGCCGGTGGTGAGCCTGGCGATGCTCGAGGAATACCTGCAGTACCAGGGTCGCGAGTGGGAACGCTTTGCCTGGCTGAAAAGCCGCGTCGTCGCGCCCGCGGTGAGCCTGGCCGATCGCGGCATCGACGCCTTGCGCGGCATCGTCACCGCCTTCGTCTACCGGCGCTACCTTGACTATGGCGTGTTCGAGGGCTTGCGCCAACTGCACCAGAAAGTGCGTGACGAGGCGCAGCGCCGCGCCGCCGGCCGACCCGAGCGTTCGAACGACATCAAACTCTCGCGCGGCGGCATCCGCGAGATCGAATTCATCGTGCAGCTGCTGCTGGTCGTGCGCGGCGGCCAGTTTCCGGAGATGCGCACGCGTTCGACCCTCAAGGCGCTCGACAGACTGGCCGCTGCCGGCCTGATGAAAGCGACGAGTGCGCAGCGCCTGGCCGACGCCTATACGTTCCTGCGCCGGGTCGAACATCGCATTCAGTACCTCGACGACCAGCAAACGCACCTGTTGCCGACCGTGGACGGTGACTTGGCTTGGATCGCACGCAGCATGGGTTTGACATGCAACGCCGATGCCTGCGAGTTGCTCGAGCGCCTGGGCGAGATTCGCGAATTCGTCGCCACCGAATTCGATGCGCTGTTGCATGACGGGCGCGCGCCGCAAAGCGCAGCGAACGGCAATGGCGCATGCCGCGCCTGCGGCACCGAGGCCTTGGCGGTGGACAGCGAGGCTTTTGCGGAACAACTGCCCGGGGAGCTCGCGGCACGCGTGCGTGCGCTGCGTGAGCGCCCGAAGATAACGATGTTGCGCGACGCCGCGAAATTGCGCCTGGCGCGCCTGATCGACCGCGCCGCCCAGGCGACGCGCGACGCAACCTGCAGCATCGACGCGGCGCTGCGCTTCATTGACTGGCTGGAACCCTTGCTGCGCCGCGAGAGCTATCTGGCGCTGCTGGTCGAGCGGCCCGAGGTACAGCTGCGGCTGCTGCGGCTGCTCGGCCTGGCGCGTTGGCCGATGCGTTACCTCATGCTGCACCCGGGCGTGATCGACGAACTCGCCGACGAGCGCCTGCTGCACGGCCGTTTCGACGCCGCGGCGTTCACGCGAGAGCTGGAGGCTCGGCATCAGGCTTGGCAACGCTCCGGCCAGGCCGATGAAGAATCGCTGCTCGACACCTTGCGCCGCGCGCACCACGCCGAAGTGTTCCGCATCCTGGTGCGCGATGTGGAAGGCGAACTCACGGTCGAAAAGGTGGCCGACGAGTTGTCGGCGCTCGCCGATGCGACGCTCGATTGCGTGCTGCGCTGGGCCTGGGGCCATCTGAGACAGGCGCACCGCAGCGACCCGCAATTCGCGGTGATTGCGTACGGCAAACTCGGCGGCAAGGAACTCGGCTATGGCGGCGACCTGGACCTCGTGTTCCTGTACGACGATGCGGACGAGCGTGCGGCCGAGGTCTATGGCGCGTTCACACGCAAGGTCATCGCTTGGCTGACGCTGCGCACGAGCACCGGCGAGTTGTTTGATATCGACACCGCGCTGCGCCCGAACGGCAACTCCGGCATGCTCGTGACCTCGCTCGCGTCGTTCGAAAACTACCAGGCCGGGCGCGGCAGCAACACGGCGTGGACCTGGGAACACCAGGCCTTGACGCGCGCGCGCTGGTGCGCCGGTGCGCGCGCGCTGAGCGCGCGTTTCGACGCGGTGCGCCGGGCAGTGTTATGCGCGCCGCGCGACGCCGCGGCGTTGCGCGCCGAGATCGAAACCATGCGCGACAAGGTGCGGCTGGCGCATCCGGTGAAGGCCGGTTGCTTCGATGTCAAGCACAGCGCCGGCGGCATGATGGACGTGGAGTTCGCGGTCCAGTTTCTGGTGCTGACGCAAGGTGCACGGCACCCGGAGCTGCTCGTCAACGCCGGCAACATTGCGCTGTTGCAGCGTGCCCAGGAATGTGGTCTGTTGCCCAGCCCGCTGGGCGAAGCGGCCGCGAGTGCGTACCGCGACCTGCGCCGCGCCCAGCACCGCGCGCGCCTGGACGAGCAGCCGACCCAGCTCGACACCGACGCCATGCAGTCGCAACGCGACGCCGTGCTCGCGCTGTGGCGCGCCGTGTTCGCTTGAGCGCGCTGCCTGCTGCGGCGCGTGCAACGCCGCTTCCTTGGCGCCTGCTCTCGGTCTTGCTCGGCGTGCTGGCCATGCTCGGTTGGGGCATCGAGCCCGGGCTCCTGGATTGGCAGCGGGCGCTGCTGTTGACGCAGCCGTGGCGCTTGTTCAGCGCCGTCGGCGTGCATTACAGCCCAGCGCATCTGCTGCTGAACCTGGCAGGTCTGGCCGGAGTTGCGGCGCTCGGCGCCGCGGCGCGCATCGACTCGGCGCTGGCCTGGGCCTGGGTCGCGGCCTGGCCGCTCACGCAACTCGGCTTGCTCGTTGATCCTGACTTGGCGCACTACGGCGGCCTGTCCGGTGTGTTGCACGCCGGCGTTGCGATTGTTGCGATTCATTTGCTGCGCGGCGCGGCGTCGCGCGAGCGCCGCATTGGCGTGGCGATTCTGCTGGGTCTGGCGCTCAAGGTCGGGCTCGAATTTCCGTGGAGTCCACCCGCATGGCACGCCGCGCTGCAGATCATGGTGACGCCGCTCGCGCATGTGAGCGGGCTCGTCGCCGGCCTGGTTTGTGGTGGCGCCGTGCACCTTCTGGCGCGGCGCAATTCGAGGAGGCGCGATGCTTGAGCGCAAGAGGGTGCTCGATGCGCGGGCCATCACGATCTTGGTCCTGTGCTGCTTCCTCTGGGGCTTGAATCAGGTCGCGGCAAAGGTCGCGCTGCCGGAAATCCCGGCGCTGCTTCAGGCGGGCGGGCGCTCGTTGATCGGCGCCTTGCTGGTTTGCGCGTGGGCGCGTTGGCGCGGCGTCGCCCTCTTCAACGCCGACGGTAGTTTGGGCGCAGGGCTGCTCGCCGGAGCGTTGTTTGCCGCCGAGTTCGGCGCGATATTTCTCGGCCTGCAATTCACGACTGCCTCGCGCATGGTGGTGTTCCTTTACCTCGCACCCTTTGCCGTCGCGCTCGGAATGCCCTACGTCGCCAGGTCGGAGCGCCTGGCGCCGCTGCAAGCCGCGGGCCTGGTGCTCGCCTTTGCTGGCGTCGCCTGGGCCTTCGCCGAAAGTTTTTCGCAGCCCACCGGCGCGGCGCGCCAATGGTGGGGCGATGCGCTGGGCGTCGCCGCGGCCATGTTGTGGGGCGCGACGACGCTGGTGATTCGCGCCAGCCGGCTGAGTCAGGCCAGCGCCGAGAAGACGCTGCTGTACCAACTCGGCGTGAGCGCGGTGGCGCTGATCGCCGCGGGCACGCTGGCCGGCGAAACCTGGCCCGGCTCGTTGTCGGCGCTTGCCGCCGCGTCGTTTGCGTTCCAGGGCGTCATCGTCACGTTCGGGAGTTATCTTGCGTGGTTTTGGCTGATTCGCAACTACCCGGCAACGCGGCTCGCATCGTTCACGTTGCTGACGCCGGTGTTCGGCCTGTTGCTGGGTGCGTGGCTGCTGAGTGAGCCGATCACGATGCGCCTGTGGCTGGCGCTGGCGGCGGTCACCGCGGGTATCGTCCTGGTGAATCGCAAGTCGTCAATCGCTGCCGCTTGAACCTTCAATCCGGAGACTCCAGACATGTCGACTCACGTTGCACAAATCGCCTGGGAACGGGACGGCTCGAGTTTCAAGGACAACAAGTACAGCCGGGTACACCGCTGGTCGTTCGACGGCGGCGCGGTGGTTCGCGCATCGAGCTCGCCGGACGTGGTGCGGGTGCCGTTTTCAGACCCGGCCGGAGTCGACCCCGAAGAGGCTTTCGTCGCCGCATTGTCGAGCTGCCACATGCTGTGGTTTCTCGGTCTCGCCGCGCAAGCAGGTTACGTCGTCGATTCCTACGTCGACGCGGCGCAAGGCGTGCTGGGCGAGTCCGCCGATGGCAAACAGTGCATCATCCGCGTGACGCTGAAGCCGGCCGTCGTGTTTTCGAGTGGTTTGGTGCCTGACGCGGCGCGCGTCGATCGATTGCACCACGATGCCCATGAGCGCTGCTTCATCGCCAACTCGGTGAAGACGCAGATCGAGATTCAGGCCAGCTGGTCCTGTGTCGCCTGACACCGGTTTCGGCCACGCCCACCGAGATCAGGCGCGGATGCGCGCGACGAGCGCGCTGGTGGAGTAGCCGTCGACAAACGCCAGCGCAAACGCCTGCCCGCCCCAGCTGCGCACCCAACGCGTTTCCTCGAGCGCCTCGATGTCGTAGTCGCCGCCCTTGACGTAACACTCGGGCCGAACCAATTTCAACAATTCCACCGGCGTGGCCTCGTCGAACAAGGTCACGAGGCTGACGCTGGACAGCGCCGCGAGCACGCAGGCGCGATCGGCTTCGCTGTTGAGCGGGCGCTGCGGGCCTTTGCCCAGTGTGCGCGCCGATGCATCGCTGTTCAAGCCGATCACCAGGCTCGCGCCCAGTGCACGTGCCTGCTCCAGATACGTGACATGGCCGCGGTGCAGGATATCGAACACGCCGTTCGTGAACACGACCGGCCGCTGCAGCAACGCCAGGCGCTGGCCCAGGTCAGCGCGGGTGCAAAGTTTGTCGAGGAACGAGGCCATGCACCCGATTGTCGCGCGCGCGGCAGCGCCTGCGGTTGCGTCTGCGGCAGCACCTGCGGTTGCGCGTAGACTCGGCGCGAATGCTGGCTGGCGTGGAGAAGGTTCATGATTGTGCTGTGTGGATTCCCGCTTTCGAATTACTACAACAAGGTGAAGATGGTCTTGCTCGAAAAAGGCGTTCCGTTCACGGAAGAACGCGTCGGCACCGGGCAAACCGACGAAGCCACGCTGCGCAGCACGCCCTTGGGCAAGATCCCCTTCATTCGCACCGAGCACGGGTCGCTGTGCGAGAGCCAGGCGATTGCCGACTACCTCGAGGCGGCCTATCCGAATCCGCCCTTGATGCCCGCCGATCCCTGGGCCGCGGCCAAGCTGCGCGAATTGATCACGTTCATCGACCTGCACCTCGAACTGGTGGCGCGCGAGTTGTACGCCAAGGCGTTCTTCGGTGGCGAAATCAGTCCGGGCAACGCCCAGCGAGTGCACAAACAGTTGGCGAAGAACATCGCCGGATTCAAGCGCCTGGCACGCTTTGGTCCCTATGTCGGTGGCGATGCGTTCACGCTGGCTGACTGCGCTGCCTGGGTCTCGCTGCCGGTGGTGGCGATGGCCACACGCAGCGTCTACGGCGAAGACTTGCTGGCCGGCGCGGGGATCGACTGGAAGGCCTACGCCAAGACCATCGCCGAAAGACCCAGCGCGCAGCGCGTCACGGCGGACCGCAAAGCCGATCAGGAACGCACGGCGGCCAAGCCCTGAATCGTCAGGCCCCGGCGGGAATCGGCGCCGCGGCGAGCGCCGCTGATTTGGCCAGCGCCGCCGCGATCTCTTTGCGGTAGCGGTTCAATTCGCTGACGCTGGCAAAGCTGCGATCGAGAAGCAGGCTCATGTTGTGCAAGATGCGCTCGACCACCTTGTTTTCCCACACGGCGTCGAACTGGATCTGTTTGTCCAGCCACTGGTCCAGCCACTGCGGATTGGGCAGGCGGCTTTGCACCGTATCGCGCGGGAACAGGCGCAGGTTCACGTGCAGGTTCGTCGGGTGCAACGCCTGCGCCGTACGGCGTGCGCTGGCCATGAGCACACCGACCTTGGCAAACGCGGCTTTCGCTTCGTCGCCAAAGCGGTTCAGCGCCCGCTTCATGTAGCGCAGGTAGGCGCCGCCATGGCGCGCTTCGTCACGCGCCAAGGTTTCGTAGATCACCTTGATCACAGGCTCACTGTGCCATTCCGCGGCGCAGCGGTACCAGTGGTTGAGGCGGATCTCGCCGCAAAAATGCAGCATCAGCGTTTCCAGCGCGGGAGCAGGGTCGAACTCGAAACGCACTTCATGCAGCTCGGCTTCGCTGGGCACCAGATCCGGGCGGTAGCGGCGCAGGTACTCCATCAACACCAACGAGTGCTTCTGCTCTTCGAAGAACCACACGCTCATGAAGGCGCAGAAGTCGCTGTCGTCACGGTTGTCGCGCAGGAACATCTCGGTGGCCGGCAACGCGGCCCACTCCGTGATCGCGTTCATCTTGATCGTTTGCGCCTGCTCGTCGCTCAGGCGGCTGGAGTCGAATTGGGCCCATGGAATGTCGGTGTCCATGTTCCAGCGCACGGCTTCGAGTTGCTTGAACAGTTCGGGATACAGCATGGCAGTTCGGTTGGCGTCAAGGCATTCTAGACGTGCAGTATGACGCAAGGCGCTGGCGCTAACGCAGCCAGCCCTTGCGCCGAAAGTAGATGAACGGCGCCGCCACCGAGGCCAGCATCAGCAGCAGCGCGAACGGGTAGCCAAGCGGCCAGTCGAGTTCGGGAATGGCCTTGAAATTCATGCCGTAGATGCTGGCAATCAGCGTCGGCGGCAGCAGCGCGACGCTGGCCACCGAAAAGATCTTGATGATCTTGTTCTGGTTGATGTTGATGAAGCCCACCGTCGCGTTCATGAGGAAGTTGATCTTGTCGAACAGGAACGTGCTGTGGCTGTCGAGTGAATCAATGTCACGCAGAATCTGCCGCGCCGCTTCGAACTGCTCGGCATTGAGCAGGCGGCTGCGCATCATGAAACTCACGGCGCGGCGCGTGTCCATCACATTGCGGCGGATGCGCCCGTTCAGGTCTTCTTCACGCGCAATCGCCGACAACGCCTCACCTGCCGCCTGGTCGTTCAGCGGCTGGCGCAGCACGTTCGCGCTGACCGCCTCCAGGCTGTCGTAGATGCTCTCCAACGCGTCGGCGCTGTACTCGGCATCGACGTCGTACAGCTTGAGCAGCACGTCTTTCGCGTCTTCGATCAGCGCCGGAGTGCGCCGCGCGCGCAGGCGCAGCAACCGGAACACCGGCAAGTCTTCCTCGTGCACTGAGAACAGCACGTTCTTGAACAGGATGAAGGCGACGCGCACGTTGCGTGGCGTTTGGTCGTCGTCGATCAGGAAGTCGGAGCGAATGTGCAACTCGCCGCTGTCTTCTTCGTAAAAGCGAGCCGACTCTTCCAGGTCGTCGTCCACCGCATCGAGCGGAATCGTGACCCCGAAATGGCGCGCGATCCAGCCTTTTTCCAGGTCACTTGGTGCGTCCAGGTCGACCCACACCGGCTGCACCTTTTCCAGCGCCTCTAGGCTTGCGATCTCTTCCTGGAACAGCCGGCCGTTGGCCAGAGTGAAGACGTTCAGCATGATGGGCTGCGTGCGGTACGGGCACCAAATCTAGTACTGCGTTCCGCCAATGAGCTTGCAAATGAAATCGATGCATTCGTTCGCCAGGCTAGGCGCAAACCGCAGCCAGGCTAGGCGCAAACCGCAGCCATAGCCGTAGCTATGGCGAGGCCGAGCCCGGACGAGCGCAGTCCCTGCGGACCGCGCTTGCCTGGCGAGGGGCTGGGCCTCAGGCCCAGCGCGGCCTGCAAGGCTTGCAACGACGCATGGCGGACGAATGCGCGATTTCATGTGAGCGGTTTGGCGGAACGCAGTACTGGGTGGCTGAAGGCGAAAGCGGCGTGCAGCGCCGCATTTGCACGGGCGCGCGCCAATGCCCGATGCCAGGCCTGGGCGCGCACATCGCCGACGCGAATCGGCTATCGTAGCGGCGCGACCCGAAAGCTTAACCGAAGGCGACGAGCAAACAGCAGGCAGGCTGTGTCTTGGTCTGAAACCGAGAAACTGCCCTCCCGCCGGTGCTTCCCGCCGGTGCTCTTGTCAGCCGGCCCGATCCCGTGCACACTGGCTTGGCAAGAGGCAGCGATGAAGCCTTCCCACCTGTTCCCAGCCAAGGAGAATCCATGAACTTGACGATCAGCGGCCATCACCTTGAAGTCACGCCCTCCCTGAGGGAGTATGTGGTGACGAAACTGGAGCGCGTGACGCGCCATTTCGACCAGGTCGTTGGTATCACCGTGCTGCTGTCGATCGAGAAGCTGAAGGAGAAGGAACGAAGGCAGAAGGCCGAGGTGACCTTGCACGTCAAGGGCAAAGATATCTTCGTCGAGCATGCCCATGAAGACCTGTATGCGGCGATCGATGAGTTGATGGACAAGCTCGACCGGCAGGTCTGCCGCCACAAGGACAGGGTGCAGAACCACCACCATGCGGCCGCAAAACGCCTCAGCACCGCCCTGACCTGAGCCGCAGCGACACGCGACGGCGTGACTTGTTCCAGCAAAGCGGCCCTTCGGCCGCTTCTCGTTTGGCCGAAAACTTGCCAGGTCCGCTTGCGCCTTGAAATGTTGTTGCGGCGCAGTAGATGCTTGCAAATGAAGCCCAGTGTCAACCCGACTGCCCCTCGGCAACGTTAGCCACTTCATTCATAATCACGCGCCGTGAGAAGTCTGCGACAAGCTGCTTCGAGGCGGTCTCAGCTCTACCCAACTGCCGCGCTCATGAACCGTCTTGCCGCCATCTTGCCCCTCAGCAACGTCGCCGTTGACGTTGACGCTACGAGCAAGAAGCGTGCCTTCGAATACGCCGGGCTGTTGTTCGAGAACCAGCACGCAATCGCCCGCGCCACGGTCACCGACAACCTGTTTGCGCGCGAACGGCTCGGGTCAACTGGGCTGGGGCATGGTGTGGCGATTCCCCATGGCCGGATCAAGGGTTTGAAAAACCCGCTGGCGGCGGCGATCCGGGTGCTGCACCCGATACCCTTTGACGCTCCGGACGAAGAATCAGTGGGCCTGCTGATCTTCTTGCTGGTCCCCGAAGCGGCGACGCAGCGGCACTTGGAAATCCTCTCCGAGATCGCCGAAATGCTGTCGGATCGCGAATTGCGCGAGCGCTTGAAGGCCGAGCCCGACCCGGCCAAATTGCACCAACTGATCGCCAATTGGGTGCCGCTGAAGTCGGCGGCCTAATCCTGCGACGCCGCGGTTTCGGAACATTGTGAATGTGATCGATTCGGCCCGAGGTGTGCCGCCCGCCGCCACGAGCGCTGCATGAAACCCAGCGTCATCAGCGCCGAGGCGCTGTTCGAAGAACACCGCCGCTCGTTGCGCTGGGAGTGGGTCGCGGGGCACGCGCACCCGGAGCGCCGGATCGACGAGGCGGCGGTGCGCAACGCCCAAGGCGCGGCCGATCTGGTGGGGTACCTCAACTACATCCACCCCTATCGGGTGCAGATCGTCGGAACCCGCGAAGTGGCCTACCTGACGGGGTGTGCGGACGATGTCGCCGAGCGGCGCATTTCGCGCATCGTGACGCTCGAGCCGCCGGCCCTGATCGTTGCTGACGGTCAGGCCGCGCCAGAGCGCCTGGTGGCGATGTGCGACCGCTCCGACATTCCGCTGTTCGTCTCGACCGAGCCCGCCGGTCATGTGATTGATGTCGTGCGAGGTTACCTGGGCAACCATTTCGCGGAGCGCACCACGCGCCATGGCGTGTTCATGGACATCCTGGGCATGGGCGTGCTGCTCACCGGCGAATCGGGCCTGGGCAAGAGCGAACTCGGCCTGGAGCTGATCTCGCGCGGCCATGGCCTGGTGGCGGACGACGCGGTCGACCTGTTTCGGGTCTCGCAAACCACGCTCGAGGGGCGCTGCCCGGAACTGCTGATGAACCTGCTCGAGGTGCGCGGCATCGGTCTGCTCGACATCAAGGCGATCTTCGGCGAAACCGCGGTGCGCCGCAAGATGCGCCTCAAACTGATCGTGCACCTGGTGCGCAAAGACACGCTCGAGCGCGATTTCGAACGCCTGCCCTACGAGCCACTGTACGAAGAAATTCTCGACGTGCAGGTGCGCAAGGCGGTGATCGCGGTGGATGCCGGGCGCAACCTGGCGGTGCTGGTCGAGGATGCGGTGCGCGCGACGATTCTGCAACTGCGCGGCATCGACACCTACAAAGACTTCATCGAGCGCCAGCAACAGGCGATGCTCAAGCTTTCTTGAACGGCGCAGCCCCGGCGCGCTCGACCTGCTTGCGCTTGAACTCGCAGTCTTGCTTGGTGCATGCGCCGTACAGGGCCAGCGCATGGTCCTGCAATTCGAAGCCGCGCGCGCCGGCGACGGCGTGCTGGAGTTTTTCGATTTCGGCATCGAAGAATTCCTCGACGCGGCCGCAGTCCAGGCACACCAGATGGTCGTGGTGTTTGCCCTCATTCAGTTCGAACACGGCTTTGCCGGTCTCGATGTGGGTGCGCACCAGGATACCCGCCTGCTCGAACTGCATCAGCACCCGGTACACCGTGGCCAGGCCGACGTCGGCGCCTTCGCCGAGCAACAGCCGGTACACATCTTCGGCGCTCAGGTGGCGCTGCCGGGTGCTCTGGAAGACTTCGAGCACCTTGATGCGGGGCAGCGTCGCCTTCAGCCCGCTGTTCTTCAGTTCTTCAGCACGCGTCATGGAGTGGGGCGGCCGCGCCCGGGTGGGCAAGTGCGCCGCTAGAATCGCCGCATCATATCGGCGCAGCTGGAGCCAGCCACCGGCAGCCAGCGTTCAACTCCATGGGACCTCATGTATCCACCTGCTGTCGCGGGACGCGGCTGACCGCGCTGATGGGCGCGCTATGCGTGGCCATGGCCGGTTGCCAGTCTTTGCAGTCGTCCGACAGTTTTCTCGGTGTGATCACGCCCTATCGCGTTGAGGTGGTGCAGGGCAACGTCATCACCAAGGAGCTGGCGGCGCTGGTCAAACCCGGCATGAGCCCGGCGCAGGTGCGCGATTTGCTGGGCACACCACTGCTCACCGACGTCTTCCACGCCGATCGCTGGGACTATGTGTTCACGATTCGGCGCCAGGGTGCCGAGCCACAGTTGCGCCGGGTCGTCGCGCGCTTCAAGTCCGACAAGCTTGAGCGCCTGATTGCCGAGGACGAGTTGCCGGGCGAACGCGATTTCGTCGCTGCCATCGATACCTTCAAGACTCTGCGCGACGCCCCGCCTTTGGCGCTGAGCCCGGTGCAGCTGCAGGCCCTGCCGGTGCCGCCGAAGCCGGCTGCGGCGGCTGCGGAACCGATGGGAGCTTTGCGTGCCTACCCACCGCTCGAACCCAAACCATGACCCAAGCACTGCGAATTGCCGTGGCGGGGGCGTCCGGGCGCATGGGGCAGATGTTGCTCGAGGCGGTGGCCGCCGCCGATGACCTGGCCTTGGCCGGCGCCCTGGACATTGCGAGCGCTGCCGGAATCGGCCACGACTGCCTGGCGTTTCTGGGGCGCACCAGCGGCGTCGCGGTGCGTGCGGATGCGCGCGCGGCGTTGCGCCCGGCGCAGGTCCTGATCGATTTCACGCGTCCCGAAGGAACGCTCGCGCACCTCGACGCGTGCCGTGAGCTCGGCGTCAAGGCAGTGATCGGCACCACAGGCTTCAGCGACGCGCAGAAGGCACGCATCGCCGAGCACGCGCAACACATGGCGATCGTGATGGCACCCAACATGAGCGTGGGTGTGAATGTGGTGCTGCGCCTGCTGGACGTGGCGGCGCGTGCCTTGAGCCGCGGTTACGACATCGAAGTGATCGAGGCGCACCATCGGCACAAGGTCGACGCGCCGAGCGGCACGGCGCTGCAGATGGGCGAGACCGTGGCGCGCGCGCTCGGGCGCGAACTTGCCGAATGCGCGGTGTATGCGCGCAAAGGCGCGACCGGGGAACGCGAACCGTCGGCGATCGGTTTTTCCAGCATCCGCGGCGGCGACATCGTGGGCGACCACACGGTGTTGTTTGCCGGGACCGGCGAACGCATCGAAATCACGCACAAGGCCAGCAGCCGCGCGGGTTATGCCCAGGGCAGCCTGCACGCGGCGCGCTTCCTCGCGGGTCGCGCGAGCGGCTTGTTCAACATGCAAGACGTATTGGGGCTGGCCTGATGCACGCCGCTGCGGTGCACGAAGTCATGCCGTTGGCGGGCCCGGTGCCGGGTTCGATGCAAGCGAGACACGAATGACGGGATTTGAGCACTTCTGGTCCCAGGGCGACCTCATCACGCGCGGCGTCGCCGTGTTGTTGCTGGCAATGTCGGTCAGCGCCTGGGTCGTGATCTTCTGGAAAGGGTGGCTGCTGCGCCGTGTCAGTTCCGACATGGCGCGCGCCATC
>JAEMQF010000163.1 GCA_022758925.1 Burkholderiales bacterium | reverse complement strand
CGCAAACGACCCCAACCGGAAGTTCGCTGCGCCAAGTTCGGCGCCGGGAAGCGGTCGCTCGAGTGGATCCACCGTCTAGCCCGACTTTCTCACTTTTCAGTGGATAACCTGTGAGTTGAGCGTCCACCAAAGCGCAAGTTGTTGATCTGCAATGAGCGCGTGGCGACTGTGTCTGTAGTGGAGACCTTGGTCCTTGCGCTCGGTGCTGCGGGTGCGCAGAATTTGCGTCCATGTTCCTGCGCTGCAACCGACGCAAGAAGGACGGCAAGACTCACGATTACTGGAGCGTGGTGGAGAACCGCCGCTGCAGCGATGGCCGTGTGGTGCAGCGCCAGGTGCTGTACCTGGGCGAGATCAACGCCAGCCGGCGCGAGGCCTGGCGCAAGACCATCGAGTTGCAAGATGCCGGCACGCGGCGCCAGGTGGCGCTGTTCCCCGCCGGCTCGATGCCGGTGGACGATGTCGATGCCATCGGCGTGCGCCTGAGCGAGCTGAGTCTGCGCCGGCCGCGTCAGTGGGGTGCGTGCTGGCTGGCCCTGCAGTTGTGGCAGCAGCTCGAACTCGACAGCTTCTGGCGCCCGCGGTTGGCGCGCGCGCAGGGCAACACGCCGTGGCTGAAGGTGCTCAAGACACTGGTGACCTACCGGCTCATCGACCCTGGCTCGGAGTGGAGATTGCACCGCCAGTGGTTCGACTCAAGCGCGATGGCCGACCTTCTGGAGTCGGACTTCGCGCTGGCCGAGAAGAACACGCTGTACCGCTGCCTGGACAAGCTCGTGGAGCACAAGGACGACCTGTTCAAGTTCCTCGTGCGGCGCTGGGGTGAACTCTTCGGTGCGAAGTTCGACGTGCTGCTGTACGACCTGACCAGCACCTACTTCGAGACCGACGAGGACCGCGGGAGCGACGACCTGCGCCAGTTCGGCTACAGCCGTGACAAGCGAGGCGATTGCAGGCAAGTCGTCATCGCGCTGATCGTCACGCCCGAGGGCTTCCCGCTGAGCTACGAGGTGATGGGCGGCGGTACTGCTGACTCCACCACGCTCAGCGGCTTCCTCGACCGCATCGAGCATCGCTACGGCCGCGCCAACCGCATCTGGGTGACGGACCGCGGCATCCCCACCGAGGACAGCCTGGCCAAGATGCGCACGATGGGCGCGAGCTACCTCGTGGGCACGCCCAAGGGGCGGCTGACGAAGCTCGAGCAAGCCTTCCTGAACAAGCCCTGGGCCAAGGTGCGTGATGGCGTGCAGGTCAAGCGACTGGCCGCCGAGGAGGACGTATACGTGCTGGCGCAAAGTGACGCGCGCATCGACAAGGAACGCGGCATGCGGCGCAAGCGGCTGCGCCGCTACATCGAGCGACTGAAGACGCTGCAGGCGCAAAGCCTCACGCGTGACCAGTTGCTGATGAAGCTCGGTGCGGCCAAGCATGACGCCGGCCGTGCGGCGGGCTTGGTGAAGGTCACGCTGCCGAAGCAGGCCACGACGACAGCGAGTCTGGAATTCAAACTCGACCGCGACAAGCTGCGCCAAGTGCGCCGAAGAGAGGGCCGCTACCTGCTGCGCACCAACCTCACGGCGCAGCAGCCCGAGACGCTGTGGACGTTCTACATCCAGCTCACCGAGGTCGAGCAGGCGTTCAAGGAGATCAAGCACGACCTGGCGATCCGGCCGATCTTTCACAAGACCGAAGAGCGCATCGAAGCCCACATCTTCGTGGCCTTCCTGGCCTACTGCCTGCAAGTCACGCTCAAGGCCAAGCTCAGGGTGGTGGCCGGCGGCACCACGCCGCGCGAGGTGATCGCCAAGTTCAAGACCATGCAGATGGTGGACGTGCATCTGCCCACCACCGATGGCCGCGAGCTGACCTTGTCGCGCCACACGCAACCCGAGGCCGAACACCGCTTGCTGCTGGACCAACTGCGACTGAGCCTGCCGAGCCAACCACCGCCGAAGATCACCGCCACGCAAGCCAGACAGACCACTGCAGAACTCGCGTTGTAGTGGAGACCTACAGGTCTCGCACAAGTCAAATCAACAACTTAGCAGCAGTGTCAGGGGCGATTTGAGAAAGACGGGCTAGGGTCGCCGCACCAGCCCGGTAATGGCCAGGCAAGCGGCTTTCGGCTGATGCGAACATCGGCCCTGGCGAGCATCGCACCGCGCTGAAGGGAACGGTCCCGCTCTTCAAAGTCGATCCTGCGGCCAGCGCGGTGTTGGCGTGTGCGCTCGCCTGGCCAAGCGCGCACCGCCCGAACCCGCAACCTACGGACCGTCCGCCATTTGAGGGGTGGTGCGCCCGACGTTGCGCGTCAGTGCCGCAAGGCATCGTTCGAGTTCGTGAAGCTGCAGCGGCTTGGCCAGGAAGTCGTTCATGCCGGCCGCCAGGCAACGCTCTCGATCCTCGATCATCGCGTTCGCAGTCAGTGCCACGATGAACGGCTGCCTCAGCGCCCGATTCGAGCGCACGCGCCGGGTTGCCTCGAGGCCATCCAACTCCGGCATCTGCATGTCCATGAAAACAATGTCGTAGTGCTGGCGCTCGACCGCCTGCACCGCTTCGAGTCCGTTGCCTGCCAGGTCGCAGGCGACGCCCAGCCGTTGCAGCATCGCCGAAATGACCATCGCGTTGACTGCGTTGTCCTCGGCCACGAGCACCCGCAGCGTGGCCAGCGACAGCGCACCGACGGCGAGCCCAGAGCCGTCAATCGCCGACTGCGACAGCATGTCCGCAGCACCGGTGGGCGCTCCCGTCAGGACGTTGCGCAGGGTGTCGCGCAACAGTGTGTCAATCACAGGCTTGCTCAGGCGCGCATTGAACACCCCCGCATCTTGATTCGCTCCATTTCCTGACGACAGCAGCACCAAAGGCAACTCGGGATTCGATTCGCGCAGGCGCCGCCCCAGCGCCTGAGCATCATGGCCCTGCATGTTGCAGTCGAGCACTGCCACGTCGATGGCCGACTCCCCGGCGGCCATCCTGGCCAGCGCCGCATGCGGGTCGGTCTCGGAAATCGGCAACATGCCCCAGCCGCGCACCATGGTTTCGACGATTTCAATCTCGGCTGGCTGGTCGTCGACGACCAGCACGCGTTTGCCGACAAGGACTTCGAAACCCGCCGACGGGCTGCGCCCTTGCGGCGCCAGCGCCGGCGCAGCCTGTACCTCGGCGGTGAAGGTGCTGCCACGGCCCAGTTCGCTGTGGACGCGAAGCGTGCCGTGCATCATCTTCACCAGGCGGCTCGAAATCGCCAGGCCCAAGCCGGTGCCGCCAAAGCGACGTCCCGTCGAAGCATCGGCCTGCACGAACGGATCGAAGACGACCTGGATCTGCTCGGGGCTCATGCCGATGCCTTGGTCCTGCACGATGTATGCGAGGCGGCCAGCGGCCGGGCATTCGACGCGGACGCGAATCGCGCCTTGTCCACTGAACTTGATCGCATTCCCGACCAGGTTGACCAGCACCTGGCGCAAGCGGTTGATATCGGCCTCGACCCAGGGCGGCACGCCGGGCCCGGCTTCCAGCACGAGCTTGATCTCCTTGTGCCGCGACAGCGGCTCCAGCAGCACCAGCACCTCTTCGGCCAGGACGACGGGCTGGAACACATGCGGCTCAAGAACGATCCTGTCGGACTCGATCTTGGCGAATTCGAGAATCTCGTTGATGACCCGCAGCAGCGATTCACCGCTGCTGCGGATGACCTCGACGTAGCGCCGCTGCTGTTCGTTCATCGGCGTGTCACGCAACAGGCTGGTCATGCCGATCACGCCGTTCATCGGCGTGCGAATCTCGTGGCTCATGGTGGCGAGGAAGGTCTTGCGTGCCTCGCCGGCGCGCAGGGCCGCGTCGCGCGCCGCCTGCAACTTCTGCACGGTGCGCTCGATCGACCGCACGCCGACGCGGGTCACCAGTACAAAAGCGCCGATGGCGAACAGCAGCGACCCCACTGCAGTCCATGCGATCGACAGAAACAGCGGTCGAGACGATCTGCGGGTGGCAACGCTGGCCACCACCACACCGGATTCGAACACCTCGGTGTTGCGCTCGAAGAATGCCCTGCCGGACCATGGGCCGCTCGTGACGCGGATCTGCCCGTCGGGTCCGATCAGCCGAACCGCGTCAACGGTTGCGTTGCCAATGGCCTTCTCGAACTCCAGACGGATATCGTTGTCCTCGAACACCCAGATCGCGGGCGCGGGCCCAGCGATGGCGGACAGCCGGTCGGCGAGCCGCTCGTTCTCCTGGATCATCAACTGTTCGACAGACCGCACGCCGAACTGGGCATGGATCGCAGGCATGCCGAACGCGATCACGCCTGCGATGATCCACGCCCCGATCCGCAGGCGGGAGACCGCACGGATCGCATCGGCGTCAGCGCCCTCGCTGCCGCTCGAACCGGTGGCTGGGGTCGAGCGGGCCTCGTCGGCTGCCATTGCGTTTGAAGCAGAGGTCAGCGCGGCAGGTTGCCGTGGGCCCGAAGAATCGCCCGGGCGTCCGCGCTGCGCAGGAAGGCCACGAACTGCACCACCGGCGCGGCCGAGTCGTCGTTCACCACGGCAAACAGGTGCTTGAAATACGGGTAGCTGCCATTGGCGAGGTTGTCCACGCTCGGCACGCGGCCGTCCAGCACGAGCGCGGCCAAGGGCCGCCCCTCGCTGGCGATCATGGCCAGCGTGGATGCTCCGAAGACACCGGGCCTGTTCTGCATCAGGTCGGCTGCGGCGCTGTCCGTGGCTGCATTGAGCATGCCTTTGCCTTTGCTCGCCGCATCGAGAGCCTGCGCCACTGCCGGCGAGATCGAACGCAAGATCTCGGTGTCCGTGGCGTCCTTGAGGCGCAACACCGGGCGCGCGCGCAGACCGGTGGCGAAGGCCGCACCCGGGGCGTACAGCGCAGCCAGCTGAGGGCTCGTCAGCGCCGCGACGCCGACGTCCTTGTGCACGGCAATCACGAACGGTGTGCGCGCATACTCGATCGTTGACAGGCGCGCGGCGGCCTGCTCCGCTTCATTGGGCTCCCGGTTGCTCAGCGCAATTTCGATCCTGCCGGCAATCAGCGCCTTGATGGCGCCGGAGCTGCCGATGG
>JAEMQF010000409.1 GCA_022758925.1 Burkholderiales bacterium | reverse complement strand
GGCAGAGCCACATTTGCTTGAGATCGCCCCCAGGGCCGGGCCAGCCCGGCCCGCCCCCCGTGGGGGTTCAAGCAAAGTGGCAGAGCCACATTTGCTTGAGATCGCCCCCAGGGCCGGGCCAGCCCGGCCCGCCCTCCGTGGGGGTTCAAGCAAAGTGGCAAGACCACATTTGCTTGAGAGGTCCTGCCGCCCGCGGCATCCCCCGAAAGGGGGTACCCGCCCCCCCTTTGCCGACCTCGTGCTTCCCACCTCTTGGGGACGCGCCAAGCCTCGTGTTTGCCTAAAGTGTGCCCATGGGCTCACAACATGGAGACACGATGAAGGCAGCGAGACCACAACGCGGCGTGACCTGGATCGAGACCTGCGTGGCCTTGGCGATTCTTGGTGTGACCTCCAGCGCCGCAGTTCCCGCGATGGGCAACTTGATGGACGCACGCCGCCTCGAGGGCACCGCGGTTCAATTCGCGACCGACGTTCATTTCGCGCGCAGCGAGGCCGTGGCACGCAATCTGCCGGTGCGCGTGAGCCTGTTCGGCACGGCGCAGGGCTCCTGTTATGTCGTGCATACCGGGGCCAGCGGGCAATGCCAGTGCACCGGCTCGACCTCCGCAACCTGCGCCGGCCAGGCGCGTGAAATCAAGAGCGTCGAGCTGCCCGCAAGCCAGGGCGTGACGCTCGCCGCAAACACCGCATCGGTGCTGTTTGATCCGCTGCACGGCACGAGCTCGCCGACGGCAACGATTCGGATCCTCGGCCGCCAGGGTCGGGCGATCCATCAGGTGATCAACGTCATGGGGCGGGTCCGCTCCTGCACACCCACCGGCGGCGTTCCCGGCTACCCCGTTTGCTAGCCCAGGATCATCATGCTCAATCCGACGTTGTTGAGGCAAGACCAGCAGCTTGCCGCGGGCGACAGCCGTGGCCTGTCGACAACCCATGAGCGCGGCGGCGAATCGAGAGCCGGCGCGTCATGCGGCTCGCATTTTGTGCGGCGGTGCAGGCCGGCCACCTCCGGGCCCACCGCGCGTGGCTTTACATTGATCGAGTTGATGATGGTGGTGGCGGTGGTCGGTGTGCTGTCGGGCATTGCATATCCTTCGTTCTTGGGTCAAGTGCAGAAAATTCGCCGCACCGACGCGATGCTCTCGATGCTGTTGGTGCAAGCGGCCCAGGAGCGTTGGCGCGCGAACAACCTGAGCTACGGCACGCTGGCCGAGATCGGTGTTGGCGCAATCTCTACCGCCGGCCACTACACGCTGCAAATTGCCGACCAGTCGGCGCAAGGCTACGAAGTCCTTGCCTCGGCCTTGGGCAGCCAGGCCCACGACACGAACTGTCGCAAGCTGAGGCTGCGCGTCGAAGGCGGCAACCTGATCCAGGCTTCGGGCACCGACACCACGACCAACAATGCACAGCAGCAAAACCGCCAGTGCTGGATCGTTTGACATGTTGCGCCGCCCATTCAAGCCTGCTCTAGGAGCCTCGATGGTCGAGTTGCTCGTCGGTCTGGCGCTCGGCCTGTTCATCATCGCCACCGGGATCACGCTGATGGCCGGGAACCTGCGCGAGAACCGGGCCTTGATGCTGGAGAGCCGCCTGATGCAGGATTTGCGAACCGCCTCCGACATCATCACCCGCGACCTGCGCCGCGCCGGTTTCTGGGACGGCGCGGTGCAGGCGGTGCAGCTCCCTTCCGCAACGCCCGGCATCGCGAACCCCTACGCGGCGCTTGCTCCGAGTGCCGCCGCGTCGGACGCAGTGAGCTTCGCCTTTTCACGCGACAGCACGGAAAACCAGAGCCTCGATTCGAACGAACAGTTC
The DNA here is from genome assembly GCA_022758925.1 of Burkholderiales bacterium. Taxonomy (GTDB): domain Bacteria; phylum Pseudomonadota; class Gammaproteobacteria; order Burkholderiales; family Burkholderiaceae_C; genus JAEMQF01. The sequence continues at coordinate 17,923 of JAEMQF010000409.1, read as the reverse complement.
GGATTCCGGCTGCGCGGCGGTGTGATTCAGATGCAGTTGGGCAGCGCCAACTGGCAGGCGCTTACCGACGTCAACACCGCGCTCATCTCCGAATTCCGCGTGACACCGACGATTCAGGAGATCGACCTCGCGCTGCACTGCGCGGTGCCGTGCAACGCAGCCGACGCCAATTGCCCACCGCGACAGCAGGTGCGAAGCCTCAGCGTGTCGATCACCGCACGCTCCAGCGCCGACCCGGCTGTGCAGCGCAGCTTGAACAGCAGCGTTCGGCTGCGCAACGACGCCATCAACGGCGCCTGCCCGGCCTGAGGCGGCGATGCAATCCTGCCGTTCACCAACGCCACAGCGCGGCGTGGCCACGCTGGTCGTGACGCTGGCGCTGTTCTTCGCGATGCTGCTCGTGGCCGCCTATGCGAATCAGAACCTGGTGTTCGAGCAACGCAGTTCGGCGAATCAGTACCGCTCGACCCAGGCCTTTGAAGCGGCGGAAGCCGGCCTTGAATGGGCCCAGGCGCAGCTCAACAACGTGACCGGCATCGGCGGCGACTGCAAGCCAGGCTCCGACGCAGGCGCGGTCTCGTTTCGCGATCGCTTCTTGCGGGTGGCCGCGGCCGGCGCGGGATTCAGCGCACGCACCTGGAGCAACGGCGGTGTGGCCACCGCCCTGCAGCCCGCCTGTGTCCACACCCCTGCGGGCTGGCAGTGCAGCTGCCCGGCTGACGGCGACGCGGACTTGAGCACCTCGACCGTCCCGGCCCCGGCGTTCAGCATCGAGTTTCTTCCTGGCGCGAAGAGCGGCGTCGTGCGCGTTGTGTCGCGGGGCTGCTCGAGTTACGGTGGAGTTTGTGCGCCAGGCTCGGCCGACGCGACGCACGCCGTGGCACGCGTCGAGGCGGCGTTCGCGTTGCTGCCGGGGCTGGCGAGTGCGCCCGCGGCGGCGCTCACGCTGCGCGGCGCGGTTGACGTGGGCAGCGCGGCCCTGGGCGTGCACAACGCTGACCTGAGGTCGGGCGCCGTGGCGCTGCATGCAGGAGCCAAAGTGCAAGCGCCGGCGCTTCGCATCGGCACGGCGCCGGGTGCGGCGTCGAGCGCCTCGGTCGTGGCCTCCGATGCGAGCCTTGCCGCGCTCAGCCCGGCGCAATTGTTCACGTCCTATTTTGGTCTGGACCGTGCGAGCTGGCTGCAGCAGCCCGTCGTCTCGCCGCTGACCTGTTCGGGAAACTGCGCGCTGGCGCTGCAACAGGCCGTGGCCGCTGCGGCATCGAACGCCTTGATCCGGATCTCGGGCGACCTCGACGTCGAAGGCCCGGCGACGATCGGCACGCCTGAGCAGCCGGCACTCATCGTCGTCGAAGGCTCGGCCCGACTGCGTGGCGCCGTCACGTTGCACGGCATGCTCTACGCAGCTGCAATGCGCTGGGACGGGCCAGTGGCGACTGGCGCGTTGGTACGCGGTGCGCTCGTCTCGGAGACTTCATACCAGGGCGACGCCACGCCGGATCTGGTCTACGACCCGGCGATCCTCGGCGCGCTGCGCAGCCGCAGCGGCATGTTCGCCCGCATCAGCGGCAGTTGGCGGGATTTCTAGATGCGCGCAATGCCCGTTTCGGCCAGCAGGAGCCTGTCGCGCTTTGGGTCGCGCGCGCAGCGCGGCACGACCTTGCTCGAAGGGCTGGTTGCGTTCCTCGTGCTCTCTCTGGGAATGTTGTGCGTGCTGCGGGTCCAGTCCCAGCTGCGCCTGAGTTCAGACCTGGCGCGGCAACGCTCGGAAGCGGTGCGCATCGCGCAGGAAGAAGTGGAGAAGATGCGCACCTTCTCCGTAATCGCGCTGCGCGCCGGCGCGAACGCCTATGCCAGCCTGACCAGCGGCTCGTTGAGCGTCGATGCCGGCACGCAAAGTGGCCGTAACACGGGGTATATGTTGACGCGCGAAGTCAACGCCGCCGACGCGCCGGCTGCGAAGAACGCGAACGTGCGCGTGGCCTGGGACGACAGAAGCGGCGCGCGCCAGCAGGTGGTCTTGAGCACCATGATCACCGGTCACGACCCGGCGTACTCCGGCGCACTGAAGCTGATCCCGCAGGCCAAGGCGGTGCGCAGCGTGCAGGCGCGATCGGCGTGGATCCCGATCGACGCGAAAGACCTGGGCGACGGCAGCAGCGCTTACAAGCCGGTTGCCGGCACGAACGAAGTCCTGCTGCTCGACAACCTGACCGGCGATGTCACGGCGCGCTGCACTTCGGTCGACCTGAATCCGTTGGCCGCGAGCTTGAGCGCCGCAGCGCTCGGGCCCTGCGTCGCGCTGCAGGGCTACCTGCTGAGTGGCACGGTGCGCTTCACCGCGGCGACACCGCCTGACCCTGGCGCCGCCAACGATGTCCCGCTCGCCTTGTCGATGGCGGTCGCGATGCAAGTCGGCGGCCCGGCACCAGGCTGCCGCAGCGAAGCGCGCAAGACGGTGAGGCGGAGCAGCGCCGGTGTCAGCCGCACCGAGGCGGTGCCGATCGACGCCACCGCGGCGATGCTCGGTGTCGGCGAATGGGTCGAGACCGGCGAACGCTATGTCGCGTACCACTGCGTCGTGACACCAGCCGTCGCCGGTGGCACGTGGACCGGGCGCAGCGCCATCGTCGCCCTGGGTTGGACGCTCGGCTTCAGGCCGGGCGAACGTCGCGTCTGTCGCTTCTCGGCCGATCTCGACGCCAGCGGCGCGATCGACAACAATCTCGAGCACCCCGACACCTACGTGGGTGTCGGCACTTCGCTCACAAATCAGAATTTTCTGGTGATCAACGGCACGCAGGCCTGCCCGGCGCAAGCTGCGTCGGTCGCTACGAATCGCGTCTTTGCCGACCTTGCAACCGAACCGCATCAACCCTGAACCGCAAGCACTGTCGATGTCAGTCGCCCCCGCCGCCCGCGATTCGTCGCGCGAACCCATGCTCGAAGCGCTCGAGCTGGCCGCGCAGTCGATCGGCCTGAGCGACCCGAACCCGCGTGTGGGCTGCGTCATCACGGCCGCCGACGGGCGGATCATCGGCCGCGGCTTCACTCAGGCCGCCGGACAGGCGCACGCCGAAGTCATGGCGCTGCGCGATGCGCTGTCACGTGGCGAGCGGATTGCAGGTGCGACCGTGCACGTGACGCTCGAACCTTGCTCGCACCATGGACGCACGCCGCCCTGCTGCGACGCTTTGATCGCCGCTGGCATCGCGCGCGTCGAATTTGCGGTACACGACCCGAACCGCCAGGTTCGCGGCGCAGGCGAGGCCCGGCTGCGCGCGGCGGGAATCGAGGTCGAGGCGGGGAAGTTCGCCGACGCCGCGCGCGAACTCAACATCGGCTTTTTCTCGCGCATGCTGCGCGGCCGCCCCTGGGTGCGCCTGAAGACCGCCGTCACGCTCGACGGGCGAACCGCTCTGCCGAACGGCGCCAGCCAGTGGATCACCGGCGATGCCGCGCGCCGTGATGGACACGCTTACCGCAAACGTGCGGGCGCGGTCCTGACCGGCGTCGGCACGGTGCTCGACGACGATCCACGCCTGGACGTGCGCCACGTCGAAACCGCACTCCAGCCGCGGCGCGTGATTGTCGATTCGCGCCTGGAGATGCCGCTCGCGGCGCGCATCCTGCAACCTCCGGGCACGGCGCTGGTCTATGCGGCGCAGCCCGAGGCGCAACGCGTCGATGCGCTGCGTGCCGTGGGCGCGGAAGTTCAGTTGATGCCGGGCGCAGGCGGCAAAGTCGATCTCGCGCGAGTGCTCGACGATCTGGCGCAGCGCGGCGTGAACGAACTGCACATCGAAGCCGGCCACAAGCTTAATGGCTCCTTCGTGCGCGAGGAGCTGGTCGACGAATTCCTGATCTACATGGCGCCAAGATTGTTCGGCCAGGGCCGCGAGCTCGCCGCATTCGGGCCTCTCGAGCGCATCGACGCCGGTCCCGAACTGCACCTGGTCGACGTGCTGCGCCTGGGCCAGGACCTGAGAATCATCGCGCGCCGCGGCGCCGCGCCAGTCTGAGGTGGATCTGAGGCTGAACCAGGCGAACGCGCGGCCGATGCCCGGCCGGGCCGACCCGCCCTGCGACAATCGACCGATGTTCACGGGAATCGTCGGCGGCGTGGGCCGCATCGTGCAGGCGCAGGCGCTGGGCGCGAACCTGTCCTACGGCTTGCGCGCCGAACTCGAAGCGCCGCCGGGATGGCTCGACGATGTTGTGGCAGGCGACAGCATCGCGATCAACGGCGCCTGCATGACGGTGACCGAACTCGACGCGACGGCGCGCCGGTTCTGGGTCGATGTTTCGGCGCAAAGCCTGGCCATCACCGTCGGCCTGGCCGCTCCCGGCCCGGTAAATTTGGAAAAGTCCTTGCGTGCGAACGACAGGCTGGGGGGCCATCTGGTCAGCGGCCATGTCGACGGCATTGGTGTCGTGACCGGGTTCGCCGCGAGCGGCGAGTCGCGCACGCTGCGGGTCCAGGCCAGCGCGTCGCTGGCACGCTATCTCGCGGTCAAAGGCTCGATCACGGTGAACGGCGTGAGCCTGACGCTGAACCGCATCGACGACTCGGCGCAAGGCTGCGAGTTCGAAATCAACCTGATTCCGCACACTCTCTGTGTCACGACACTCGGTGAGCTGCACCTGGGCCAGCGCGTCAACCTGGAAATCGACTTGATCGCGCGCTACGTCGAACGCATGCTGAGCAGCGCGCCGCCCCGCGCCTGAGCTGAGCGGCACAGCGCCGGGCCGCGCAGCGCTGGGCCCCCCAGCGGCACTGAGTTGCGCCACGCCCCCTGCCTGCTGCGGGCCGCACATGCCCGCCTACAATTCAACCCATGTCCCTTTGCTCGGTCCCGGAACTCGTGAATGAACTCAGCGCGGGTCGCATGGTGATCCTGGTCGACGAAGAAGACCGCGAGAACGAGGGCGACCTGGTGCTTGCCGCTGACCATGTGAACGCGGCCGCGATCAACTTCATGGCGCGCTTCGGGCGCGGCCTGATCTGCCTGACGCTGACGCGCGAGCGTTGCGAGCGGCTGCACCTGGCGCCGATGACGAGCCGCAACGGCACCCGCCACGGCACGGCATTCACGGTGTCGATCGAAGCCGCGCGCGGCGTGACCACCGGTATTTCGGCGTCGGACCGCGCCCGCACCGTGCAAGCCGCAGTGGCGCGCGACGCGCAGCCGCGCGATCTGGTGCAGCCCGGCCACATCTTCCCGCTGCAGGCGCAAGACGGCGGAGTCTTGATGCGCGCCGGCCACACCGAGGCCGGTTGTGACCTCGCGGCCATGGCCGGGTTGAGCCCCGCCGCCGTGATCTGCGAAATCATGAACGACGACGGCAGCATGGCGCGGCTGCCCGATTTGCTGCAGTTCGCGGATCGGCATGGCCTGAAGGTCGGCACCATCGCAAGCCTGATCGAGCACCGCAGCCGCAACGAATCTTTGATCGCACGCATTGCGCATCGAACCCTGCGCACGCCGCAAGGCGAATTCGCCTGTACCGAGTTCCACGATCGCAACGGCGGCATGCACCTCGCGCTCACGCGCGGGCGCTGGTCGCGCGAGGACGAAGTGCTGGTGCGCGTGCACGAACCCCTGGGCGTGATGGACCTGCTCGACACCGAGCCGCGCGGCCATTCCTGGCCGCTGCACAAGGCCCTCGAGCGACTGCACGCCGCTGACCGTGGCGCCGCGGTACTGCTCAATTGCACCCAGATCGGTGAGGCCGCTGCCAGCCTGCTCGAACCCAACCCGCCGGGCGACAACGCCCCGCTGGCAGGCCGAACCCAGCTCGACTTGCGCACCTACGGCATCGGCGCCCAGATCCTGCGCGAGCTCGGCATTGGAAAGATGAGACTCATGGGCAGCCCGCGGCGCATGCCGAGCATGGCCGGCTACGGGCTTGAAGTCACCGGTTTCGTCGCCGCTGACGATTGAGCGCCGCGTCAGCCCAGCCCAGCCCAGCCCCCATTCGGACACTCAAAGCGAACCATGATGCAAACCGCCGACAAGACAGATGAGGTCAAACTGAACGGGCGCGATTTGCGCATCGGCATTGCGCAGGCACGCTTCAATCGATCGTTGACGGACAGACTGGCGCAGGCCTGCAAGGACGAATTGCACGCTGTTGGCGTGCAAGAGCGGCATGTTCGGCATGTCATGGTGCCCGGCGCACTCGAATTGCCGCTCGCTCTGGCCAGGCTCGCCGAAACCGACGAGTTCGACGCCCTGATTGCACTGGGCTGCGTGATCCGGGGCGAGACCTATCACTTCGAACTCGTCGCCGACCAAAGCGCCGCCGGCGTGATGCACGTCGCGCTCGAATACAGCATCCCGATTGCGAACGCGATCCTTGCCGTCGAGAACGAGGCGCAGGCCTGGGCCCGGGTCGAGGAAAAGGGGCGCAGCGCGGCGCGTGTTGCCGTTGAAATGGCGAACCTGATGGAAGACCTCGAGTGATGGCCGGTGCCGCTCCCGAGCGCGAACCTGTCGCCGCCTCGGCCCCGCGCAAGCGCAGCGCGCCGAAGTCGGCCCGGCGGCGGGCCCGCGAAAGCGCCCTGCAAGGCCTGTACGAATGGCTTGTCGCCGCCACACCTGCCAGCGACATTGACGCCCACATGCGCGAACAGGAAGGTTTCGCCAAGTGCGACATCGAGCACTTCGAATCGCTGTTGCGCGGTTGCATCGAACAGGCCGCCGACATCGATGCATTGCTGGCGCATCACCTGGATCGCGTCGCGACGCGGCTGTCCCCGGTGGAACACGCGGTGCTGATGATCGGGACCTACGAATTGCGCCATTGCCTGGACATTCCCTACAAGGTGGCGATCAACGAGGCGGTCGAACTCGCGAAGAGCTTCGGCGGCACCGACGGCCACAAGTACGTCAACGGCGTGCTCGACAAGGCCGCCGCCGCGTTGCGGCCGCTCGAAGTGCAGGCCGCGCGCACGCGCCTGCGCTGAGCGGCGCATCAGGGACTTGCACGGCAAACCTGGTGCGCTCGTGAAGCTCGCCGCGCGCATGGCTCACATCGAGCCCTTCTACGTGATGGAGTGCGCCAAGAAGGCCGTCGAGCTCGCACGCAGCCAGGAGTGTGCGGACTCGCCGATGATCTTTCTGAACATCGGTGAACCCGACTTCACCGCACCCGCTCCAGTGCAGCGTGCCGCTGAAAAGGCGCTGCGCGACGGCCGCACCCAGTACACCGACGCCACCGGCCTGCCCGAGTTGCGCGAGCGCATTTCGCAGTGGTACGCCAGGCGTTTCGGCGTCGACGTGAGTGCGCGGCGCATCGTGATCACGGCGGGCGCGTCGGCGGCACTGCAGTTGGCCTGCCTCGCGCTGATCGAGCGCGGTGACGAAGTTCTGATGCCCGACCCGAGCTACCCCTGCAACCGGCACTTTGTCGCTGCCGCTGACGGCGTCGCGGTGCTGCTGCCCACCACCAGCGAGCAGCGTTTTCAGCTGAGCCGCGCGGCCATCGAGCAGGCCTGGAATGCACGCACCCGCGGTGTGCTGCTGGCCTGCCCGAGCAATCCCACCGGGACCTCGATCGACCCGCTGGAGATGCGCCGCATCTTCGAATTCGTGCGCGAGCGCGGCGGCTTCGGCATCGTCGACGAGATCTATCTCGGCCTGAGCTACGAGGCGCGCTATGGCGCCAGCGCGCTCGAAATCGGCGAAGACGTGATCTCGATCAACAGCTTTTCCAAGTACTTCAGCATGACCGGCTGGCGCCTGGGCTGGATCGTCGCCCCCGAAAGTCTCGTGCCGCATCTGGAGCGGCTCGCGCAGAACCTCTACATCTGCGCCTCGGCGCTCGCGCAGCATGCAGCCCTGGCGTGCTTCGACGATGACGCCATCGCCGAATACGAGCGGCGCCGCGCCCAGTTTCGCGAGCGCCGCGACTACTTCGTCCCGGCGCTGGAGCGCCTGGGCCTGCACGTGCCGGTGATCCCCGACGGCGCGTTTTACGCCTGGGCAGATTGCTCGGCACACGCGTCGAACAGTTGGGACTTCGTGTTCGACGTGATGCGCCGCGCCCATGTGGCACTGACCCCCGGCCGCGACTTTGGGCGCAATGCCGCCCAGCGCTTCGTGCGCCTGTCGTTCGCGAGTTCGATGGCGCAGTTGCACAGCGCGGTGGCAAGACTCGAGCGTGCGTTGCGGCAAGACACCTGAAGCCACGCTACGCCCGGCGTGGCATTGCCGCACTGCAAGTGCCGCTGCCCGGTCGCGCCAGGGTCAAGACTTGCTTGGCATCGTTACGTATGGCACATAGCGTGCGGTTTTGCGCACGGTGCACCGGGCGAGGTCGACTAAAGTTGCGCGGTGATCGAATTCGGTGCCCCCACCGTTCCAGCCGCGTACCCGCCCGAGGCGGAATCGCAGCGACCCGCTGTCGTCTCCAACATCTCGTTGTGGGCCGATTCGGGGACCGGCTTGCCGAACAGTCCCGCGACCGCCTTTGCCACGAACTCCGACGAGCAGACGGAAGAGCAACTGCCCACGATCGGGCACATCGGCCGCTACGCGCTCAAGTACCGCATTGGTGCAGGTGGTCTGGGCACCGTCTATGCCGCACACGACCCATTGCTGTCGCGCCTGATCGCGATCAAGACACTGAACCTGGAGCTCTCCGCCGAAGAACGTGAATCGTTCAACGCGCTGTTCCTGAACGAGGCGCGCGCCGCCGCGGGCTTGAGCCACCCGCACATCGTGACCGTGTTCGACGCCGGTACCGCCGACAACAGCGCTTACATCGCGATGGAGTTGCTCAAGGGCCGGGACCTGCGCCAGTTGCGCGAGGATGGATGGCATCCGACACCGGTACAGGCGGCGCTGATCGTGCGTCGCGTCGCCGATGCGCTGGCCTATGCCCACAGCAAAGGCGTGGTGCACCGCGACGTGAAACCGGCCAATATCTTCATGGTGGGCAGAACCCAGCCGCGCGTGCTCGATTTCGGCATCGCTCACGTCGCGCACCGCAACGACGGCATGGGTGATATCTCCGCCGGGTCGCCCTACTACATGGCCCCGGAACAGGCACGTCAGGAGCCCGTCGATCGCCGCGCCGACGTGTTTTCGTTGGGCGTCGTGCTGTACGAACTGCTCACCGACCAAAAGCCGTTTCGCGGCTCGACACTTGCCGAAATTTCGAAGTCGGTGATCGAACACGAGCCGCCGCCAGCCAACGAAGTGAACGCACGGGTGCCCCACGCGCTGGCGCAGATCGCGGCGCATGCGATGTTCAAGGATCCGCAGCTTCGCTATCGCTCGGCACTCACATTCGGGCGCGAATTGCGCCAGTGGCTCGAAGAGAATGACACCGGCGCTGAGGCGGAACCAGCGCCGCGCGCCGTGCCCAGGAATTGGCTGCTTTGGGCCGGCGGCGCCGCTGCGGCCATGGTGCTCGGCGGCGTCACCCTGTTGTTCGCGAATTCGTCACACGAATCGGCTTCGACACTCAGCGCGCGGCAGATCGACCCACCGGCTGCAATGGCGGTAACCGTAGCTGCCGCCGCCCCTGCAGCGGCCGAGGCCGATTCCGGGCAGCCTGCGCAACCCAACGCAGCCACGCTGCCCGCAGCCGTCACGCCGGACGCGCGCACTGCCGCGGTCGGCAATCCAACCGCCGCCGCGGCCGGCAACCTCAAACCCAAGGCGGACACAGGCAAAGCGGGCAGCGCCGACAAGATTCCAGCGCGTGAGTCCAGCAGCGCTGGAGCCGACTCGCGCAAGGCCAAACCGGCGCTCAAAGGCGTCGGTGTCGTGCGCCTTGCGGTCAGCCCCTGGGGCCAGATCGAGGTCGATGGCGACCCCGCCGGGACCGCGCCCCCCTTGACCGAGCTGAAACTGAACGCAGGCAAGCACCAGATCACGATTCGCAATTCCGATTTCCCGCCGTTCCACACGAGCGTCGTCATCACCCCCGGGCAGGACGTGCGGGTCAAGCACAGGTTCGGTTCATGAGCCGGCGCCGGACCTTCAACGTCGCCGCAACGGTGCTGGCGCTCGCCGGCGCCGTCACGCTTGCCGCCTGTACCCAGTTCACCCAGCTGATGCCGGCCCCGCCCTCGCTGGTCGAGATGCTGGCCAGGCCCGCCGAGAAGGCTCTGTTGGCGGGCTTGCGCGCCTATGACGACGCGCTCTACACGGAAGCACAGCGCTATTTCTTTGATGCGCTGAATCTGAACCTGGCCTCCCCCAAGGACCGCGCCGCCGCACACAAACACCTCGCCTTCATATACTGCACGAGCAAACGCATGGCCGAATGCGAAGCACAGTTCCGCGCGGCCCTGCTCGCCGACCCGTCATTCACACTGAGCAAGTCTGAAGCCGGCCATCCGAAGTGGGGCGAGGTCTACAAGCGCACCCAGCCCTGAGCGTTGCAGCGCAGGCACAATTGAGAATCGCCACGGCTCGTTGACAATCGTGCGCGGCGCAGAATCGGCGGGTGAACGAGCGAATCCGCGAACGGCCTCACGCCCGCCGCAGGCGAGTCGCTCAGACCACGGCCCCTGCCCGCCACTTTGCTGCAACGCACCCGCATGAACCAGAACCTGTCGATCTTCACTCTTGTCTTGCACGCCAGCCTGGTCGTGCAGCTCGTCATGGCCGGTTTGATGCTCGCCTCGCTGGCGAGCTGGACCGTGATCTTCAGCAAACTGTTCGGGCTGCGCAAAGTGCGTGCGGCAAACGAGGAGTTCGAGCGCGAATTCTGGGCCGGCAAGAACCTGAATGAATTGTTCGCCGAAGCCGCCAGGCGCAAAGACGGCGCGCCGATGGAGCGCATCTTCGCCACCGGAATGCGCGAGTTCCTGAAACTGCGCGAACGCCGCGTTGCCGATTCCGGCGCGCTGCTCGACGGCTCACGGCGTGCGATGCGCGCCAGCTTCCAGCGCGAACTCGACACGATCGAGTCGAACCTGTCGTTCCTCGCCTCGGTGGGTTCGGTCTCGCCCTATGTCGGCCTGTTCGGCACGGTATGGGGCATCATGCATGCGTTCGTCGGCCTGTCGAACATGCAGCAGGTGACACTGGCCACCGTCGCGCCGGGCATCGCCGAGGCGCTCGTTGCCACCGCAATCGGCCTGTTCGCGGCGATTCCCGCCGTGATCGCCTACAACCGATTCGCCCGCGACATCGACCGCATCGCGATCCAGCTCGAATCGTTCATCGAAGAGTTCTCCAACATATTGCAGCGCAACGCGGGCGTGCCCGCGGCGGCGTCGGAAAAATGAAGGAGAACCTGCGCGTGAACAAGCCAGGCGCTCAAGCCGAAGCCGAACCGGGCAGATACGGGCACCGCAAGGCGCCGGGGGTGCGGGCACCACGGGGCATCTTGGTTCCCGGCTTGTGCCCGATTTCGCCCCGGCGCCGGGCTGACTTCTTCAGGCACAGGATCTAGCCATGCCCGCGGTCAGCCAGCGTGGCGGTGCGCGACGCCGCACCATCAGCGAGATCAACATGGTGCCCTTCATCGACGTGATGCTGGTGCTGCTCATCATCTTCATGGTGACGGCGCCGCTCATCACGACCGGCATCGTCGACCTGCCCAGCGTCGGCAAGAGCAAGCAGCGCCCCGAGCACGTGGTCGAGCTCACTGTCGGTAGCGACGAGACTCTGCGCCTGCGCATCGATGGCAAGGAGCCCGCGGCAGTGAGCCTGCAGGCGCTGGCAACACGCGTGCGTGACGCCCAGGCCGGCAACGCCAATACACCGGTGGTCATTTCGGCCGACCGTGCGGTCAAGTACGAAGCGGTGGTCAATGTGATGGACATCCTGCAGCGCGCTGGCATCCAGCGCGTCGGACTGTCCGTCAAACAAAGCGGAACCTAGACGTGACCTCCGCCGCGCTGCCGCGCGATGCTTTCATGCCGCACGCGCCGCCGGGCACGGCCGCGGGAATGCTGCTGGCGCTGATCGCGCATGCATTGCTGGTGGCAGCGCTCGCGTTCGGCGTGGCGTGGCGTTCGAGCGTGCCCGACTCGGTGGAAGCCGAACTGTGGGCTGCCGTGCCACAGATCGCGGCGCCGCCACCCCCTCCACCGCCTGAGGTTGTGCAGACCAAACCGCCGGCGCCGCAACCGCAACCTGTTCAACAGGCGCTGCCCGATGCCCAGATCGCGATCGAAAGGGCGCGGCGCGAGGAAGCCGAGAAGCGCGAAGCCGAGAAGCGCGAGTTGGCGCGCGTTCAGGCCGAGCGCAAGAAGAAGGAACTTGCCGCGAAGCAACAAGCCGAGAAGGAGACCGAACTGCTGGAGGCGCAGCGCCAAGCCAACCTGAAACGCATGCTCGGCCAGGCTGGCGCGACGGGGGACGCCGCCAAGCCTGGCACCGCAGCGCAAAGCTCCGGGCCATCGGCAGGCTATGCCGGCCGCATCAAGGCTCGCATCAAACCCAACATCCTGTTCACGGATTCGATCAGCGGCGACCCGCTCGCGACGTTGGAGGTTCGGCTCGCTCCCGACGGCACGATCGTGGCGCGCAAACTGCTCAAGAGCAGCGGCGTGAAGGCCTGGGACGAAGCCGTGCTGCGCGCGATCGACAAGACGGAAATCCTGCCGCGCGATCTGGACGGACGCGTTCCCCCGGTGCTTGAAATCGACTTCAAACCACGCGATTGACGCCCGGGCTCCTAGAGCCCGCTGCCAGGCCTGCGCCCGCTTGCCGAACGCGCTTGAACATGTTGATGTTCGTGGCCTGAAAGCCAAGTCTCCGATACAGCGCCAGCGCTCCTGCATTGTGGGCGAAGACGTGCAGCGCAATCCCGCACAGACCGAGTCTTGTGACCTCGTCTTCCAGTGCGGCGAAAGCGCGAGTCGCATGGCCCTTGCGTTGATGCTGGGCGTCGATGAGCACGTCGTAGACGTAGGCAATTGATTCGGCTGCGCGCTCCTGCGCCGCGAACCAGACCATGCCGACTGCGGCGCCGTCATCGCGAATCGTGTAGAGGTGGTTGTCGGGCGTCGAAAGGCCCTGTGGGAGCAACTCCGCGTAGCCTTGGCGCGACAACTCGACTGCAGCAGCTTCGGCCCACTGCCCGGATGCGACTTTGTCGCGCGCGAACTCCGGAATGGCTGCCTCAAGGTAGGCACTGAACTCCGCTTCGGTCATCGGCGACAACAGCGTCATCGAGATCGCACTGGCTTTGTCGGTGCCTTTGTGCTCTTGGGCCTGGGCGGCGGCAGTGCCAGCGCGGTCACCCGGAACAGACGCTGCATCAGTTCCTGGTCTTCGAGTTCCTCTGCAACGTGGAAGTAGGGCTTGGCTCCTGGGTACGGCGGCCGTTCGGTCGTGGCACCGAGTACTGCCTTGCCTTGAAGCGTGGGCTTCACAAAGAGCAGGTTGTCGCAGACCAGCCCCACAACCTTGCCCTGCATGTAGAGCGCGTACTCACCAAACATCTTCCTGTGCGACAACGCAGGCGCGCGGCCCGCCTGCTCGCAGACGTATTCAACGAAGTGCAGATCGCTTGCCACGTGCAGCGCCCTGGAGAGCTACGGAACCTTGTTGCCGGCCTCGGCCTGGCGTTTGTAGTCGTCGTACGAGGTACTCGCACTCGCCAGGCAGCGGCTGCGTTCCTGGGGGTCGCTGATCTTGTAGCACTCGTTTCGTTGCCAAGCCTGCCCCACACCATAGGCCTGTTGCGACGAGCAGGCTTGGAGGCCGGATGCGGCGAGGAAAATGAGGCAGACGGCGGCGGTGCGCAAATTCGAATCCATGCAGGGGGCGGCGCCGCGTCGGGCGGTGGCGCCGCGAAGTGTAGTCGTGGCCGACACAGCTTGGCCGTCCGCCTTGGTTGCCCAAGGAGCGCACGCACGACCCGTTCATGAAGCAAACGCGGTTTGGATTCGATGCAGCACGGCCACTGCGGATCAAGCCGACCCATTGGCCCGCAGCTGGATTGGCGTCGCCTCGTACAAGGCGATCTGCGGCGGCTCGCTGGCCAGGCCTGCAAGCGTCTTGGCGAACGCTCGTGATGCCGCAAGCCTGAAGTGCTCCGACAGCGCCGCCTGGCTGTCCCACTGCTCTACGAACACAAGGCGCAACGGGTGGTCGAGATCTTCGTGTACCGCGTGCGCAAGACACCCGGGTTCTGCCCTCGAGCGGGCGACATGCTCCCGGCTCATCGAGAGTGCCTGCGCGAACTGCCCTTGTTGGGCGACGACGCTTGCGAGTACCAGGATCATTGATCACCTCACAGTTTGCAAGCAGACATTTTGCGACCACCCGAACTGCTGGAACCGGACGGCGCGCTTGCGCTGTGCAATGGATCGCTCAGCCGTTGTGTTCCAACACTTCTGCCACCCGCTTGCGAAGGATCGGCAGCAGTTCTTCCTCGAACCACGGATTGCGCTTGAGCCACAGATTGTTGCGCGGACTCGGGTGCGGCAGCGGCACAGCATCGGGCCAGAACTTGCGCCAGGCTTGAACCACTTCGGTGACTGAATTTCCCGCGTCCGGCAGGTGATACGCCTGTGCATACTGACCAATCACCAACGTCAGTTGCAGGCTCTTCAAGCGCGCCAGAAGCGGCGCGCGCCAGGTGGCTGCGCATTCGGGCCGGGGTGCAAGGTCACCGCAACTGCCGGTGCCCGGAAAACAAAAGCCCATGGGAGCGATGGCAACGCGCTTGGCGTCGTAGAAGACCTCACGCGAGACACCCATCCAGGCGCGCAGCCTGTCGCCGCTGGGGTCGTTGAAAGGCACACCGGTTTGATGCACCTTTCTGCCGGGCGCCTGACCCGCAATCAGGATCCGGGCCGACGCATGCAGCTGCACCACCGGACGCGGGCCGAGCGGCAAGTGCTCGGCGCAGAGCGCGCAGGCGCGAACCTCAGCGAGCAGCAATGCCAGCGAAGTCATGCCGGCTCGTGCCGCCTCTGGTCGTCGGAGCGGTTCGCGTCCTTGGCGCGCCAGATCTGCCCCGGGCCTTCCCGGTCCCGAGCCAGCCGTGGCGCGTGCAGAAGGCAGCCCACTGCACCGAAGAGTGTGGCGTCATCGGTCAGGCGGCTCCGGCTTCGCTGCGAGTCGAGCGCTGGCAACGCCGTGGCCAAGAGCTGCAAGCGCTTGATCTTCGCTCAGCAATGCTGCCTGCTCCTGAATTGCCGAAGGGACCCAGATCGGAAATGCCACCTCGCGGTTGACGTGGCGACCTGTCGCGGTGTGCTCCTGGCGGACCTGCGCGAGCCGCGCTGGTTCGAACTGGTCGGCAACGCGTACCAGCGCCGGCCACAGCCGGCGATGAACGAGCGTGATCCTGCCTCGCAGCAAGCGACAGACGAGAACATCTTCCGAATCAGTGACTTCGGCAAGCGTGTTGTAGATGAAGCCTGCCCTGGGATGTGTCCACCAGTTTCCTGAGATGGATTCACCGCTGATCGCTTCGATCAGACGCGGCGCGCTGCCCTTGGCCGTGGCCAACACGACGCCATGCCTGCGCACGAACTCGAATGCCGCCTGCGCGTGAAAGGATTGACTCACGCCTGAGCCCATTCATCGATCCGCCGCACGCGGGCGAGAACACCCTGGCAACCTGGCGCGGGCCGGCAATTGACATCGACCCAACGCCGGGTACAAGCCTACCGCCGCATCAGTATGAAGGCGCCGACGATCACAAGGATGAGTGGCCACCACTGGGCAAACAGCGGACCGAGCCGCGGTATCCAGCCGAAATTTGCCAAGAGGAACAACACTCCCAGAACGATGAGAATCAAACCGCCGTTCTTCGACCTGATGTGCATGCGGCCTCCTTGTCAATGTGCGTGCGGCTGGGGAACCGAGCGTGGGTTTGCTTGCGAGAGCATGTTATCGCCCCTGGCACTGAACCCTGCATCCGACCCGCTGCCTGCCGAGTATCGGTACATTGCATGACAGCGTCAGCGCTTGACAAGCTGGTGAAGCTGGCACACTCGGCCATGACGCAGGTGCGACTGACTCCATCTGCTTTGCACCCCCGCCTCGGCGTCCTGGCTGAACATGTTCGAGCAGCTCTTCCTTGACATCACTACCGAACGCCTGCGCAATGCTATGTTTCGCAGCGTGCCGGAACCGGTTACCGCCATCAAGGAGTTCATCGCCTTGCAAAACGAGGACCCCACGCCCTGCCAGGCGGTCAGCGTGTGCGGCCGCCGGCCGCAGATCGCGGACCGAGCGCAATGACAGCACACGATAGCGAACGTCCTCGGCGAGTGCGCAAATGGGGCGGGAGGGTGGACGCTAGCACTCTCGCGATGAAGCCGATTCAAATTGCGGATGGCGGCCGGGCATCGCGCCGGGCACTCTATCTTGTCTTCGCACTGTCGGGCCTGACCGGCCTGATTTACGAAGCCACGTGGACCCGCTATCTGCAGCTCTTTCTCGGTCACGCCGCCTACGCGCAGGTGCTGGTGCTTTCGCTGTTCATGGGCGGCATGGCGCTGGGCGCCTTGTTGGTGAGCCGCTACTGCCGCAGCCTCACCGCGCCGCTCGCCGCTTATGCGGTTATCGAAGCGTTGCTGGGCGTCGCGGCGTTCGTCTTTCATCCGTTTTTCGATGGCGTCACGAGTTATGCCTACGCTTCGCTGCTGCCCGGCATGCAAGGCTCGAGCCTGGCGCCGGTGCTGCAATGGCTGCTCGCCGCGACGCTGATCATTCCGCAGTCGATCCTGCTCGGCATGACCTTTCCGCTGATGAGTGCCGCGGTCCTGCGGCTCGGCGCCGGCGCGGGCGCGGGCGGCCGCGTGTTCGCGATGCTGTAT
This sequence comes from Burkholderiales bacterium, assembly GCA_022758925.1. Lineage (GTDB taxonomy): Bacteria > Pseudomonadota > Gammaproteobacteria > Burkholderiales > Burkholderiaceae_C > JAEMQF01. The sequence continues at coordinate 1,170 of JAEMQF010000409.1, read as the reverse complement.
TTCACCAACAGCGCGGGCGCCGTGATCGGCGTGCTGCTTGCCGGCTTCTGGCTGATCGAAGCCTTCGGCCTGCAGCTGACGCTGATGGCGGCCGGTGCCGGCAATCTGGTCGTGGCGATTGCGGCGCTGTGGGTCGCGCGACAACGCGCCGGGACGGTGCCGGCAATCGTGCGTCCGGCGCGCGGCGCCGGCATAGGTCGCTCGCTGCTCGCCTTTGCGTTCCTGACGGCGGTCGCGTCGTTCCTCTACGAAATCGCCTGGCTGCGCATGTTGGCGCTGGTGCAGGGGGCATCGACCCACGCGTTCGAGACGATGCTCTCCGCCTTCATCCTGGGGATCGCCCTCGGCGGGCTCTGGATCCGCGGCCGCATCGAACGCTTCAAGTCTCCGCTCGTGGTGCTCGCCCGCGTCCAGATCCTGATGGGCATTGCCGCTCTCGCCTCGCTGCCGGCCTACCACCTCGCGTTCGACGCGATGCACGAGGCGATGGCGCGGCTGCCGCGTACCGAGCTGGGTTATGTCGGCTACAACGTCGTTGGCTATCTGATCTCCGCCTCGATCATGGTGCCTGCCTCGTTCTTTGCCGGCATGACGTTGCCGCTGCTCACGTTCGTTCTGTATTCGCGCGGCCGCGGCGAGAGTGAAATCGGCGCCGTGTACGGCTGGAACACGCTGGGCAGCATCGCCGGCATTGCGCTCGGCGCTCTGGTGCTGATGCCGCTCGTCGGGCTCAAGAACATGCTGGTCATCGGGGCCAGCGTCGACATCGCGCTCGGCATCGCGCTCGCGGCCGTTCTGTTGCGGCGTCGGGAGCTGCCCGGCGCACGCCTGACACTGGCGCTCGCGAGCGTGGCGAGCGTCGCGGTGCTGGCCACGCTCTTCGCGTTCCGGCTCGACGTCACCCGGATGGCCTCGGGCGTGTTCCGCAATGGTAGCGCGCACATCGCCGATACCTCGAAGGTCGTATTCCACGCTGACGGGCGCACGGCCAGCGTCGACCTGGTCACCTTTCGCGATGGAACCATGACGATTGCGACGAACGGCAAGCCCGACGCCGGGATCAACATGGCGCGCGCGCAGGGAGACCGCGCTGTCCCGGTGGGAGGCGACGAAATCACGATGACCTTCCTCGGCGCGCTCCCGCGTGCCTATGCGCCGGGCGCGCGCAGG
>JAEMQF010000134.1 GCA_022758925.1 Burkholderiales bacterium | reverse complement strand
GACTTCAGCGGCTTGATCTTCGAGCGCTGGGCGTTGGTGACGACGTGCTGCGCCTTCACCGGCTTGTCGGGCTTCGGCTGCGCGAAGGTGATGTCGATCGTGCGCTGCAGGCGCTCGGACTCGATGCCGTCGATGCGGTTCTTCCTCGATCGGTCGGTGCTGCACAGGTCCATGCGGTGTCGTCGTGCTCAAGGGCAACCTCGCAGCCGACGGTGCATTGATCAAGGTCGCGGGCCTGAAGAGTTCGATCTTCGAAGGCGCGGCGCGCATCTTCGAGTGCGAAGAAGACGCCTTCGCCGCCGTCATGGCACGCAGCTACAGCGCCGGCGACTTGCTCGTGATCCGCAACGAAGGCCAGGCGCGCACGTTGCAATGGCTTGCCGACGAGGCCGAGATCGCGCGCCGCCGCGCGGCGTGGAAACCTCGTCCCGGTGAACGCCTCGCCGGCGTTCTGCAGGAGTACGCCAAGCTCGTCGGGCCGGCGCATCTGGGCGCGGTCGCGCATTCGCGCGCGGTGCAGTAGCCGCCGGAGCAGGTGCGAGTTCTGCGACGCCGAGACCGACACGCGCATTGTCATGGTCGGGGCCAGTGCGCTCGCCGCAAGGCCGACCGGCAGCGCCAGCCCCACGGCCACCTTGCAAAGCGACAGGTACCCACACCCCGCAGGGGTTGTGGGTCTGAAAGTCATGCAAGTCTGCGTCGCGTTGAGTCCGGGTGCCGGCCCGGGTCGAGGCATGGGCCATCTCTTGGACGGCATCAGCCTGGCGGCATCGGTGTTTTCACGGAGTGGTGTGTGGATTTCGTTTCCGCGCTGCATTGATCGCCGCGTGCTACAAACCCGAAAGTGGTCACCGGGGGGTACCGAGGTGGAATCGTTGCCAGTGGTGGTGCTGGGTTTTCTTCTCGGGATGCTGCACGCGACCGACGCAGATCACGTGATTGCGGTGTCCACCATCGTGAGCCGCCAGCGCAGCGTGGGCGGCGCAGCGAGGATTGGCTTGCTGTGGGGATTGGGGCACACCGTCACGATATTCTTTGTCGGCGCTGCGATCATCCTGTTCAACCTCGTGATCCCCCTGCGCCTGGAGTTGGCCCTGGAGTTTTGCGTGGCGCTCATGCTGATGCTGCTGGGCATCGTCACCCTACTTCGGGTGAGGCGACACGTGCGCGAGACCCTCGCCTCGGCCCTGGCCGAAGGCTTGTCGGAGCACTCACATGGCGAGCCGGTGTCCGAGACTCACTTGCACCCGCATGTGCACGGTGACTATGTCCACGCGCACAGGCACGGTCACGGCGCAGCCCAGCACGGGCACGCGGACACGCCACTGAGCTGGCTGGACAGGCATTGGGGCGGCCTGAGCCTGTACCAGGCGTTGCGGCCGCTCGCCATCGGCGTCGTGCACGGTCTGGCGGGGTCCGCCGCCGTGGCCTTGCTGGTGCTGACCCAGATTCGCGAGCCAATGTGGGCCATCGCCTACCTGCTGCTGTTCGGGGTCGGGACCACGGCGGGCATGATGCTGATCACTTCGGTGATCGCCGCCCCTTTCATTGGTAGCCGTCGGCCGCCCTTTCTCAACCTGGGTATGCAAGCGGTGGGCGGTGCGCTGAGCCTGGGCCTGGGGTGCTACATGGCCTGGAAGGTCGGCGTCGCAGACGGGCTGTTCATTCGGGCCGCGCCGGATTGACGCTGTGCCTCAGAACGCCTAGATTCGGCCCTCATCATGAGCGCCACCCACGCCGTGCCGCAATCTTGGCGTCCCAATGCAAAGACGCTCGGTCTGTGGCTGGTGCTCGCAGGGCTCGCCGCTTTGGCGGGCTATGCGGCGGTCCACGAGGCGCGAAAAGGCACGCTCGATGTTCAGCCGCAGGCGGCAGCGCACGCGCTTTCCGAGCAACGCCCCGCCCACAGTGCCGCGGAGGAGCGTTTTTCGCAGGCCTTGTGGAATATCCACTCCGACGTGCGAACCGCAGCCGTGCGCATGACCTTTGCCGGCCTCGCCTACAAGATGGGCGACGGCGATCGCGCCAGCGTCAACACCAAGGTGGCACCCCTCACCGCAGTGTTCCATGAGGCCGAGGCGGCGTTGCGTTCACTCGATGCGCCGGCTTCGATGCAGCAGACGCGCAACCGTTACGCGGGTGCGTTGCAGTTGTACCGCAACGCTTCACAGGAAATGGTCAAGGTGGCGCATGACGGCAAGGATGCGCATCTGTTGAAGGCGCAGGAGATGTCGGAGCAAGCCTCTGGCATCCTGCTCGAGGTGGGTGAGCAGCTCTGGCCCGGCGAAATCAAGCCGAATTGATCAGAGCCAGGGGCAGCTCGTGGTTCGACAACAACCAAGAAAGGTAAATCGAAAATGAGGCAACAGGTTTTCAAGGCGCTCGCGGGCGCGGCTCTGGTGGCGCTTGGCGCACTCGCTACAGGGGTGGCCCAGGCGCAGAATTGTTCGGCATGGCTGGTCGAGAACAGCCGGTTCATGGGCGTGCCGTTCGGCATGTTCCACCCGGACCGCTCCTACATTCAGGGCAGCAAGGAGGCCCGCAACAACGTCAACACGGTCGACCTGCCGGTGAATGTGGGCGTCATCAAGTGCGGGCAGGAACTGATCCTGTACGACAACGGCTGGAACCAGACCGACTATCACAAGGCGACCGGCACGGCCCATTGGTCGCCGTTGTCCCAACAGATTGCGCAGTTGGGCTTCAAGGCCGCCGACGTCTCCAAGATCGTGATTGGCCATGGCCACTGGGACCATGCGGGGTCGCTGGACGAGTTCCCGAATGCGATGCTGTATGTGCAGGCCGAGGAACTGCGCGGCATCGAGTGGGCCTTGAACTACCCGGGGCACGAGCGTATTCGCGCCCACAACTTCGACAAGGGCGGCTGCAACCGCACGCCTGCATGCGGTTATCCACCGAAGACGGTCGACTCGATCTACGGCAAGGTGCTGCGCGGCAAGGCGGTGATCGTCGACGGCGAAATGGAGATCATGCCGGGTGTGAAGATCCACGCCGCGCACCGTGCTCACACCGCAGGGTCGCAACTGCTGGAAGTGCCCACCAGCCTGGGCAAGCTGGTGTTCGGCTCGGACGCCTACTCTTCGTGGGAGGCAATTCGTGACTGGGAAGTGGCCAACATCCAGCAGACCGATTCGGTGCAGCAGTTCCTGGCCTATGAGAAGTGCTACAAGATCACCGGTGGTTATCAGAATTGCGTGGCTGCGCACGAGCCCTTGTCGTATAGCGACAAGTACCCATTGACGAAGAACTCCTGGGTCGGCATGAATGGGGGTCGCCTCGCCGAAATTGCGCTCGCGCCTGGCGAGGCCAGCCGCAAGAAGTGATGCCAACCTGACCCGGGTCGGCACAGCCTGCGAGGCGCTGGGGCGACCCGGCACCTCGCATTTTTCTGCCTGCGCGAACCAGTCGGTGCAATCCATCCTTCGCCTCGTGACGGCAGCCGCATTGACGGCGTGCGCCACGGCCGCGCTCGCGCACGACCCGAGTGCCTGGGGCGGCCTGTTCCGCTCGCGCGACGACGGCGCGGCCTGGCTTTGCGCCGATGCCGGTCTGTTCGTCGGCGCCGCCTTGGCCATCGCCGTGAGCCCAACGGACGCCAATCACCTGTTGTACGCCACCGATACGCGTTTGCTTCGCTCCCGCAACGGGGGGCGGAATTGGTTGCCGGAAGCGCCCCAGCTGTTCAACGGCCCGACGCTGGCCGTGGCCTTTGCGGCCGACGGCAAAGGCGCGTGGGCCGCAACGCCTGCAGGTGTGTTCGTCGCCGCCGCCGAGTCCGCCTGGAACAAGAGCGACATGCCCGACGCCGCATTGCCCGGCCGCGCGCTCGTGCCGGGCCTGCAGCCTGGTCGCGTCTATCTGCTCGGAGCGCGGGGCATCTATGCCAGTTCGAATCACGGCCACAAGTTCGTGCGTGTCGGGCAGGAGCATTTGCCCGACGTTGCGGGCGCTGCCCTGGTGGTGGCGTCCGCAGCAGCGGGGCTTGGCGTGGAGACGCTGTTCGCGGTGTTCGAAGGTCGCGTCTGGGTCAGCGCCGACAGCGCAAGATCCTGGACCCCGCGCGACGCGGGCCTGCCCCGCGGTCAGGTCGAGACGCTTGCGGCAGACCGCGAACAGCACAGCCGCTTGTGGGCGGCCACGCGCAACCAGGTCCATGTCAGTGATGACCTGGGCGCAACATGGCGCTCCTGGGGAAGGCCGATCGGCGAAGGTGTCTTCGCGATCCGCGGCCTTGCCACGGCCCAGGCGGGCACTCTCATCGTGCTGAGCACGCACAGGGGTCTGCAGCGCAGCACCGACGGCGGCAACACCTGGGCCCAGGTCGAGGGCGCTTTGCCCGTCCACCTCGAAGCCGGGCCACTGCTGCGCGACCCGTTCGACGCGCAGACGGTCTATGCCGGGTTTTCGCTCGTGCCGTACTCGGAACTGCGGCGTCGCGCCGAGCAGGGCTCCAATCTGTTGTCTCAGCTCGACCCGGTGAGCGTTGCTGGCGCCAGCGCGTTCCTGCTGTTGCTGCTGATGGCTGGCTGGTTCGGCGCGCGTGGCCTGGCGCGTCGCTACCGCGACGCCTGAATGTCCCACTTCGACCCAACGCACTGCGCCGATGCGCCCCGGACCATTCTTGCATGCCAATCGCCGCGCGGCGATTCTGCTGATGATTCTGTTGCTGCTCGCATCAGGCGTGGCGGCGATGATGTGGTGGCCGCTTGGTCCACGCAGCGCCAAGGTGATCGAGTACCCAATGCCCGTCTCGACCGACATTCCCACCGCAGTGGCCGTAGCGCCGGACGGCAGCGTGTGGTTCAGCATCGACTTCTCGGATGCGGTGGGTGTGGTGCGGGGCGGCAAAGTCGAGCGTTTCGTCAAGGGCTCGCGCAGCACCGAGCCGATCGGCATCGCGGTCGACACGAGTGGCAAGGTGTGGGTGACAGACGCAGCCACGGTTTCGATCGTCACCGTGTCGGCGGCCGGCGAGGTGCAATCCGTCAAGCTGGGTACCCCGATCGCCCGCCTGGGGCGGATGGCCGCTGCGCCGGACGGGGCGGTGTGGTTCGCGGAGAGCACGTCCTACAGCATCACGCGGCTGAGCAACGGGCAATTGACCCGCCACGCCATCGACTCTGTGCGCGGCGGGCCTTACGGTGTTGCGGTGGCTGCCGACGGCACGGTCTGGGCCACGCTGCAAAGCGGCAACTCGCTGCTGCGCATCGCGCCCGACGGCAAGACGACCGAGCATCAGATACCGACACCAGGCGTGTCGCCCACCGACATCGCGGTCGACGCAGCCGGGGTGGTGTGGTTTCTCGAGTTTCCGACCGACCGCATCGGCCGCTTCCAGGATGGCAAGTTCGAGGAGTTGGCGCTTGCCGAGAAGAAGCTGGGCCTCACCGGCCTGGCCACCGGGCCCGGTGGTGCCGTGTGGTTCGGCATGCTGCGCAAGGGCAGCATCGGGCGACTTCGCAATGGCAAAGTGGTCGAGTTCAAGTTGCCCCGTGCAAGCGCCCGCCCTTACAGCGTCGCGGTCGACCCGAAGGGCAACGTCTGGTACGCCGACATCACCGGTTATGTGGGGATGTTGCCGGCGGCCGAGGCGGCGCGTTGATCGACACCATGCAACCTGCGTTCGCCCGCGCGCCAGATCACCCTGGCCCGCTCGTACCCAAGATCGGCGCCATTTCGCCGACCGCGATGACCGTCAGGAACACCCCCACGAGCACGATCAGCGCCGACATGCCGAGCTGAAGGCGCGCTGCGCGCGGCCCGGTCAACCAATCCAGCAGCCTCTTCCCCACCGCCGCCGCGACGACGCCCACCGCAACCAGCACCGCGGCGAAGCCGAGGCTGAACACGAACACACCGATCAGCCCCAGGATCACCTGGCCATCTGTGAGGGCACGAATCAGGAGGCTGAGAGCCACCGGATCCGGCACCAGGCCCCCCGCGATGCCCAGGCCGATGAGCGTCCACAGGTTTGGCCGCCTGCTCATGATGCTGCTCAGGTCGTGGCTGTGCTGAATGCCCAAGCCGTGGCTGTGGTAACCGGCCGAGTGGCCATCGTGGGCGGGAGCGTGATTGTGTTCGGGCAGGCCGTCGTGGCGGTGCGCCTGGTGCTGCGCGCGACCCTGTTCATCCCCTGGTGGGTGGGCATGGAGCTGAACAGGCTCGTGCGCGTGCGAATGATCCGGGCGGTCTGCAGCCCCCGCAGCGGGCACGCCCGCCGGCTTCAACAGCGAACGTTGCGTCCACAGGGTCCACAGGCCGATCGCGATGATCAGCAATCCCGTGAGCACCTTGAGCCACACCTCGATGCGCTTCGACTCCAAGCCGGGCAGCCCGAGCGACGCCAGCACGCCGACCAGCACGATGCCGCTGGTGTGCGACAGCGTGACAAAGATACCGAGGATCCACGCGTCCACAGGGCGCCCGCGCGCGCCGATGATGTAGGCGGCGGCGATCGTCTTGCCGTGCCCGGGCTGCACGGCATGGTAGGCACCCCACAGAAAATTCGTCGCCAGCAAGATCAGGGCTTCGCCCATGGCGCAAACCTCTCGAAAAAAGGTCACAGGATAGTTGCAGACGCTCGCCCCTGGAAAATCCGCGTGCGTCTTGCCATCCCGGATGTGGTTGAACCTCGGAAGTCAGCCACGCACATGCAGCGGGGTGCGTGGCTTGACAACCGCCTGTTGGAGCGAAACGGCGGGCGTGACGGTGGCGGTCATCGGGCCGGAGTGCGAACGCCCCCGTACGCGGAACATTTCACCCCACGTTGCCTGGTCCGATGCCGGCATTTGCCGGGCAAGGCACAGAAGGAAACCTCATGTCGACCCGACGCACCATCGTGATGGCCGCAGCTTCGCTCGCCGCGGGGCGCGCCTTTGGCGCGAGCGGCGCCGACCTGACGGGTCCGACTACCCCATCGTCACGGGGAAAGGGCCTTTGAACCTAGGTTGAACAAGCTCTCCTGCGCAACTATCCCGAGTGCCCGCGCTCCTCGCTGAAGGAAGCGTTCGTCGAATCCCGAACGCGCTGCTCGCGGGCGTGGGCTGGTGGGGCATGGGCATCACCGCGACGGGCTTCTTCATTGCCGCGTGGTTTCCGGTGGTGGGCTGGTTTCTGGACGCCATTGCCGCCATCAGCATCGTCGCCACCCTCCTCGAGCCGTTGGCGCGTGCCGTGAACATGGACCCGGTGCACTTTGCGATGGCGGGCATCATCTCGCTCGCGTTCGGCCCGGTGGCGCCCGAGTTCCTGAAGTAGCTCGCGCGCTCGGACGAGCATGCGCACGAACGGGCGCACGAACGGGCGACGAACCCCTGCACGAGCGTTCGCTTGACGCGCCGGCAGGCCAGGTCAAGAATGAATCACATCCACAACGAGGAGACTGTCATGAACCGACATGTGCCGCCACATGGCCACCCAACCCGCCCAGACCTCGCGCCCTGCGCCGCCATGCTGTTGGCCGGTGCCATCTGCATCGCATCGGGCGCCAATGCGTTTGCCGCCGAGGCGGACGCGGCGCTGTGGGCGACGATTCGCGGCGCCAGGGTCATCGACCTTTCGCACACCTGGGACTCGAAGTCGCCCATCGCGGGCGTGAACCCGCCGTATGCGTTCTCGCTCGCGGCAACGCATGGCAAGACGCGCGGCAGCTTCAAGGACGGTGACCAGCTTTCGTTCACATCCGAGACGATGACATGGAGCGGCCAGCATGGTGCACCCAGCATCGACGCCTTGGGCCACATCGGCCGCGACGGCAAGTTGTTCGGTGGCGTCGATGCGGCGGCGGCCACGTCCGACCTCGCCGGCATCGGCGCGAGCGGCACCGGTGCGCACCTGGGCATTGACCGGTTCCCGAACGACTTGCTCATCAATCGCGCCATCCTGCTCGACGTCGCGTTCTGGGTCAAGGGCGATGCCACGCCGTTGCCGGCAAAGTTCGAGATCACGGCGCAGCACCTGAAAGACGCCGAGAAACGCCAGGGCGTGAGCGTGCGCAAAGGCGACACCGTCTTCATCCGAACCGGCTGGGGCCAACATTTCGCCGGCGACAGTGCCACCTACGCCGGCGAGGCTTCACCCGGGCCGGGCCTGGACGCTGCGGAATACCTGATCCAGGCCGGCGCGCGTGTCGTGGGCAACGACACGCTCACCTTCGAGCAGCGGCCACCGATCACGATGACACCCAAGTTCCAGGTGTTCCCGGTGCACATGCGCCTGATCGCCGACTCGGGTGTGTTCATCATCGAGAACCTGAACCTCGAAGAGCTCTCGGCCGCACGCGCCTACGAGTTCACCGTGGTCACACCGCCGATCAAGGTGCGCGGTGGCACCGGTTCGGCACTGCGCGCGTTTGCGCTGGTGCCGCCGCGTCGTTGAGGTGACACCCGGGACGGCACGCGCCCGTGTGGGCGTGTGCCGTGCGCGACAGGGCGAGTCCCTGCTGTTGTGATCGGCTTGCGGTCCCCCATAGACTGGCTTCGCCGGTGATTCCGCCGGCAACACAAAACCACTCATCGCCGACAAGGTGCCGCCGATGGTGGCCCGCGCCGTGATGCTCGACATGGCAGCGCACTACGGCGTTGAGGTCGTCAAGGAAGGCACCGCGTTCAACAGGGCCGAGATCGAGGCCGTTGCGAAGAAACAGGGCGTCGAGATCCAGCAGGGTGACATCGTCATCTTCCACACGGGTTGGTTGAGTCTGATCGAAAAGGATCCGAAACGATTCGGCTCGGTCGAACCCGGGTTGGGCCGCGAGGGCGCGCGCTACCTGGTTTCCAAGGGTGTGGTCGCGGTTGGCGCCGACACCTGGGCCGTCGAAGCGATTCCGTTCGAGCCAGGCGCCGGTGTGTTCGAAGTGCACCAGATCCTGCTGCCCATGAGCGGCACCTACATCCTGGAAAACATCAACACCGCTGAACTGGCCAAGGACAAGGCCTACGAGTTCATGTTCATCCTCGGGCAGAACAAGTACCAGGGTTCGGTGCAGTCGATGATCAACCCGGTCGGGATCCGTTGAACGCTGCGGCTTTTCGCCGATCGCAGTGATGCGAGTGTGATCCACGCCGAGGTGTTGGCTCGGCTCGGGACCGGCCCCTGATTCGAAGAACGATCGCGCCGCCACGTGCGTCAAGGGTCGGGGTGCGATCGTTCCACCGCGCCGGTGCGGGGTCGGCTCCGTTTTGACCCCGGCCAAACGCTGCGGTCCGGTTCACCCCCCGACCCCCTGACTGCTCACGATGACTCTCGCTTCCTGAAAGCTGCCGCTCTTGCGGCAGGCACCTGATGCCGAGTCGCAGATTGAGCGCTACACGGGCCAGTAGCGCCGGCGCAGCAACTGCTTGTAGAGCTTGCCGGTGGGGTGCCTGGGCAGCGCGGCGTCGAAGTCGACGCTGCGCGGGCACTTGAAGCTGGCCAGGTGCTGCCTGCAGTAGGCCAGCAGTTCGGCTTCCATGGCTGGGCCTGCAGCGCTGGGGTCCAGCAGCTGCACCACGGCCTTGACTGCCTCGCCAAGGTCTTCGCTGGGCACGCCGATCACCGCGACGTCGGCCACCTTGGGATGACCGATGAGCACGCTCTCGGCCTCCTGAGGGTAGATGTTCACGCCGCCGGAGATGATCATGAATGCGCGGCGGTCGACGAGATACAGGTAGCCCTCCTCGTCGAGCCGGCCGATGTCGCCGAGTGTCGACCAGCCTTTTGCATTTCGGGTCTGCGCCGTGCGATCCGGATCGTTGTGGTATTCGAAGCCGGGGCCGGCGGAGAAATAGACCAACCCGGTTTCTCCGGCGGGCAACTCGTTGCCCTCTTCGTCGCAGATGTGCAGCACGCCTTGGCACGCCCGGCCCACCGAGCCTTGGTGCTGTAGCCACTGCTGCGGGGTGATGGTGCAAAAGCCGTTGTTCTCGGTCCCGGCGTAGTACTCGAAGACGATCGGCCCCCACCAGTCGAGCATGCGTTGCTTCACTTCGACCGGACAAGGTGCCGCCGCATGCACTGCGACCTGCATCGACGACAGGTCATGGCGCTTGCGAACGTCCTCCGCCAATTTGAGCATGCGCACGAACATGGTCGGCACCCACTGGCTGTGTGTAATGCGAAGCTGCGCGATCCAGTGCAGCGATCGCTCGGCATCGAAATGCTCCATCACGAACACGCTGCCGCCGAGCTTGATCACCGTCATGCAGTGACGCAGCGGAGCGGCGTGATAGAGCGGTGCCGGCGAGAGGTACCGACAATCGCGCCCGTAGCCGAAGAGCGGTGCCAGCAGGTTGACGAGCATCGTGCGTGCCCCTGCAGGGGTTTGCGGCATCGGCCACTTCACCCCCTTCGGGCGCCCGGTGGTGCCGGACGAGTACAGCATGTCCAGGCCCTGTGCGGTGTCGGCGATGGGGGTGCTCGCTGCAGCGTCCACCTGTGTCTCCCAGCTCTCAAACCCCGATGCCGGTGGGCCAAGCATGAAGCACTTCAAACCCTCGGGCAGCAAAGGGCGCAGCTGCTGAACCAGCTCATCGAGCCCGGCCGACACCACCAATACCCGCGCTGCGCAATCGCGGACGATGTATGCAATCTCATCGGCCATCAAGCGCGTGCTGATGGTCGTGTAGTACACACCGGCGCGGTCGGCGCCGAAGCATGCCTCGAGGAAGCGCCGATGGTTCTTCAGCAACAAGGCCAGATGCGCACCCCGTGCAACGCCGCATCCGCGCAGCACCCGGGCCACTTGGTTGGCGCGCGTGTCGAGCTGTCCGAAAGTGACCGACTCGCCGGTCTCGCAAATCTGGAAGGCCAGACGATCGGCATCGCCTGGCGCCTGGTCGATGGGGAAGAGCATGGCCACGCCTGGGTGCCGGCGCAAAGACCCTCAGTGCGCCAGGCAGACCTTGCCGAACTGCGCGCCGCTTTGCAGATAGGCCATCGCGTCCTTCAGTTCCTCGAACCCGAAGACGCGGTCCACGACAGGCTTCAGCCGGTGTTGGTCGACAGCGCGCAACATCGCCTCGAAACCATCGCGGTGGCCGACGGTGATGCCCTGCAGGCGCACCTGCCGTGTGACGATCAATCCCAGTGAAGTGGCCATCTCGCCGCCTGTAAGGACGCCGATCATCGCCAGCGTGCCGCCCGGCCTGACACAGCGCAGCGACTGCGGCAGCGTCTTCTCTCCGCCCAGTTCGAGAATCATGTCGTAGCCGCGGCCGCCAGTGATCTCGCGAGAGGCCTTCGCCCATTCGGGAGTTGCGCGGTAGTTGATGGTGGCATCGGCGCCGAGTTGCCTGACTTTGTCGATTCGCTCTTCGCTGGAGGAGATCACGGTGACATTGGCCCCGAGCAGTTTGGCGAACATCACGGCAAACAAGGCCACGCCCCCGCATCCCTGGACCAGCACCTGATCGCCTGGACGGGTATTCGAGCAGGTGACCAATGCGCTCCATGCGGTGAGCGCGGCGCAAGGCAGGGTCGCGGCCTCGATGTCGCTCAAGTGGGCGGGTACCTTGGACACGCCCTCTTCCGACAGGCACATCTGGTCGGTCATGGTGCCGTCGACGGGGCCGCCCAGCGACTGCGTCAAGCGCTCCAGGTCGGGTTCCCCGCTGACCCAGCGCTGGAAGTAGGTCGGGCAGACGCGGTCGCCAACTGCCACCCGCCGCACGCCCGGCCCGACCTCGGTGACGATGCCCACGCCGTCAGACAAGGGGATCAGAGGCAGATTGCCCGTATGGCTGCCATAGCCGCGCTTGGGAACCAGCAGGTCACGGTAGTTCAGCGAGGACGCACTCATCTTCACCACGACCTGCCCAGGGCCGGCCTTGGGCTCGGGTCGCGTGGACAGCTTCAGGTGGTCCATGCCCCATTCGCCTTCGATCTGGAATACGCGCATCGTGTTCTCGCTCGGTTTCTTCAAAGAGGAAATCGGTTGCTGCCGGACGTGGCTGGCGGTCAGAGCTTGCGCAGGTCTTTGGCAATCCGCTCCAGCAGCATTTCGGTTGAGCCGTCGACCAGCGTGGCCACCTGCGCCGCGGCCAGGTGGCGCAGGAAAGGATGGTGCTCGCGCAGGCCTTGCGCGCCCATGGCGTGCAGCAGTGCGGCGATATGCCGGCCGGCCATGCGGGTGGCAAACACCTTGGCCTGGGCCGCCGCGGTCTGGGCATCGCTGCCGCTGTCGATGCGTGCTGCCGCGGCATCGAGCAGCAGCCGTGCCGCCTCGAGGTCAATCGCGGCGTCGGCCAGGCTCCAGCGCCAGCCCTGGTGCTCGTGCAACGACTTGCCGAAGGTGTGCCGCGTTGCGCCGTATTCCCTGGCCACGCGCAGGCATTCGGCCACCATGCCGCAGCACATGGCGGCGACGTAGATCCTGGCGCCGTTGATCGATGTGAGCGCGGCCTTGAAAGCCTGACCCGGCGCATGCAGCAGCTCGTGGGCCTGAGCACGATAGGCCCGAAGCTGGAAGCCACCGGCATCGGCCGCACGCGCGGCGCCGCTGTCCGACCTCGGATCCCGGACAAAGCCGTCGCGGGTGCCGTCCACGACAAAGGCGGCAATGCCACGGGCGCCGGCGCCAGGTTCGGTTTGCGCATAGACGACCATCACATCGGCGTGCGTGGCATTGACGATCCATGCCTTCTGGCCGTCGATCAGCCATGCGTCGCCCACCTTGCGCGCCTGGGTCGCGATGGCTGAAAAGTCGGACCCGGCACCCGGCTCGGTCAGCGCCGTGCACCCTGTGCGCCGGCCCGACAAGAGGGCCGGCAGGTACTGGCGCACGACTTCCGGCGCGGCCTTGCGGGCGAGATGATTCGCCACGTTGTGGGTGTTGATCACCGACATCGCGACCCCGAAGTCGGCAGCCGCCAGGATCTCGGCCACGCGCCACTTGCAGCCGAAGGACAGGCCTTGTCCCCCATGCTCGACGGGCACTTCGAGACCCAGCATGCCGGCGCGCGCGGCCTCGGGGAGCACCGAGCGGCTATCGCCATGCCCATGCTCCCAGGCCTGGACATTCGGCCTCACATGAGTGGCCGCGAAGCCCCGTGCCGCGTCGATGGCGCGTTGCTCGTCAGTGGTCAAAGCGCTCATCTCGCCTATCGCTTCAGGCGCGCCGCCAGCGCGCGCAGGCCCTGCGCGACCAACGGCACCAGCCCGCGTGGCATGAAGATCGTCGTCGCCACGAGGATGAAGCCGTAGATCACCAGCCGATAGTTCTCGGCCACGCGCAGGTACTCGGGCAAGAAGACGACGGCGAACGCGCCCACCACCGGCCCGGCCAGCGTGCCGCTGCCACCCAGGATCACCGCGAGGATCGCGTTCAGCGAATGGTCGACCCCGAAGGCGTCAGGGTTGAGGAAGCCGATGAAGTGCGCGTACAGCGCGCCGGCCAGACCCGCAAGGCTGGCACTGACCACAAAGGCAAAGAGCTTGTAGCGCCAGCTCTGCACGCCTGCGGCCTCGATCAGTGCCTCGTTCTGCCGGATAGCGACCAGTACCCTGCCGACGCGCGAATGCAATATCAGCGCGCACAGCAAGGTGGCGAGCGCGGCAACGATCAAGGCGAGGTAGTAGTAGCCGACGCGGTCGCCCAGGCTCCAGACGAAGCCGACGATGCTGACATCCGGCGGGCGCGGCACGTTCGAGATGCCGGCCTCGCCACCGGTGAGCGAGCTCCACGTGGTCAACACGATGAAGATGACCATGTTGTAGGCCAGCGTCACGATGGCGAAGTAATGCCCCTTCACGCGCAGGCTGGGGTATCCCGCCAGCACGGCCAGTGCCGCCGTCATCAGCGGTGCGGCGGCCATCGTGAACCAGACCGGCCAGCCTAGCTTCACGCTCAGCAGCGTGGAGCTGTAGGCGCCGATGCCCATGAAACCGGCCTGTGCGATCGAGACATAGCCAGTGAAACCCTGGATCAGGTTCTGCCCCTGGGCCAGCACGACCCAGATCAGCGCCAGGATGATGAGGTGCAGAAAGTAGGGCAGCTTCACCACCAGCGGCAGCGCCAGCGCCGCCAGCATCAGGGCCGCACAGCCCATCCGCCGAAGCAGGCGCGGGCTCATCGCTTGCCCAGCAGGCCTTCCGGCCTGAACAGCAGCACGACGATCATCACCATGAAGGCGATCACGTCCTTGTAGGCCGACGAGATGAACCCGGCGGCCATGGCTTCGCTGACCCCGAGCACGATGCCGCCGACGATCGCGCCCGGAACTGAACCCAGGCCGCCCAGGATCAGCACGGCAAAGCCCTTCACCGCCAGGCCCTCGCCCACGCCGGGGGCGATGGCGAGCAGGGCACCCACCAGCGCGCCCGCTGCGGCGCCGAGCGCCGACGACACCGAGAACACGATGGCCGACACACGGTTGACGTTGACGCCCATGAGCACCGCAGCCGGGCGGTTCTGCGCCACCGCTCGGATCGACTTGCCGGTCTTGGTGCGACTGATCAGCAGCGCCACCGCGCCGATCAGCGAGCAGGCAGTCAGGATCACCAGCAGGCGCAGTTCGGCCACCGCCACGCCGCCGACTTTGAAGACGCCGCGATAGGGTGTCTGGATCACCACCTGGTCGGCGCCGAAGGCCAGCAGGTTGATGCCTTCGATCATCATCGTCAGCCCCAAGGCGATGATGAAAGCGTTGATGTGCGGTGCATCGCGCACCGGCCGATAGGCCAGCCGCTCGATCAGTACCCCGATCGCCGCACCCGCCAACATGGCCAACGCCATGGCCGGGAAAAAGCCAATGCCCAGCCGCTCGCCGAAGAAGAAAGTGAGGTAACCGCCCGACATGGCGACCGAGCCGTGGGCGAAGTGCGCGATGCCCAGAATGCCGAAGACCACGGTCAGGCCCAGCGCGATGACGGTGTACACCGACCCCATCGCCAAGCCATTGAGCATCTGCTGCAGGATCTCGGTCATCACGCGGCTGCCTTGGCGAGTGTCGGCGGCATGTCCAGCCTGCCTGCGCTTACTTGCGCAGCCCGCGCAGGAATTCGGAGTACAGCGCCGGGTCGGACGGCAGGTCGGACACGTAGAACCACTTGCCCTTCTGCCACTGGAAGGCGCCGTTGGACGTATAGGCCTGGCCGTTGCCGTCGAACATCGTGCCGCCCACGGGCAGGTACTTCATCACCGCCTCGTTGGGTATCGTCACCTTGCGGACCTCGGCCATGACCTTCTTCGGGTCGTCCGCCGAGCCGGCGCGTTCAACCGCCTGCTTCAGCACGTAGACCTGGTCGTACGCGTAGGGCGAGCTCGGCGAGGGCGGCGCACCAAAGCGCTTCGTGTAGTTGGCGACATAGGTCTTGGCGTTGGCGGCCAGGGCCTCGACGGTCAGCTCGGTGGGACGCAGGTCCCACACGCCCTCCATCTGTTCGCTCGTGGCCACCTTCAGGAACTGCTCTTCGCTGCCGCTCGTGAAGCCGTAACGCGGGATCTTCATGCCCAGCTCGGTGGCCTGGCGGTAGACAAAGGCCGCCGGCTCGACATAACCCAGCACCAGCAGCGCGTCGGGGTTTAGCGCCCGCACCTTGGTGAGCTGCGGCGTCATGTCGCGGTCCTTCAGGCCAAAGGTCTCCTTGGCCACGATCTTGCCGCCCAGCTTGGCGAACTCGCGCTCGAAGGCTTCGAGGTACTGGGTGTAGAAGCCGACATCCAGCGAGCCGATCACGGCCACGTTCTTGGCGCCGCGCTTGCCGACGAACACGCCTGCGGCGGCGCCGGTGAAATCGGCCGGGGGACGGGTGCGGAAGAGGTTCGGGATGCCCTTGGCGGTGATCGCCCGCTCGGCGGCATTGCCCACCAGCATGAGGGCGTTTTCTTTTTCGATGAACGACGCGACGGCGCTGGTCGGGCCTGAGCAGCAAAAGCCCAGAAGGTACTTGACCCCGTCGCGGTCGATCAGCTTGCGCACGCTGTTGGTGGCCTCGGTCGGGTTGGCCTTGTCGTCGTTGCTGATGACGCGCAGCTTGTAGACATCCGGCCCGGCCTTGATGCCCCCGGCGGCGTTGATCTCGTCGGCGGCCATCTGCACCGAGTTGGCCTGCGGCAGGCCGTACACCGCGCCCGGCCCGGTGAGCGAGTCGTTGACACCGATGAGGAGTTCTTTCTCGGCGGCGCCGGCGCTGACACAGACCAGTGCCACGGTCGCCATGGCGAGAGAGGTCAAGAGGGGTTTTGCAAGGTTCGTCATGCGTTTGTCTCCAGGTTGAAAGGGTTCAATGCCACGCTGGCCGCAGGCGTCAGTAGCCGAGGTAGGCTTTGCTGACTTCAGGGTGGGCCCGCAACTCGGCGCCTGTGCCCTGCAATACGATCTCTCCGGCCTCGTAGACGTAGGCGCGATCGGCCAGCCGCAAGGCCATGGACGCGTTCTGTTCCACCAGCAGGACGGTGACTCCCGTGCCCTTGATCCGGGCCAGGGTCTGCTCGACTTCGGCGACGATCTTCGGCGCCAGGCCCAGCGAGGGCTCGTCGAAGATGCACAGCTTGGGCTTGGACATCAACGCCCGCGCAATGGCCAGCATCTCCTGCTCGCCACCGGACAGCGTGCCCGCGCTCTGGCGCGAGCGCGAACGCAGCACGGGAAAGAGATCCATCATGGCCTCGATGTCGGCGGCCTGCTGGCGGTCGTGCCTGACATGCGCGCCCATTTCCAGGTTCTCGAGCACCGACATCTCGGGAAACACCTGGCGGCCTTCGGGGCACATCGTAATGCCCAGCCGCACGATGGCGTGGCCCGGCAGGCCATTGATGCGTCGGCCTTCGAACTCGATGCTGCCGTTGCGTACGCCGACGAGGCCGCAGATGCATTTCAGGGTCGTGCTCTTGCCGGCACCGTTGGCGCCGACGAGCGCCACGCATTCGCCCGCGGCGACGTCGAAACTCACACCATGCAGAACATCGGCCTTGCCGTAGCCCGCGTGCAGGTCGCGCACTTTCAGCATTCAGTGCGCTCCACCCAGGTAGGCGTCGATCACGGCGGGGTTGCGCTGGATGTCGGCCGGGGTGCCCTCGGCAATCCTCTGGCCGAAGTTGAGCACCACGATGCGCGAGCACACCTCCATGATCAAACCCATGTGGTGCTCGATCACCAGCACCGCGATGCCACGCTCGCGAATGCGCTGAATCACCC
Source organism: Burkholderiales bacterium (assembly GCA_022758925.1). GTDB lineage: Bacteria > Pseudomonadota > Gammaproteobacteria > Burkholderiales > Burkholderiaceae_C > JAEMQF01. The sequence continues at coordinate 2,385 of JAEMQF010000134.1, read as the reverse complement.
CAGCCAGGTCCTTGCGCTCCTTGGCCACCATGCCCGCCGCGGGCTCGTCGAGCAGCAGCAGTCGGGGTTCTGTCGCAAGCGCGGTGGCGATCATCAACAGCCGTTGTTGCGCCGAGGAAACTGCCGATGCCGGTTCGTCGGCCACCGCCGAGAGCCCGACGAACGCCAAGATCTCTTGCGTCTTTGCGCGTTGGGCGCGCTCCTCGCGGCGCGCCGAAGCCATGCGAAACACGGAGCCCGAGGCACTGGACCGATAGCGAACGTGACACGCAGTCAGGATCTGCTCGCGCACGCTGAATTCCGGGAAGACGCTGGTGGTCTGGAACGTGCGCGCCAGCCCAAGCGGCACACGCTCACTCACGGAGAGCCTGGCAACGCTGGCGCCGGCAAAACGGATCTCGCCGTGCGATGGCGGCATCGTGCCCGAGATGAGGTTGACCGACGTCGACTTGCCCGAGCCATTCGGCCCGATGAGCCCGACGACCTCGGCCGCGCCAATCGAGAACGAAAGGTCCTTGACGGCCTGCACGCCGCCGAACTGCTTGCCCAACCCGTTCAGCACGAGCAGGGGTTCAGCCATGCCGCAGAGCCTTGTCAACTCGGAACCCGGTTGAACGCACCGTAACCCCTTGTGGATGTCATGAGCGGCGGCACCTGCCGCACCCGCCTGCGAATATTAGACCGGTCGTCTAGAAAACAGTAAAGGAAAACCAGCAGAACCAGGTCAAGGGGCTACCTGCGCCGGCGAGCCGCTGGCGCGCCGCAAGCCAGCATGGCGAAGAACAAGTCAGCGAACTGGTCCAGTGGCTCGGCGTTGCGGGTCAGTTTGGCGCGCAACACCGCGCCTTCCCAGCCGATCCAGAAGAAGCGCGAAATGGCTGCGGTGTCGCTGCCTGGCACCAACTCCCCCGCGTCGATGGCTCGCTCCAGGCACGCGGTCACGCGCCGTTCCCAGGCCAGGAGCACCGCTTCCAACTGTTCGCGAAACGAGTCATCCAGGCTGGCCAGTTCCTGCCCCAGGTTGCCGATCAGACAGCCGCGCCGATAGCCGTACTTCAACATGCCCCGCTTCGCATCTTCGACAAATGCGCGCAAACGCGACAAGGGGGACAGCGACTCGTCGTCAAAGATTCGCCCCATCTTGCGCGCGTAGAACTCGACGTAGTTCTGAATCACCGCCTCGCCGAACTCATGCTTGTTGGCGAAGAAGTGATAGAACGAGCCCTTCGGCACGCCGACGCGCTTGAGCACTTCGTCGATGCCGGTGACCTGGAAACCACGTTCGGTCAGCAGTTCGGTTCCGCACCAGACCAGCGCTCGCTTCGTATCGCCACGACCTGTCGCACGTTCGCTGCGGCCGCGCACGCGTGGGGCAGTTGGCTCCACTTTGGGGTCTTCTGCGCTGGCGTTGGCCGGGCGTTCGAGTCCGCGTTTCACGCGCTTGAGACTAGACCGGTCGGCTCGGGAAGTCAATTCACCCGGACCGCCTTGCGATGCATCGCCTGAGCGACCGCCCTCATCGAATGAGCGGCGCCCCGGTGCACGCCTGCAGCGCGGCGAAGTCCAGGCCCTGCGCCATCTCGCGCAGCACCACGCCGGCGGGCGTGATGTCGAGCACCGCGAGGTCGGTGTAGACGCGGCTGACGCAGCCCAGGGCGGTGATCGGGTAGGTGCAGCGCGGCACGATCCTCGGCTCGCCGGCCTTCGTCGTGTGCTCCATCATGACCCAGGTCTTCCTGGCGCCGATCGCGAGGTCCATCGCGCCGCCGACGGCGGGGATCGCATCGGCCTCGCCGGTGTGCCAGTTCGCCAGGTCGCCGTTGGCCGCGACCTGGTAGGCGCCGAGCACGCAGACGTCGAGGTGGCCGCCGCGCATCATCGCGAAGCTGTCGGCGTGGTGGAAGAACACGCCGCCGGGCAACAGCGTCACCGGCTGCTTGCCGGCGTTGATGAGGTCGTAGTCCTCCTCGCCCGGCGCCGGCGCCGGGCCCATGCCGATGACGCCGTTCTCGCTGTGCAGCATCACCTCCTTGCCGGCGCCCAGGTGGTTCGCCACCAGCGTCGGCATGCCGATGCCGAGGTTGACGACCGCGCCGTCGTGAATGTCGCGCGCCACGAGCGCGGCCACCTGGTTCTTGCTCCACCTGGCCATCGCATCGGTCCTCAGGCCGCGGTCGTGAAGCCGCCTGCCGTGGTCGTGGCGCGCGCGATCTTCACGACGCGCTGCACGAACAGCCCCGGTGTCACCACCACCTCGGGGTCGAGTGCGCCGAGCTCCACCACCTCGTGCACGCTGGCGACGGTGAGCTTGGCTGCCATCGCCATGATGGGCCCGAAGTTGCGCGCCGTCATGCGGTAGGTGAGGTTGCCCCAGCGGTCGCCGCG
>JAEMQF010000376.1 GCA_022758925.1 Burkholderiales bacterium | reverse complement strand
TGCACGACGTCGATCACCTTGCTGTTGCGTACGTCCGGGCAATTCTCCTTGAACGTCATGCCCAGCACGATGACATTCGCGCCTTTCACGGCGAGGTCGGCTGCAATCATCTGCTTGATCGTTTGCTCGGCGACATACTTGCCCATGCCGTCGTTGATGCGGCGCCCGGCCAGGATCACCTGCGGCGTGTAGCCGAGCATCTCCGCCTTGTGCGTGAGGTAGTACGGATCGACGCCGATGCAATGGCCGCCGACCAGACCCGGGCGGAACGGCAGGAAGTTCCACTTCGTTCCGGCCGCCTTGAGCACTTCCTCGGTATCGATGCCGATCCGGTGGAAGATCAATGACAGCTCGTTCATCAGCGCGATGTTCAGATCGCGCTGGGTGTTTTCGATCACCTTGGCGGCTTCTGCGACCTTGATGCTGCTGGCGCAATACACACCCGCCGTGATCACGGCGCCGTACACCTTTCTGACCTTGGCCAGGGTTTCGGGCGTGTCGCCGGAGACGATTTTCGTGATCTTCGTGACCGTGCGCTCCTTGTCGCCGGGGTTGATGCGCTCCGGGCTGTAGCCGACGAAGAAGTCCTTCTTCCACTTCAGGCCCGACTGCGCCTCGATGATGGGGATGCACACCTCCTCGGTCGCGCCAGGGTAGACCGTCGATTCGTAGACGACGACAGCGCCGGGCTTGAGGTACTTGCCGACACTTTCACTCGCGTTGACCAAGGCCGTAAGGTCGGGCTGGTGCGCCTGGTCCACCGGGGTGGGCACGGCAACGATGATGAAATTGGCCTGGCCGATGACTTTCGGGTCCGTGCTGCATTCGAGTCGTGTGGCGTTGCGCAGGTCATCGCTGCTCACTTCTCCGGTGGGGTCGACATGAAGCCGGTAGGCGGCCACCTTTTCCGCGGACAGATCGAATCCAAGCGTCTTGAACTTCTTGCCGAACTCCACGGCGAGCGGCAAGCCGACGTAGCCCAGGCCAATGACCGCGATGGTCGTCATGATGAAGAGTCCCCTGCCAGGTCAAACCTTGAAGTAGTCCCGATACCACTGCACGAAGCGGCCGACTCCTTCGCGGATCGGCGTGCCCGGCGTGAAGCCGGTCCACCGAGTCAGTTCCGAAACGTCGGCGAAGGTGGCCGGCACGTCACCGTCTTGCAGCGGCAAGAGGTTCTTCGTCGCCACGCGGCCGGTCGCGGCCTCGATCGCCTCGATGAAGCTCATGAGTTGCACCGGATCGTTGTTGCCGATGTTGAACACGCGGTACGGCACGTTGCTGCACGCCGGGTCGGGTGCCGCGGCGTCGTACTCCGGGTCGGCGCTGGCCGCGCGGTCGAGGATGTGCACGACGCCTTGCGCGATGTCGTCGATGAAGGTGAAGTCGCGCACCATGTCGCCGTGGTTGAAGACGTCGATCGTTCGGTTTTCGAGAATCGCCTTGGTGAACAGAAACAGCGCCATGTCTGGCCGGCCCCAGGGCCCGTAGACGGTGAAGAAGCGCAAACCCGTCGTCGGCAGGCCAAACAGGTGGCTGTAGGTGTGCGCCATCAGTTCATTTGCCTTCTTCGTCGCTGCGTAGAGGCTCACCGGATGGTCGATGTTGTGATGCTCGGAAAACGGCAACCGCGTATTTCCGCCATAGACACTGGAGCTCGACGCGTAGACAAGGTGCTGCACCTTGTTGTGGCGGCAACCTTCGAGAATGTTCGTGAAGCCGACGATGTTGCTGTCAATGTAGGCGTGCGGGTTGACCAGCGAATAGCGCACTCCTGCCTGGGCCGCGAGGTGCACGACGCTTTCGAATCGCTCGGCGGCAAACAGCTTTTCCATCGCCTGCCGGTCCGCCACATCAAGCTTCTCGAAGCGAAAGCCCTGGTTCGACGTCAGCCGCGCCAGCCTGTCGCGCTTGAGCTGTGGATCGTAGTAGTTGTTGAGGTTGTCGATGCCGTGGACCGTGTCGCCGCGCGCAAGCAGGATCTGGCTGACGTGCATTCCAATGAATCCGGCAACTCCGGTGACCAGGACTTTCACTTGCGTTCCCGATCAGGCCAGGCGTCCGTGGCACATCTTGTATTTCTTGCCGCTGCCGCAGGGGCAAGGTTCATTGCGTCCGACCTTCGGCACCGGCGCAAGCCGGGCTGCGAGATCCGCCTCCTGGGAGACGCTGCCGTCTTCGTTGGGATGGGTGTAGGTTACGTTGGAGATTCGCTCGGCTCGCTCTTCGATCGCTTCCGCGGCGCGCGTCGCTTCTTCCTGTGTCTGAATTCGCAGATTCACCAGGATGCGCGTCACGTCCATCTTGACTGCATCGAGCATCTGGGAAAAGAGCTCGAACGCCTCGCGTTTGTATTCCTGTTTTGGATTCTTTTGCGCATAACCGCGCAGGTGGATGCCTTGTCGCAGGTAGTCCAGCGCTGCAAGGTGTTCGCGCCAATGCGAGTCGATCGATTGCAACAGGACCATTCGCATGAACGGCGTGAACTGCTCCTGCCCGACGCGTTCGAGCTTGGCATCGAATGCCGCATTCGCAGCCGCCACAACTTTCGCGACGATGTCTTCGTCGGCAATGGCTTCGCTTTGTTCGACCTCCGCCGCGATCTGCACGTCGAGTTGCCATTCATCGTGCAAGACGCGTTCCAGCCCTTTCAAATCCCATTGTTCCTCGACACTTTCCATGGGGACAAAGGTGCGGACGATGTCGGTCATCGTGCTCTCGCGCAGGCTGGCGATCTGCGCCGTCAGGCTGCTTGCCTCGAGAATGTCGTTGCGTTGCTGATAAATCACCTTGCGTTGATCGTTGGCGACGTCGTCGTATTCGAGGAGTTGCTTGCGCACGTCGAAATTGCGCGCTTCGACCTTGCGCTGTGCACCTTCGATGCTGCGCGTCACGATGCCGGCTTCGATCGCCTCGCCGTCAGGCATCTTCAGCCGGTCCATGATGGCGCGCACTCGCTCGCCGGCGAAAATGCGCATCAGGGAATCGTCGAGCGACAGATAGAAGCGCGACGAACCCGGGTCACCTTGACGGCCGGAGCGCCCGCGCAACTGGTTGTCGATGCGGCGCGACTCGTGGCGCTCGGTGGCGATGATGCGCAGCCCCCCTTGCGCCTTCACCGCGTCGTGCAATCCTTGCCACTCCTCTTGAAGCTGGCGCGAACGCATTTGCTTGTCGATCTGCGACACGGTTTCTTCGGCCATGAGGAACTTGATCTGATTCTCGACATTGCCACCGAGCACGATGTCGGTGCCACGGCCGGCCATGTTCGTCGCGATCGTGATCACGCCCGGCCGACCGGCCTGGGCCACAATTTCCGCCTCCTTGGCGTGCTGTTTGGCGTTGAGCACTTGATGCGGCAACTTCACCTTTTGCAGCAGGCCCGAGACGAGTTCGGAGTTCTCGATCGACGTCGTGCCCACGAGTACCGGCTGGCCGCGCTCATGGCAATCTCGGATGTCTTCGATCACCGCTTCGTACTTCTCCCGGCTGGTCTTGTACACGAGGTCGAGTTCGTCGCTGCGGATGGTCGGCTGGTTCGGCGGGATCACCACTGTCTCGAGGCCGTAGATCTCCTGGAACTCGTAGGCCTCCGTGTCGGCGGTCCCGGTCATGCCGGCGAGCTTGCCGTACATGCGGAAGTAGTTCTGAAACGTGATCGACGCGAGTGTTTGGTTCTCGCTTTGGATTTGCACGCCTTCCTTGGCCTCAACCGCCTGGTGCAGCCCATCCGACCAGCGCCGGCCGGTCATCAGCCTGCCGGTGAACTCGTCGACGATGATCACTTCGCCGTTTTGCACCACGTAGTGCTGATCGCGGTGGTACAGATGTTGCGCGCGCAAGGCCGCGTAGACATGATGCATGAGCGTGATATTCGCCGGGTCATACAGGCTTGCACCTTGTGCAAGCAAACCGGCATCGGTGAGCAGTCGTTCGGCGTTTTCATGGCCGTCTTCCGTCAGAAAGACCTGGTGCGTCTTTTCGTCGACGGTGAAGTCGCCGGCGTCGATCACGCCTTCTCCGGTGCGCAGGTCGAGCTCACCGATCTGCTTCTTCAGTTGCGGAACGACCGCATTGATGCGCACATAGAGTTCGGTGTGATCCTCCGCCTGACCGCTGATGATGAGCGGCGTGCGCGCTTCGTCGATCAGGATCGAATCGACCTCGTCGACGATCGCATAGGCCAAGCCGCGCGCAACGCGATCGGCCGTGTCCTGGACCATGTTGTCGCGCAGATAGTCGAATCCGAACTCGTTGTTGGTGCCATAGGTCACGTCGGCGGCGTAGGCGGCTTGTTTTTCCTCGCGCGACATTTGTGGCAGGTTCACGCCCACCGTCAAGCCAAGGAAGTCGTAAAGCTGCCCCATCCATTCGGCATCGCGCCGCGCCAGGTAGTCGTTGACGGTCACGACATGCACGCCACGGCCCGTGAGTGCATTCAGGTACACCGGCAGCGTGGCGGCGAGCGTCTTGCCCTCGCCGGTGCGCATCTCGGCGATCTTGCCGTGGTGCAAAGCGATTCCGCCTAGCAGCTGGACGTCGAAGTGACGCATCTTCAGGGTGCGTTTGCTCGCTTCGCGCACCGTGGCGTAGGCCTGGGCCAGCAGCGCGTCCAGCGCTTCGCCCTTGGCAACGCGTTCGCGCAACTGCAAAGTCCTTGCCTTCAACGCTGCGTCGTCGAGTGCCTCGAGTTCGCCTTCCAGTGCATTGATCTGCTCGACAACCCGTCTGTATTGCTTGAGCAGACGCTCGTTGCGGCTACCAAAAATCGAAGTCAGAAGCTTGGGCAACATGCGGCGATCAGGGTCGATGATTTGCAATCGGGGCGCATGATTCGCACCTCAGGCCGTGCGCGACCCTAAAGTCCAAATCGGTGTATGCGCCAACTCGCGCGAAAGCCCACTGAAACCCGATGCAGCCAGACCCGGGGTGTCGACGCAGCGTTACCGCAGCCTTTCAGGGGCCCGAAAGTTTAGCATCGGCGCCGCTCATGTCGCCGGCCTGCGGTCTTCGGGCTTGCTGTCTTCGCTTGCGTCTGCTCAAGGCCCGCTCTCGGTTTCGCCCGCGGCAGCGGCCCGCGGCGCAACGGCGGGAGCAGCGCCCTGTTCGGCGCCGCTGCGAACCGATTCAAGTTTCGCCGTCACCGGGGTGCGGGCCCGCGATGTTGGAGGAACGGACGAATCCCGAACTTCCTTGCGCACGCCGACAACTGCCGCTGGTTTCGACGGCGCCGCGAGTATCGCCACTGTCAACGGCATCGTTCCACGGCTCGCCAGAAATTTCGCGGGGTTCTGAGGCACGCCGCCCAGCCGCACTTCGAAGTGCAGATGCGGGCCCGTGGAACGGCCACTGTTGCCGACTTCGGCGATCTTCTGCGTGCGCTTGACGATATCGCCTGTTTTGGCAAACAACTTCGAATTGTGGGCATAGCGCGTGACCACACCCTGACCATGATCGAGTTCGATGACGTTGCCGTATTGGGGGTGCTGCTCCGTCAGCAAGACCACCCCACCCGCTGCTGCAACGACAGGCGTGCCGATCTCGGCAGGAAAATCCAGGCCTGTGTGCAATGCCGCGACGCCTGTGAAGGGATCGGGTCGAAAGCCAAAACCCGAACCGGTCGCAACGTCGACGGGCTTGCTGTTCGGAATCATCAGGGCCTGCAGCCGCGATTCGAAGAGGCGCGACTCAATCAGCGTGAAGAGATCGGTCCGTTGGTCAGTCTGCGCGTCCAATGCGTCGACGATCCCGAGAAGCTGATCCAACGAGACAGACCTCGCTGGCAGGAACGGGCCGCCCTGTGCGCCGCGAACGGCCGATTTCACCCCCGGGGGGATGTCCTCGGGTTTGAAACCCACCATGCTTGACACGCGGTCGCTCACAACCTCCAACTGAACGAGCTTGGCCTGCATTTCACCCACCTTCTTGGCGATTGCATCAAGGTTCTCGCGCAGAAACCGATCTCGTTGCGCGAATTCGTCGCGCACCACGAGCCGCATGAACTGGCTCACGACCGGCCAGCCTTCGCGTGCTGCCTTCAGAAAGATGTAGTGGTACACCAAACCCGAGGCAAGCGTCATGGCCACCGTGAACCCGGTCACGGCCAGCGCGAGCTGCCAACGATTCAGCCGCAGGACCCTGGTGCGGGCCAAGCTTCCACTGGTGATCAGGATCTGCATTTCACTACACTCCGCCAAGTGAATTCGAAACCACCCGCGGTGACCCCGAATGCGCTGCCGATCGATACGGTCCTGCGAAACAGCACCGCATTGACCAGGTTGCAGCAACTGATGCGGGACTCATCGGACCGCTTCGACGCGATTCGCCCCCATCTGCCACCTGCTCTGGCCGCGCAGACCAGACCCGGCCCTGTTGATGAACTCGGCTGGTCGCTGCTCGCCGCGAATACCTCAGTCGCGGCCAAATTGCGTCAGTTGCAGCCTCGACTTCAACAAGTATTGATGGACCGGGGTTGGCAGGTTAGCGCAATACGGATCAAGGTTCAACCGAACTGAACAAGGGTGAACCCGCGGGTGTGCAATGGTGCCGACTGTCCGAATCGAACGGACGACCTTCCGCTTACAAGGCGGGTGCTCTACCAACTGAGCTAAGCCGGCGAGTTTGATGCGCCTGCGAGGCGAGATTTTGCGCCAGTTCTCCTACTTGATCCGCTTCAGCGATGGGCGCGCCCCACCGGGGGGCTCCGGTGGGTCCGATTCACCCGGCGACAGGGCCGCCGCCCGGTCACCCGCATCGCCACCGGTCGACGCAAGACGGGGGCCCCGGGTCAACGTCCCGGCCACTGTCTCAAGGGTCAAACCCTTGTTTGGACCTGCCGCGCCCGAAGGCGAAGGGAACGCCATTCCTTGTCCGTTCTCGCGCGCATAGATCGCAATCACGTGATCCACCGGGACCAGAATTTCGCGTGAAACGCCGCCAAATCGTGCCTTGAACTCGATGCTCTCATTGCCAATGTTCAGCCCAGTTGTCGCCTCGAAGCCGACGTTGAGTACGACTTCGGCATCTTTGACGTATTCCACGGGCACACGAACCTGCGCATCGACGAAGACCGCGATGCAGGGCGTGAAACCGTTGTCGGTGCACCAGTCGTGCAGCGCACGAATCAGATAGGGGCGCGTCGAAGAACCCGCGGCCGTCGGCGCGATCGGTGGACTATTCATGACGCAGCACAGGACAACGACCAGACCGCGCTACTTGCGCATCACTTTTTCCGAGGGCGTCAGCGCTTCAATATAGGCCGGGCGGGAAAAGATGCGCTCGGCGTATTTCAGCAGCGGCACAGCATTCTTCGACATGTCGATGCCGTAGCAGTCGAGCCGCCACAAGAGCGGGGCGATCGCGACGTCGAGCATCGAAAAATCGTCACCCAACATGTACTTGTTCTTCAGGAAGATCGGAGCCAACTGCGTCAACCGGTCGCGAATCTGGGTGCGTGCCTTTTCCAACTGCTTGTCGCTCGGCTTGATGCCGCGCGCCTCGAGAACGTTGACGTTCGAGAACAACTCCTTCTCGAAATTCAACAGGAAAAGGCGCACCCGGGCGCGCGCCACCGGGTCGCCAGGCATCAATTGCGGATGCGGAAAACGCTCGTCGATGTACTCGTTGATGATGTGCGATTCGTACAGAATGAGATCGCGCTCGACCAGGATCGGCACTTCGTTGTACGGGTTCATCAAGGCGATGTCTTCCGGCTTCGCGAACAGATCGACATCGCGAATTTCGAAATCCATGCCCTTCTCGAACAGCACGAAACGGCAGCGGTGCGAATAGGGGCAGGTCGTTCCGGAGTAAAGCACCATCATGGTGGTGGCTCCCAGTTGATTTCGGTTCGTCGGCGAACGAGCGAGGCAGTGGAACTGAACAGCGCATGGCGCCGCAGCAGGCCAGATGCCGCGCTCAAGGGGTCGGCTGAACGACGCTCACTTCACGTCTTTCCAGTAGCTGGCGTTGAGCCGCCAGGCAATCACGGTGAACAGGCCAAGGTAGATCAGGACCCACACGCCCACTCGCACCCGCTGCCCCTGGGCCGGCTCGCCCATCCACTGCAGATAAGCCACGAGGTCGGCTACCGCTTCGTCGTAGTCATGTGCCGAGAGCTTGCCCGCCGCGATGGGAACATAGGCGTCGAAACGAAGCTCCGATTTCGACGCATCGTGGGCATCTTTCACGTCGGTGAACCTGGCACCGCGCTGACCTTGCAGTTCCCACAGCGCGTGCGGCATGCCGACGTTGGGGAAGGCGAGATTGTTCCACCCAGTGGCCTTTTCCGGGTCGCGATAGTAGCTGCGCAGATAGGTGTACAGGTAATCAGCCCCGCTGCCCTTGCCGATGTCGGCGCGAGACCGAGCGATCACGGTCAAATCAGGAGGCAGCGCGCCGAACCATTCCTTCGCCTGCTTCGGATCGATTGCGACCTTCATCGTTTCCCCGACCTTTTCGGTCGTGAACAGCAGGTTCTTCTTGATCTGGTCTTCGCTCAGTCCCAGGTCGCGCAGGCGATTGAATCGCATGTAGCCCGCGGAATGGCAATTCAGACAATAGTTGACGAACAACTGCGCGCCATTTTGCAACGCAGCGACGTTGGTCATTCGCTCCTTGGGAAATCTGTCCCAGGCAATGCCACCTTCACTGGCCCAGACTGTGGCGGCAAAACCGAGTGAGGCAAGGATCAACAGCGTCGCGTCGAAAAACCTTTTCATGTCGAAGTCTCCGGCGTTGGCTTCAGTGAGCGGCGAACGTTACACGCTCGGGCACGGGAGCAAAGCGCCCGAGCCGGCTCCACCACGGCATCAACAGGAAGAATCCAAAGTACACCAGCGTACCAACCTGGGACACATAGTTTCCCGGCTCCGAAGGGGGCTGCGACCCAAGGTAGCCGAGCGCGAAGAAGAAGAACACGAATACCGCGTACAGCGATTTGTGCCATCCGGGCCGGTACCGAATTGATTTGACAGGACATTGGTCGAGCCACGGCAGGAAAAACAGAATCAGAACCGCGGCACCCATGATCACGACGCCCCAGAACTTCGCTTCGAATCCCGCCAACAGCCACGATTGGGCGAGCCCCACCAGGCCCAGCGAAGACAGCAGCGTCTTTGCACCACCGAACAACACGATCAGCAGCCCCGCTGCTGCCGCAATGAAGAGGTTCGCGGCACTGCCCAGCCGTGCCTTGAAAATCGCGAGCACTGCGGCCAGGCCGACGAGGCCGGACAACACCGTCATCATCTGGTCGGTCGTCGCGCGCAACATCGAATAGTAGGGCGTGAAGTACCAGACCGGCGCGATATGCAGTGGCGTCTGCAAGGGGTCGGCCGGAATGAAATTGTTGTATTCGAGAAAGTAGCCGCCGAACTCGGGTGCGAAGAAGACGATCGCACAGAAGATCACCAGAAACACACTCACCGCGTAGATGTCGTGCACCGTGTAATAGGGGTGGAACGGTATTCCGTCGAGCGGCCGTCCGTCGCTACCGGTCTTGGCCTTGATCTCGACGCCGTCCGGGTTGTTCGATCCGACTTCATGCAAGGCGATGATGTGGGCCGCCACCAATCCCACCAGAGCCAGCGGCACTGCGATCACGTGGAACGCGAAGAAGCGGTTCAGGGTCGCATCGCCGACGACGTAGTCGCCGCGGATCAGCAGCGCCAGGTCGGGCCCCACCAGCGGCACGGCCGCAAACAAATTGACGATCACCTGCGCGCCCCAGTAGCTCATCTGGCCCCACGGCAACAGATAACCCGTGAAAGCTTCAGCCATCAGGCAGAGGAAGATCGCACAGCCGAAAATCCACAGAAGTTCGCGCGGCTTGCGGTGGCTGCCGTACAACAAGCTTCGGAACATGTGAAGGTACACGACGACGAAGAACGCCGAGGCACCCGTGGAGTGCAGGTAGCGAATCAGCCAGCCCCACGGCACGTCGCGCATGATGTACTCGACCGACGCGAAAGCGAGCGCCGAGTCGGGTTTGTAGTGCATCGTCAGAAAGATGCCGGTAACGATCTGCATCACCAGCACCAGCAGCGCCAACGAGCCGAAGACGTACCAGATATTGAAGTTCTTCGGCGCGTAGTATTCCGACATGTGCTCTTTGAAGAGCTTGGTGGCCGGAAACCGGTTGTCGACCCAGGTCAACAGCTTTTCGGCGAGCGTCGCATCCGTGCTCGCCACTTTGAAATCTGCCATTTCTTGTTCTCCCCGTCCTGCCGGTGTGTGCTGCCCGATCAGGCCTTCTTGTCCGCGCCGATGATCAACCGGCTCTCCGACAAGTACATGTGCGGCGGCACCTCGAGATTATCGGGTGCGGGTTTGTTCCTGTAGACGCGCCCTGCCATGTCGAAGGTCGATCCATGGCACGGGCAAAGAAAGCCGCCTGCCCAATCGTCAGGCAGCGAAGCCTGTGCGCCAGGTTGAAATTTTTCCGTCGGTGAACAGCCCAGGTGCGAGCAGATCCCAACGGCGACGAACACCTCAGGCTTGATCGAGCGATGCGGATTGCGCGCATATTCGGGGGTGAGTTCATCCGCCTTGCGCGCAGAGTCTGGGTCGGCAAGCAGCGCGCCAAGTCCTTGCAGCGAGTCGAGCTGTTGCGGCGTGCGTCGCACAATCCACACCGGCTTGCCGCGCCACTCCACCGTGCGTCGTTCGCCCGGCTGCAATGTACCGATATCGACTTCGACCGCCGCACCTGCTGCACGTGCGCGCTCCGAAGGCTGAACGCTGGCGACAAATGGAACGGCGGCGAAACCGGCGCCGACTGCGCCCGCGCAACTCGCCGCGATCAGCCACGTGCGCTTGTCGTCGTCGATTGGCCGTTCGCTCATGCATCACCTCGGGAAAAGTCGACTGGGGGCAGCCACGGATTCTATCGGACCTGTCAAGGGGCCGTCGATGCGCCCAGCGAACACAGCGGGGTCGCCCGCTTCGCTGAAGACTTCAGGCTGCCGACGCTCGGCTGAGTCGATGCGCAACGCCGAACTCAAGGCACGTCACGAGAATGCGACTCGTCCGTGCCTGGGCAGAACTGTCGATTGAGAAGGGCAGCCTCGGACGTCGACCCATCAAACGAAGGGAGACGAACACCTGAGCATCGCAACTGAGTTCAAGCATTTCGTGTCCAGGGGTCACGTGATCGACCTTGCCCCCTGGTGTGATCATTCGCGTCGCCTTCGGCAAGATCATCGACTCGATGCTGAAGGAGCTCTTGATGCCGCTGCTCGGCAAGGCCCCCGGGGCGGTTTGGATTTCACCACTCTCTTCATCATGCTCTCCAATCCGCCCATCGAGCGCAAGCGGCCGTTCACCCGCGACGCACTGGCCAAGGCCGGGGTGCTGCGTTTCGCTCATGGAAGTTTCATGACGGTGGCCCTCGACTGCCCGATCCTTCTGCCCGTCATGTTCGAGCGGGTCAAGCAGATCAGTCGAATGAAAGCCGCAGCGCCGCCAGCACCTCCCGCACCGACGCCGGAGGATGTCGTGCCGCTTCGTGAAATTCGCGACGCACTGAAGAAGTCGTCGCGCGCTCGCGCCCGAATCGGAGCGTCGATAGGGCCGATACTGCCCGCTGCGAGCCGTACGACGCTTTGATTGGCGCGGCTCCCAGCGCCAGCGAGGCGTAGGCCCGGCCCCAGATGCTACCCATAGAACCACGTCTCCAATCCGCTCTCGAAGCGGCAATGACTCAGGTCACTGTGACCGTGGCCGCGGTCGCCGAGCGCGTGTCCCAGGCCCTGGGCACGACCGCCCGATCGACACCCGACCAGTCCGAGCGCGACCAGCTGGAGTCAACACAGCAGGTTCTGCAGCGCAACTTGGCGGCATTCCACCGCGTGTTCAAGGAAGCGCTCGGCGAGGAGATGAACCTGAGGCTCGCGCCACAGCTGTCCGTCAAACGCGCCTTGGCGGCTTCCGACTGGGAGTCGCTGACCCTCATGGAAGATGATGAAGTTGACCAGCGCATGCATGCCGATCGCATCACGCAGCTGATCGCGCACGACTGCGATACCGAACTGCGCGATCTTTCGTCTTACATGAGTACGCTGACCCGCGCAGCGCCGGGCGCGGCAGAGGCAAACCCGTTGCGGGCCGAGGTTCTGGGAAAAACCTTGTACCGCGCAATCGAGGCGGTAGCCGACGATATCGAGGTTCGAAAACTCCTGGCACGTGAGCTTGGGCAAGCGCTCGCTCGTGCAATGCCTGCTTGCTATTGCGAAATCCTCGCCGACTTGAAGACCCTTGGCATCAAGCCCGCTGCGTTGACGCTGCGAAGTGTTGAACGCCCGGGCGTTGCCCGCGGTTCGGCGAGGTCGGGCTACGCCACGCTATCGCCGCCCAGCGGTTACGGCTCGAGTGAGCCGGCGAGTTTGCGCGGTCGCGGTCCGGCGGGCGCCGACACATCGCACGCCACCACGCAGGGCCACTTCGACTCAGGAGGTGTCAGCGGTCGGGGCGCACAGCCCGCCGGCCGGGTGACTGGGCGTGGCGGCTTGGACAGTCAATTCAACTCGCCCGTGGCGCAGGCCGACGCGCAGATGTTGAATTTGCTGCGCCGCCTGACGACGCTCGCGGCCGCGCCGAGCAATGCCGACATGTCGCGCGCCGACAATCAAGATGCCCGTGCCAGTGCGACGGGTGTCCTGACCCGTCCGCAGGCCACACCGCCACTCAGTCACAGCATGCCCATGCCCGCGGGTGACGCCTTGACCGGGCTGATGGCGGTGAACCTGATTCACGCACACCGCGACGAATTGAGACAGGCCACCGCCGGCAAGCTTGATCACATGGTGATCGACGTCGTGGCCGGCTTGTTCGACCAGATTCTTTCCGACTCACGCGTACCGCCCCATATGGCGCGCCAGATAGCGCGCCTGCAGTTGCCGGTCCTGCGCGTCGCGTTGCGCGACACCACGTTCTTCTCGTCACGCCGCCATCCGGTGCGCCGCTTCGTCAACCGGATCGCGTCTTTGGCCTGCGCTTTCGAAGACTTCAGCGAAGGGCCCGGACTTGAATTCATCACCCGGGTGCGCACACTCGTCGAGGAAATCGTCGAGGGCGACTTCGATCAGCTCGACGTGTACGAACTCAAGCTCGACGCGCTCCAAACCTTCATTGCGGGGCTGGCCAAAGCCGAGGCGGAGCAGACCGGAGCACTCAGTACGATCGAAGGCAAGGAGTCGGAGCTTCGCATCCAGCAGCGCTACATGCAGCAATTGCAGGCCGCCCTCTCACCGCTGGCCCTGCCTGCATATTTGGGCGATTTCCTGTCGCAGGTCTGGAGCCAGGCACTGGTGCTGGCGGTTAACCGCGATGGCAGTCAATCGGAGCGGGTCACACGCTACAAACGAGTCGGTCGCGACCTGGCGATGAGCATCCAGCCCAAGAGTTCGCGCAGTCTGCGCAAGAAGTTCCTGCTGGAGTTGCCGCACCTGATGAAGGATCTGAATGAGGGCATGAACTTCGTCGGCTGGTCGCCAGCCGCGCAGAAGGAGTTCTTCGCCAAGCTGTTGCCCGCGCATGCCGAGTCGCTCAAGGGTCAATCGCTGTCCGAACTCGATCACAACATGCTGCAGAAGCAACTCGAGGCTGTGTTCAACACGCCGGTCCCCGGCGCCGATTCCGTGAGCACGGTCGGTCCAATGCAGGTGCTCGAGGACAGCGTCGATATCGAGCAGCGCTTCACGCCGGAAGAAGCACGCACTGTGGGTTTGGTGCCCGAGTCGGCGGTCGACTGGAGTGGTGAGGTCGACATTGACGTGGGCCCCGATTCGGAACCACCCTCCGAGCAAACCGAGCCGCTGCCGCTGGGCCAAGACACCCACGTTGAGGCGAGCGACGCCGAAGCCGATGAACCAACCCACGGCCCGCAATTGATCGATCACATCAATCTTGGCTATCCCTACCAGATGCACCTGAAAGATGAATGGCAGAAGGTCCGCCTGACCTACCTGAGCCCGGGTCGCCAGTTTTTCGTCTTCACGAGTGGCAAGAAACATCGAGAAACGATTTCGGTCACGCTGCGCATGTTGACGCGCATGTGTGAGACCGGCCGCATTCGTGCCTTCGAACGCAAATACTTGATGGAGCGCGCAACGAAGCGCGCGCGCAAACAACTCGTGGCTCTACAGGCGCAGACGAAACAGTGACTGCCGGCGGCGAACCGGAAAGCGTCAAACCTGGCGCACCGACGGCGGCTTGCGCCGCCACAGGCTCAGAGGCTGAGAGTTTTTCGAGCGTGACCGAGCAGCGCGTCAAAAGGCACCTGATCGAGGCGCAAAGCACAGCCATAGCCCGGGCTATGGCGAGCATTTGCAACGAAGAGCAGGCGTCTTTTGGCGTGCTGAGCGGGCATGATCGAAAAACTCTCAGCCTCTCAGGCCGTCGACATCAGCGTTCGAGCCATGCGCAGCGCCGCGAGCAGGCTTGACGGGTCTGCCACTGCGGTACCGGCGATGTCGAACGCCGTCCCATGGTCCGGACTGGTGCGCACGAAGGGCAGTCCGAGCGTGACGTTGACGCCGTTCTCGACACCCAGGTACTTGACGGGAATCAAGCCGTGGTCATGCGTCATCGCCACCACGAAATCGAACTCACCCACGTGGCCCGTCGTTCCAGCCGGCGATCCCGCTGGCGCCGGTGCATGGCGGGCGCGCATGAAGACGGTGTCGGGTGCGAACGGGCCGCGGGCGTCGATGCCCTCGCGCCGGGCCGCTTCGACGGCGGGCCCGATGATGCGCAACTCTTCGTCACCGAACAGACCGGCTTCGCCGGCGTGCGGGTTGAGGCCGGCCACGGCGATGCGGGGCTGATGCTGACCCGCGCGTTGTGCGCAGCGGTGCGTGATCTGAATCGTCTCCAGCACGGCATCGAAGGTGACAGCTTCGATCGCGTCGCGCAGCGACATGTGGATCGTGACCAGCACGGTTCGCAATTGATCGTTGGCCAGCATCATGCGAACCGGCGGTGCGACCCCGCCCCTGGCCGCCAGCGCCTGCAACATTTCGGTGTGGCCGGGGTAGGGAACACCCGCTGCGGCGAACGCCTCCTTGTGAATCGGGGCGGTGACGATCGCGCCGGCTTCACCGCCAAGGACGAGGCGTACGGCCGCTTCGATGCTCAGCGCTGCGGCCTTGCCTGCGCGCGCATCGACCTGCCCGACGCGTGCGTCGAGCAAATCGGAAGGAATGGCGTCGACCTGCAGGACCGGCACACAGGCCGGTGGCATGTCCAGCGCGTCTGCAGCGCAGTCGATTCGAGCCACCGCCAACAGGCCACCCGTGAGCGCGACGGCGCGGCGCATTGCCGCGACATCGCCAACCACAAAACAGCCGTCAGCCAGGGCGGTGCGCCAGAGTCTGGCGATGATCTCCGGGCCGATTCCGCAGGCATCGCCCATCGTCAGTGCGATCGGAAGTGACGCGGCGCGGCGCTCGCTTTGTTTCGAGTCGGAAATCGGCATCATCGGGTTCCCATCACGCCGGATTGTCGATCTCGACGACGCTCAGTTGCAGCCCGAACACGCTCGCCAAATGCGCCCCCAAGGCCGGGGCCCCGAAGCGTTCGCTGGCGTGGTGCCCGCAAGCGATGAACGCCACGCCTGATTCGCGGGCGTAGTGCGCTTGCGGCTCGGAGAGTTCGCCGGTGACGTAGACATCGGCACCCGCAGCAATCGCCGCCTCGAAATAGCCCTGCGCGCCGCCGGTGCACCAGGCAACGCGCCGGATCGGCCGGCCATCACCGCCGACCGTCGTCGGCACGCGCCCCACTTGCGTCGCAACTTCACGCCCGAATTCAGCAAGATCCACTGCGCATGGCAGCGTGCCGATGCATCCCAGCGCTTGTTCACCGAACTGCTCTTCTGCGCGCAGCTTCAGCCGCTGCCCGAATTGCGCGTTGTTGCCCCACTCGGGGTGTGCGTCGAGCGGAAGATGGTAAGCAAACAAGTTGACCGCATGGCGCAGCAGCAGTTCGAGACGGCGCTTCAACCATCCGGTCACGCGCCCGTCCTGGCCATGCCAGAACAAACCGTGATGCACGAGGATGGCATCGGCGTGCTGCTCGACGGCCGCCTCGATCAGCGCGAGACTCGCCGTGACGCCGCACACCAGGTGTGCGATCTCCGCCTTGCCTTCGACTTGCAGACCGTTCGGACCATAATCGCGAAACCGGCCCACGTCGAGCAGGTTGTTGAGGTAGGCCTCGACCACGCTCCGTGACGCCATCCTGAGTCTCTCCATGCGCAGAACCTGGCTCATTTTCTCCCAAGCCGTCACGGTCGCCGTGGCGGTGTTGTTTGTCGTGGCCACGCTCAAGCCCGAGTGGCTGAACCGGCGCGGCCCGGCGACGGCCGCGCCAGCGGTGGCGGCGCTTGGATCGGCCGCGACGGTGCAACCGGTGGCGCTGGGCGCACCCACCGCCACGAGCGGCTACAGCGCAGCGGCCAAACGCGCAACACCCGCGGTCGTCAGCATCACGGCGAGCAAGGCACCGGCGCGCAATACGAACGCAAACGATCCCTGGTTTCAATTCTTCTTCGGTGATCGTTCGCGCCAGATGCCGCAAGACACGCAAATCGGCCTGGGCTCGGGCGTGATCGTCTCAGACAGCGGATATCTGTTGACGAACAATCACGTGATCGAAGGCGCCGACGACATCGAAGTGATGTTGACGGACGGCCGCCAAGCCAAGGCGCACCTGGTCGGCACCGATCCCGACACCGATTTGGCGGTACTGAAAGTCGCGCTGGAACGTTTGCCCGTGATCAGCGTCGGCGACAGCGAACAGTTGCAGGTCGGCGACGTGGTCCTGGCGATCGGCAATCCCTTTGGCGTCGGCCAGACTGTCACTTCGGGCATCGTCAGCGCCTTGGGGCGCAACCAACTCGGCATCAACACCTTCGAAAATTTCATCCAGACCGATGCCGCCATCAACCCGGGCAACTCCGGCGGCGCCTTGGTCGACGCCAGCGGCAATTTGCTGGGCATCAATACCGCGATCTACTCGCGCAGCGGCGGCAGCATGGGCATTGGCTTTGCGATTCCGGTGAGCACGGCGATGCAGGTGATGCAGGGGTTGATTCAAGATGGCCATGTGGTGCGAGGCTGGATCGGCGTGGAGCCGCGCGACCTGACACCGGAAATCGCCCAAACCCTGAAACTGCCGATCAAACAAGGCGTCTTGATCACTGGGGTCCTGCACAGCGGGCCGGCGAGCGCCGCAGGGCTTCGGCCCGGCGATGTGGTCGTCAGGATCGCCGGAGCACCCGTGAACAACACGCCACAGTTGTTGCGCGCGGTCGCGGCACTGAGGCCGCAGGCGCATGCGGTGGTCAGCGTGCAGCGAGGCGACGCAGTGCTCGACCTGGACGTGACCGTGACCCAACGGCCCAAGGCGCGCGCCCCAGGCAATCCGCGTTGAGCCGGCCCGCCCGGACCCCTACGGCTGCTGCGCCTCGGCCGCCGGCGCCTGCGTCTTGCGAATGAATATCTGCGCTGCCCAGATGCCAATCTCATAGAGCAGACACATCGGGATCGCCAGCGCCAACTGCGATACGACGTCAGGCGGCGTAATGATCGCTGCGACGATGAAGGCGAGCACGATGAAGTAAGCGCGAAACGCCTTCAGCTTGTCAATGCTCACCAGGCCCATGCGTGCCAGGACCATCACGACAACAGGAACTTCGAACGCCGCCCCAAATGCGATGAACATCGTCAGCACAAAACTGAGATAGGCCTCGATGTCGGGGGCGGCAGTGATGCTTTTCGGCGCAAACCCTTGAATGAACTTGAACACCTGACCGAAGACGAAGAAATAGCAGAATCCAACGCCGACGAAGAACAGCAGCGTGCTCGAAACCACCAGCGGCATCACGAGTCGCTTCTCGTGCGAGTAAAGGCCCGGTGCGACGAAGGCCCAGAGTTGGTACAGCACCACCGGCAGCGCCAGCAGAAATGCCGCCAGCAATGTGATCTTCAACGGCACCAGAAACGGCGAAATGACATTGGTTGCGATCAGCGTCGTTCCCTGCGGCAGGTGCGCGACGAGCGGCGCGGCGAGCAAGTCGTACAGCGCGCTCGGGCCCGGCCACAGCGCCAGCACCGCGAAGCACACGCCGACGCCGATGCAGGCGCGAACCAGACGGTCGCGCAATTCGACCAGGTGCGAAACAAAGGGCTGCTCGGTGCCCGCGAGTTCGTCGGGCTCGTTCGGCTGGTCGCTCATGAAAGGCTCAGCCCAGCGCGCGCGGCGGGCGATACCGCGCCACCCGCGCCGCCCCGGACAGAGCCCGCACCCGAATTCCCTGACGCTGCTTGTACCACTGCGGCATCGCGCCGCGCTTGAGCCGCCAATGCTTGCCAGGGTGTTTGTAGACAGGCGGCGGTGGAGTCCAGGTGTTGGTGGAAGCACTCGGTCCGGAGATGCCGGCCGTGGCGTCCTGCCAGGTCTTGTCGAATTCGGAACTCGTCTGCTGAATCTGGTTGGAAACAGTCTGTTCCACGTCGCGTGCAGCGTCTTCGACCTGACTCTTCATCTTCTTCAGTTCTTCGAGTTCGATCGAACGGTTCACTTCGGCTTTCACGTCGGCCACGTAACGCTGCGCCTTGCCGATGAAATGGCCGACGGTGCGCGCCACGCGCGGCAGTTTTTCCGGGCCGATCACGATCAGGGCAACTGCACCGATCAAGGCGATCTTGTCGAAGCCGAAGTCGATCATGGCGTTGCCCGCGACCCTGCGCCACGGATCAAGATTTGCGCGTGGCCTGAACGTCCACCGTGTTCGGGTCGGCTGCCGTCTGCGCCGCGGTCACCTGCTGCGGCGCCGCCGCTGTGGCCTCGGTACTTGCTGCACCGCCATCTTTGATGCCATCTTTGAAGCCCTTCACGGCCCCGCCCAGGTCGGCACCGATGTTCTTGAGCTTCTTGGTGCCAAACACCAGCACCACGATCACCAGCACGATCAGCCAGTGCCAAATGCTGAATGAACCCATGTCTATCTCCTTGTGACGCCGTGCGACGAGCCGCCAATTCTAGGCCAGGGGACCTTCGACACCGGCCCGGCGCATAGGGTTCAACGCCTCGCGTGCTTGGTGCAAAGGACGCCACGGCGCCGAATCAACCCCTGGCCCAAGGCCTGGGGCCACCCATCACGTGCATGTGCAGGTGCTGCACTTCCTGGCGCCCGTCCTCGCCGGTGTTGATCAGGGTGCGAAATCCATTCGCCACACCCAATTCCAGGGCCAGGCGTGGCGCGAGCCGCAGCATGCGCCCCAGCATTGCCTGGTGTGCATCTTCGACGTCGTACAGCGTGGCGATGTGCTGCTTGGGAATCAGCAAGAAATGCACCGGCGCCCAGGGCGCGACGTCATGAAAACCGAACAGCTCGGAGTCTTCGTGGACTTTGCGGCTGGGGATCTTGCCGGCAACGATTTTGCAGAAGATGCAGTTCGGGTCATGGCTCATGAATGACCTCCGCCGGGCATCGGCATCGGCGTCCGGCGGTTCAGGTTCACCCAGCCCCGCACCACGCGGTAGAGGAACCAGATCGAAATGATCCCCCAGGCGACCCAGCCCGGCACCAGAAGCAACAGCCACAGCCATGATGTCAACAGGTACAGCCCACCGGCCCAGAGCACGCTGCGGATGCGCCAGCGAAAGTGCGATTCCTGCCAGCTTCCGAGCGCATCGTCCTTCTTCACCATGTCGATGATGAAGGCGACGAGCAGCAGCGCGACACTGGCCTGGACCCCCGGCAATACGGCGCCGACCGCGACGATCGTGTGCAACAGATAACTGATCTGGCCAGTGGTTTCCAGCGAACGCTCGCGCTGCCCGACATCGATCACCTGATTCACGCTCCCCCTCCTTCGCGCTCTCTTTCGAGCTCCTGAAGCCTGCGCGCGGCGAATTCCTCGAGCCCCGATTGGGCTTCGCGCCGCTCCAGTTCGTGCAGCACGTCGGCGGGCGACAAACCGAACGCGGCCAGCGCGAGCATGCTGTGAAACCACAGGTCGGCCACCTCGTGAACGATCTTGTGTGCATCGCCGTCCTTGCACGCCATCACGGTTTCGGTCGCTTCCTCGCCAATCTTCTTGAGAATCGCGTCGGTGCCCTTGTCGAACAGGCGCGCCACGTAGCTCTTGGCAGGGTCGCCATGGCGGCGCGCCGCGATCACCTGCGCCAGGCGCTCGAGGGTTTGGTTGCTATCGGCCACGACGGATCAAGATGAATAGATGCGCGCCGGATCCTTCAGGATCGGCTCGACATCGGTCCACGCGCCGTCGCGCAGGACGCGGAAGAAACACGAATGGCGCCCGGTGTGGCAGGCAATCGACGGCTGGTGACCGAGCTGCTCGACCTTCAGCAAGACCACGTCTCGGTCGCAATCCAGGCGAACTTCAAGCACTTTCTGCACATGGCCGCTGCGCTCACCCTTGTGCCACAGACGCTGGCGCGAGCGGCTGAAATATACCGCCTCGGCGCCTTGCACCGTCTGCGCCAACGCCTCGCGATTCATGTAGGCGAACATCAGAACGTCGTTGCTGCCGGCCTCTTGCGCAATCACGGGCACCAAGCCTTGCGCATCCCATGTCAGTTCATCCAGCCAGTCCATGCCGGCCAGTGTACCGGCGCCAGGAGCCCGACAGGTTCCTGGCTTCACGCGATGTGGGTCGCGGCAGTGAAGCCTCGTTCGGCAGCGAACCAACGCAGCACCGGCAGGCTGCCCGGCAACAATGGGCTCACGTCGACCGGTAGCACCTGCCAGGCGAAGGCCTGACCTTCGCGCATCTCAAGCTCACCGCTCCAGGTGAAAACTTTGCAAAAGTGCAGCCGCACGCGCGCGTGCGGGTATTCCATTTCGTCTGTCTTCCAGGGCTGAGCCGCCCCGACAACGATTCCCAGTTCCTCATGCAACTCGCGCCGCAAGGCCTGCACGATGGTTTCACCCGCTTCGAGCTTGCCTCCCGGAAATTCCCAATAGCCAGCGTAAACCTTGCCCGCTGGGCGGGTGGTCATGAGGAAGCGCCCTGCCGCGTCGATCAAGACACCTACTGCCACGTCGACCGGCGTGCGCGGGGTTGCAACCTCGGCAGCAACCGCAACAGTCTCGTCGGCTGGGTTCACGCGCAATGCCTCCCGGAGTAGTCTCTTGCGAACTGGTAGGCCACGCGCCCAGACCGCGAGCCGCGCTCCAGCGCCCAGACCAGGCTTTCCTGGCGCGCCAGGGCGATCGCCGCTTCCGCAACGCCGAAACCGCGCAGCCATTGCGCGACGATCGCCAAGTACTCGTCCTGGCTGAATGGATAGAAGCTAACCCACAGGCCAAAGCGTTCCGACAGCGAAATCTTCTCTTCGATCACTTCGCCGGGATGGACCTCACCGTCGTCGGTGGGCTTGTAGCTGAGGTTCTCCTTCATGGTTTCGGGCAACAGGTGACGACGGTTGCTGGTGGCATAGACCAACACGTTTTCGCTC
>JAEMQF010000002.1 GCA_022758925.1 Burkholderiales bacterium | reverse complement strand
TGGAGCTGGCGCGGCATCGCATCCGTGTGAATGCGATCCTGCCGGGCTGGATCGTGACCGACATGACCGAGCGCGCGGTCAACAGCCCGAAGTTCGCGCAAGCCGTGCTGCCCCGAATTCCGGCGCGCCGCTGGGGCGAGATCGGCGACTTCGGCGGCATCGCGGTCTACCTCGCGAGCGATGCGTCGGCGTACACGAGCGGCGAGCAGTTCGTGATCGACGGCGGCTACACGAAGTTCTGATTCATTACCGCCCCTGCCCGCCGACCTCCACCTTGCTCAGGCTGTCGTCCGAATTGCGATCGATGCGCTTGTTGTACGGGTCGACGCCGGCGAACATCGGGCGTTCCTTGACGACCAGCGTCACGCTCTGCTTGCCGCTCCTGATCGGCGTGCGCACGAACGCCAGCACCGAGGCGGCGCTGGCCTTGGCGTCGAGCGCGCGCGTGCCGTTGGCATACGTGTGCGACTGGCCGGTGATGGTCAGCATGGAGCGACGTCTTGAGGTTTGGCGCCGGGCCTCGCGCCCAGCTGCCGGCACACTGTAGCCGGGCGCCGATGCGGGTAAGCCTGAACCCTGAAGCGCCGCACTCAAATAGAATCGCGCGCAGAATTTGCGTCGGGGTCGATGGCCGCGTCTTCAGTCAAGGCAAGATTCGCAGCCGCACGCCGGCTGGCTCTTATGATTTCACTCAGGAGACAAAATGAAGCTCAAGCACAAACTGATTTTCGCCGGCGTGTTGGCCGCTTTCGGCTCGCTCGCCACCGCGCAGACGCTGGTCGGCGTGAGCTGGTCGAACTTCCAGGAAGAGCGCTGGAAAACCGATGAAGCGGCGATCAAGGGCCAGCTCGCCAAGATCGGCGGCGCTTACGTGAGTGCCGACGCCGGCGGCTCGCCCGAGAAACAACTCGCCGACATCGACGGCCTGATCGCCAAGGGTGCCAAGGCGCTGATCGTCCTGGCGATGGACAAGGACGCGATCGTGCCGGCGCTGGCCAAGGCCAAGGCGAAGAAGATCCCGGTGGTTGCCTATGACCGCTTGATCGAGCAGCCCGGCGTGTTCTACATCACCTTCGACAACAAGGAAGTCGGCCGCATGCAGGCGCGCGCCGTGCTGGCCGCCAAGCCGAAAGGCAACTACGTGATGATCAAGGGCTCGCCCACCGACCCGAACGCCGACTTCCTGCGCTCAGGGCAGCAGGAAGTGCTGGCCGACGCGATCAAACGAGGCGACATCAAGATCGTCGGCGAGGAGTACACCGACGGCTGGAAGCCCGAAGTCGCGCAGAAGAACATGGAGCAGATCCTGACCAAGAACGCGAACAAGGTCGACGCGGTGGTGGCCTCCAACGACGGCATGGCCGGCGGTGTCGTGGCGGCACTTTCGGCGCGCGGCCTGAAGGGCGTGCCGGTGTCGGGCCAGGACGGCGACCACGCCGCGCTGAACCGCGTCGCGCTCGGGACCCAGACCGTGTCGGTGTGGAAAGACGCACGCGACCTCGGCCGCGAAGCCGCGACCGCTGCGATCGCGATGGCCGCGGGCAAGAAGGTCGAAGGCTCGGTGACCTGGGCCGAAGGCGAGAAGAAGGTGCCGATGAACGCGATGTTTCTGAAGGCGGTTCCGGTGACGCAGGCGAATCTCGACAGCGTCATCAAGGCCGGCCATATTTCGAAGGATGCCGCGTGCAAGGGCGTCGACAAGGCCACCGGGCCTGCCGCCTGCAAGTAGGCGCGCGAATTGCGCATGGCGGCGTTTGCGGCCGGCGCGCTGGAGTCGCTGTGAATCCCGGAGCCGCATCATGCTGAACGCGTTGCAAATCAGTGCCCTCGATCTGCGGCTGTCGATCATGGCCGGCGTGCTGATCGTCCTGGCGCTGTTCTTCCATTCGCTCACGGGCACCTTCCTGACGCCCGAGAACCTGTACAACATCGCGCAACAGACGGCGGTGGTAGGGATTGTTGCGGCGGCGATTGCACTCATCATCGTGGCGCGCCAGATCGACCTTTCGGTCGGCTCGGTGATGGGCGTGGTCGGTGTGCTGATCGCCTTCCTCATGTACAGCAAGGGTTGGCACTGGGTGCCGGCAGTCCTCGCCGGGCTCGCGGTGTCGCTCGTGATCGCGCTCTATCAGGGCTGGCTCACGTCGTACCTGGGTGTGCCCTCGTTCGTCGTCACGCTCGGCGGCCTGATGTCGTTTCGCGGTGCGGCCTTCCTCGTCGCCGACGGCAAGACGCAGCCGGTGAACGACCCGCTGTTCCTGCTGTTCGGCGGCGGCCTCGACGGCTCGCTCGGCCCCGGCCTGAGCTGGGCGCTGGGCCTTGCGCTGTCGGCGCTGATGGCTTGGAACACACTGTCGCGCCGGCGCAATGCGCAGGCCCACGGTTTCCCGCAGCGCCCGCTCTGGTTCGACGCCGGGCTCGCGCTGTTCTTCATCGCCGCGCTGCTCGGCTTCGTCGCCACGATGAACGCCTACGTGCTTGCCGACAAAGGCGCCGGCCAGGGCATACCGGTCCCGGTGCTGATCTGGGGCGTGGTGGTGATGGGCATGGCTTTCATCGTGAACCGCACGCGCTTCGGGCGCTACGTCTACGCCATCGGCGGCAACCCGGAGGCGGCGCTGCTGGTGGGCATCCCGGTGAAGAGCGTGATGCTCAGGCTGTTCCTGCTGCTTGCGGTGCTCGTCACCGTGGCCTCGGTGGTCTCGGTCTCGCGCCTGAACGCCGGCACCAATTCGCTGGGCCAGAACATGGAGCTGTACGTCATCGCCGCGGCGGTGATCGGCGGCGTGGCGCTGTCGGGCGGCAGCGGCACCGTGCTCGGCTCGGTGCTGGGTGCGCTGATGATCCAGTTCCTCGAATCCGGCCTGCTGCTGCTCGACGTGAGCATCGGCTATCGCATGGTCATCATCGGCCAGGTGCTGATCGTGGCCGTCGTCTTCGACGTTCTGTACCGCCGTGCCACCGGGGAGCGCATGACATGAAGGACCAGCCTGCGCGTTCAGTTCGGGCCGCAGTTCCAGCGCAGCGTCGGTCGCGATGCGCGCCGATCGGGGAGGCGTCATGACCCCGCTCATCGAATTGCGCGGCATTCACAAGGCCTTCGGCGGTGTGCGTGCGGTCGAGGACGTGAGCCTCACGGTCTTTCCGGGTGAGGTGGTGGCGCTGCTCGGCCACAACGGCGCTGGCAAATCCACGCTCATGAAGATGCTGGCCGGCGCCTACCCGATCGACAGCGGCGAGGTGCGCGTGGCGGGCAAGGTGGCAGCGATCCAGAGCCCGGCCGACGCGCAGAACCTGGGCATCGAGACGATCTACCAGACGCTCGCGCTGGCCGACAACCTCGACAGCGTGGCGAACCTGTTTCTTGGGCGCGAGATCGTGACGCGCTGGGGCACGCTGGACGACTACGCAATGGAAAGGGCCGCGCGCGACGTGTTCCACCGTCTCAACCCGAACTTCACGAACATTCGCGTGCCGGTGCGTTCGCTGTCGGGTGGCCAGCGCCAGGTGGTTGCGATCTCGCGCGCGCTGTACTTCAACGCCAGCGCGCTGATCATGGATGAACCCTGCGCCGCGCTCGGTCCGGAAGAAACCCGCATGGTGCACGAACTGGTGCGCAAGCTGAAGGCCGGCGGCGTCGGCATCTTCCTGATCTCGCACGACATGCCCGACGTGTTCGGGCTGTCGGATCGGCTGTCGGTGATGAAGAACGGCAAGACGGTGGGCACCTACCGCACCTCGGAAGTCACCGAGGACGAAGTGCTGGGCATGATCATCGCCGGCAAGAAGGTCACGCGCGTGCCCGAATGCTTCGAGCCGCAAAGCAGCACGGCCTGAGGACCGGTGCATGTCGAGCGTGGCGCTGCGCGGCAATGGGCCTGATCAGCGGCAGCTTTGTCGCGCTTGCCGCGGCGCAGGCGACGCTGCCTGCCGCGCCCCCGGCTGCGGCCCCGGTGCTGCCGCCGCTGCCGCATTTCGTTGAGGAGACCGACGTCGCCGGGCTGCAAAGCCGTTTCGAAGGCGAGGGCGAGTTCATGGTCGGCGCAGGCGTGGCGACGTTCGACTGCGACGCCGACGGTCTGCCCGATGTCTACGTCACCGGCGGTGTCAACAAGGCCAAGTTCTACCGCAACCGCAGCCGCCGCGGCGGGCCGATCAAGCTGGTCGAGGAGCGCTCGGGCCTGGAAGTGACGAACGCCATCGGCGCCTATCCGCTCGACATCGATGGCGACGGCAACCCCGACCTGGTGGTGCTGCGCGTCGGCGAAGTGCAGTTGTTCCGGGGTTTGGGGGGCTGCAAGTTCGAGCGCGCCAACGAGCGTTGGAAGCTGCACACCGGCAACGCCTGGCACACCGCCTTCGCCGCCACCTGGGAGCGCGGCCAGGCCATGCCGACGCTGGCCCTGGGCACCTATGTCGATCGCGCCAGGCCCGAGTTCCCGTGGGGCACCTGCACGCCAGGCAGCCTGTGGCGCCCTGACGCGTCAGGGCGTGCTTATGCGCCTGCGCTGCCGCTGCTGCCGGGCCACTGCGCGTTGTCGATGTTGTTCTCGGACTGGAACCGCAGCGGCGAGCCGGCGCTGCGCGTCAGCAACGACCGCGAGTACTACAAGGGCGGCCAGGAGCAGCTGTGGCAGGTCTCTCCCGGGCAGCCACCGCTGCAGTACACCGCGGCGCAGGGCTGGAAGCCACTGCAGATCTGGGGCATGGGCATCGCCAGCCACGACCTCGACGGCGACGGCCGGCCCGAGGTCTTTCTCAGCAGCATGTCCGACAACAAGCTGCAAAAACTCGAGGCCGGTGCCACCGGGCCGAGTTATGTCGACACCGCGTTCAAGCGCGGCGTCACCGCGCACCGGCCCTACGTCGGCGGCGACGTGCACCCGTCCACCGCCTGGCATGCGCAGTTCGAGGACGTGAACAACGACGGCCTGATCGACCTGTTCATCGTCAAGGGCAACGTCTCGACGATGCCCGACTTCGCCACGCTCGACCCGAACAACCTGTTGTTGCAGCAGGTTGACGGGCGCTTCGTCGAAGTCGGCCAGCAGGCGGGCGTGGCGAGCGTCCGGCGCGGGCGCGGCGGGATGCTGGTCGACCTGAACGCTGACGGCCTGCTCGACATGATCGTCGTCAACCGTTGGGACAAGGCCCAGTTGTGGCGCAACGTCGGCGCCGGCACGCCCGCGCAGCCTCGGGCGCTGGGCCACTGGCTGCAGTTGCGCCTGCGCCAGCCCGGGGGCAACCGCGACGCCATCGGCGCCTGGGTCGAGGTCGACCTGGGCGCGCGCATCGTGCGCAAGGAGCTCACTGTCGGCGGCGGCCATGCCAGCGGCCACTTGGGCTGGATCCACTTCGGCCTGGGCGCGGCCCAAAACGTGAAGCTGCGGGTGTTGTGGCCGCAGGGCGAATGGAGCGCTTGGTATTCGGTGGCCGCCGATGCGTTCTACGGCGTCGACCGGGAACGCGGTCTGATCGATGCCAAGGCGCCATGAAGACCTTGACCTTGCGCCGCCTGGGCGTGCACGCCGCGCTGCTGCTGTGCGTTGCCGTGTCCGCCTTGCCGGCCCCGACCAGAGCCCAACCCGCCACCGAGACTACGGTGCGACACGCCGGCGCCTACAGCGCCGACGTGGCCACCGAGTGGTTTGCGCTCGCGCTCCTGCTCACCCAGCAGACGCCGGGCTTCAGCCCACCGGTGGCAGCGCGCGCCTTCGCCTACCTCGGTCTGGCGCTCTACGAATCGGTGCTTCCGGGAATGCCCGAGCGCATCAGCCTGGCCGGGCAGCTCAACGAGCTGAGCTCGCTGCCCTGGGCCCAGCCGGACGAGGTGCTGCACTGGCCGACGGCGGCGAACGCGGCGCTGGCGACGATGCTGCGTTTGATGTTCCCGACGGCGACCGCGGAGAACAAGGCGCGCATTGACCTGCTCGAGCGGAATCTGCCGCTCAAGCTTGCGCAGGACTTCGACGCAGGTGCCATCACACCGGAAATCACGAACCGCTCCGAAAGCTTCGGCAAGCTGATGGCGATGGCCCTCATGACATGGGCGCGCACCGACGGTGGTCACGAGGCCTGGGGTCCGTTGCGGCGCGGCCGCGAGAACTATGTTGCGCCCAGCGGTGCGGGGCAGTGGTCAGCGACGCCGCCGTCCTTTGCCGCACCGCTGCTGCCGTACTGGGGCGGCAACCGTACGTTCGTGCTGCACAGCGCCGAGGCCTGCCCGGCACCGCCGCCGCCTGCCTATTCCGAAGAGCCCGGCACGGCTTTCTACGAAGAAGGCCTGGAGGTCTACCGCATCGCCAACGCGGCGACGCAGGAACAGCGCCAGTTCGCCCTGTACTGGGCTGACGACGCCGGCAAGACGCCCACACCTGCCGGCCACTGGCTCTACATCGCCACCGACCTGTTGCAGGCGCGCAAGGCCACGTTGGCGCAGGCCGCGCAAACCTATGTGCTGCTCAACCTGGCGCTGGCCGATGCCTTCCCCGCGCTGTGGAACACCAAGTACCAGTTCAACCTGCTGCGGCCGGTGACCTATGTGCAACTGGTGATCGAGAGCAACTGGGTGCCCACGCTGATGCACACGCCGCCGTTCCCGGAATACCCCTCAGGCCATTCGGGCGTGTCGAGCGCTGCGGCAGCGGTGCTTGCTGCGCGCTTTGGCGCCAGCACCGGATTCATCGACAACACGCACAACGACCGTGGCTGGGGCCCGCGCAGCTTCAAGAGCTTCCGGGCCGCGGCCGACGAAGCGGCGCTGTCACGCCTCTACGCCGGAATCCACTTTCGCAGTGGCGTGGAAGGCGGCAAGGTGCAGGGCCTGTGTGTGGCGCAAAAGGTGCTGGCGCTGAAGCTCGGGCGCTGATCTGAATGACTGCAGGCTGCTCGTGCCGGAAAAGCAAGCCCACCACGCCGGCGCTCATTCGACTTCGTGCAACTGCTCGGCCGCTGCGTCGTGGCGCAACGTCGTGCGCAGAACGCCCAGCAGGCGCGACATTTCGATCGGCTTGGTCAGGTAGTCATTGAAGCCCGCGGCCAGGCCTTGCTCGATGTCTCCGCTCATCGCGTTGGCGCTGATGGCGATCACGGGAATTGCGCGCGTGGATTCGGCCGTACGCAGCCGCCGCAACACTTCAAAGCCGTCCATGCCAGGCAACTGGATGTCGAGCAAGATCAAATCGGGCTGCGCCGCGTGGGCCAACTCCAGGCCCACTTCCGGCAGCGGCGCAGTGATCAGCCGCACCCCCGGCTCGCGCCCGACCATCGCCTCCATCAGCAACGTGTTGACCGGGTCGTCTTCGATATAGAGCACGGTGCACGCGCCATCGACGAGCGGTGCGGCGGCCGCGACCCGGGATGCACTGACCGGGTGCGCATTAGAAATCGGCTGCGGCTGGGCGCGCGCCAGGCGCACCCAGAACGTGCTGCCCTGGTCGACCACGCTGTGCAGGCCGATGCTGCCATGCATCAACTCCACCAGCCGTTTGCACAACACCAGCCCGATGCCTGCACCCTCGATCGCGCCGCTCTCGGCGCCGAGCCGTTCGAAAGCCCTGAACAGGCGTTGGCACTGCTCAGGGCTCAGCCCATGGCCGGTATCGCCGACGCTGATTCGCAGCGCATCGGCGTCGGTCTCACAGGTGACCTGCACGCTGCCGCCGGCGCGGTTGTACTTGATCGCGTTCGACAGCAGGTTGAGCAATACCTGCTTCAGGCGGGTGCGGTCGGCGACCACGAAATGCTCGCCGGTAACTTGCGCCGCTTCGGGCAAGCCGATCCCGCGCACCCGGGCCACCGGCTGCATCAGGCCCAGGCAGTCGTCGACCAGCGTCGACACCTGCACCGGCTCCAGGCTGACTTCCTGTTTGCCCGCCTCGATGCGGGCCAGGTCAAGCACGTCATTGATCAATTCAAGCAGGTGCTCGCCGGCGCGCAGGATTTCGCGCACATAGCCTTTCTGTCCTTCGGGCAGGCCCAAGCCGGGGTCGGACTCGAGCAATTGACCGAAGCCGAGAATCGCGTTCATCGGCGTGCGCAGTTCGTGGCTCATCGCGGACAGGAATTCCGATTTGCTGCGGTTCGCACGTTCGGCCTCGTCGCGTGCGCTGCGAAGTGCCGCTTCGGTGCGCTTGCTCGCGCTGATGTCGCGCCCGATCAAGACGAGGCGCTCGATCTGGCCCGCGGCGTCCAGGATCGCGTGCGAATCGACCGCCGCCCAATACGGCTGGCCGTCCTTCCTGTAATGGGTGAGTTCTCCGGAAGCCCTGGTTTCGCGCAGCAGTTTGGCGTTGAGCCGCGCCACTTCGGCGAGATCGGTTTCGGGCCCACGCAGCACGTCGCCGGCGGTGCGACCCGTGACCTCGGGCAGGCCGTACCCGGTGAGTCGGGTGAAGCCCTCGTTCGTCCACTCGATCCGCCCCTTGGCGTCGGTGATGAGCACCGCGTTGTCGGTATGCGCCGCGACGAGGGCCAGCTTGCGCGCCTGGGCCTCGCTGGCTTTGAGCTTTTCCTGGGCTTCGAAATAGGCCGTGACATCGGTGAACGTCCGCACCATGCCGCCTGCCGGAAAATGGCGCGTCTTGACCTCCAGCATCCGGCCCGAAAGGGTCTTGCGGAAGTAGATCTCCGGAAAGGGCAGGTGCTCGCCACCGAGCCAGCGCGCGAGGTGGGCGCGGGCAGCCCCATCGACCAGGCTGAGGCCCTCGCCGTAATGGCCATGCTCGGACTGATAGTGGGCGATCTGATCCAGCGTCGGCCGCTGCGCCAGAAAGGACTCGGGCAGCTCGGTCAACTCCACCAGGCGGCGGTTGTGGACGCTGGTGCGGCCGTCGGCGGCGATGCTGAGAATGCCCTGCTCCATGCTGTCCAGCGTGAGTTCGAGGGCCTGCGTCTTGCGCGTCAGCTGTTCCGAAAGTTCCTGCAGCCGCTGCTGGCTGCGCAACAGGGTCTCGGTGCGCGCCGATTCGGCACTGCGCAGGGCCACGGTCTCGCGCAGGTTGCGATGGGCGCGCAGCCCGCTCAGCGCAATGAACGCCATGAACAGCAGCACCATGTCAGCCATCGCAATCTGGACGCTTTCACCAGACGCGAACAGGCGCACGCTCAGCGGCGCGAGTGTGAGCAAGGCAAAGGTCAGCGCTGCGGCCAGGTCAAACGCCGTGATCGTCAATGAACCGGCGGCAACGCCGGCAAGCACGAATGCCAGAAAGACCTGGTGCTGGAGGTCATGCGCCGCAAACAACACCACACCCGCGAGTCCCCAGACCAGGCCCGTGCCTGCCACGGCAAGCCGCAGCCACAACAGGCGCGCACTATCGTCACGCGCCTGATCTCGACGTCGCCGCTGCACGAACCAGACCAGCACCCGCGCGCCCAAAATCAAGCCGATGCAGGCAGACCAGCCCAGCAGCCGCTGCGTCGTCACCGCGCCCCACTGCACCGTCACCAGCAGCGCCGCGACAACAAGACTGCCGACCAAGGAAGGCAGCAGGTTCGCGTCGTACAAGCGAACTTGCTCGGCGCGCAGGGCCCCGGCGAACCGGGCACGGTCGTCTTGCAGCGTCGAGCTTGGGGTTGCGGTGTTCATGATTGGCTGACCAGCGCAGCGCATTCAGGTGCCGACGAAGCGGCAAGTGTGGGGTCGATTCTTGCGGGGAAAAGGCAAGGTGCAGAACGCCTCGCCCGGTGCATTTGCCAATTCCGGCCGACCCAGGCAGTCGCAAACGCTTGCGTCGCGGCGCAGGCACTCGTCACCGGCCTGGTGCCCGTAGCGCTCGTTGTTGCGCTTGACGTGGTCCACGTCGAGCATGACCGCGCCCGGGGCGCAGCGGTTGTGCGCCGCACGGCCCCACTCGGATTGCAGCCGCGCGTCGAAACGGCGCCGCTTGTGCAAGCCGGTCAGGCCGTCGATGGACAGCCACTGGCGCAGCAGGTCCGATCGCGCCTTCAGCGTCAGGTGCGTCTTGACGCGGGCGCGCACGAGGTTCGGATTGATGGGCCTGGAAAAAAAGTCCACCGCGCCGAGTTCGGAACTCAGCGCTTCTTCGGCAGCGTAGGTTTGGGCCGTGAC
Source organism: Burkholderiales bacterium (assembly GCA_022758925.1). Lineage (GTDB taxonomy): Bacteria > Pseudomonadota > Gammaproteobacteria > Burkholderiales > Burkholderiaceae_C > JAEMQF01. Next base: position 3,689 of record JAEMQF010000002.1, on the reverse strand, counting down.
AAAGATCCCCGGGATGTCCCGCGTGGCGGCGTCGGCCTTCATGCGCCGGCAAAAATCGTGGCCGTCGGTGCCGGGCATCACCGCGTCCGGCAGCACCCGGTGGGGTGACTCGCCGGCACATGCCGCAAGTGCCTGCTCGCCACCGGTGGCCATGAACACATCGTGGTCGGGCGCGAAGACGTGGTAGAGCGACCGCGGATTGGCGCGCTGGTCCGCGACCCGCGGCAGGCGCGGGCGGCGCGCCGGCGCGTCCGCAGCACCAGGGACCTGGCAGTTGTCGACGGGCGAGAAAGTGTTCATTCCGCTTGGCCCTGCAGCAGGGTACCGCCCAACGGAGTGCATTGTGCCCGAGCGCGCGCGAACTCGAGCGTGCCGATCGCTGCGTCCAGCATGCCATGCTGGCGCGCCGGCGCCGACAGCCTGCGTTGCAGGCCTACCAGAAGTACTTGCTGCGTTCCACCATGGCCCAGTCTCGAGTCAGGCCGATGTCCTTCAGCATGCGCTCGTCGAGGGCGTCCAGTTCACGGCGTTCGCCGCTGCGCCGTCGCCAAGACTTGACGCTGGCGAGCAGGCGCATGAACCACGTCGGTGGCGCGGAACCAAGACTGCGGCTGGCGGCGGCACGAAGCGGCCGGCACTGACTTGGCTTTCCAGCCTGCGCCCAGTGCACGGATGGCCGTGACGCTGGCCAGGCCGCATTCGCGCATGGTGGGGCCTGGGCACCGACAAGCAGGCGCTGGCGCGCTGCAAAGATGCTGCGATTCATGGCAATGCCTCGGCGCTCTCGGCGCACTGATGCGCTGGATCGCGCCGCGTGAGCCGAGCTGCGAGCCGACGCGCGGCGCGCTCGGCCTGTCCCATGGCCGACAGCCGCAGGTGGTTGGCGCCGCGCCAGAACTCCCCAATCGCTTCGCTGCGCAGCGCTTGTGCCTCGGCGTAGGCCCTGTCGCGCAGGCGGTTCATCTCGGTGATCGAGTGTGGAATGAGGGGGGTCATGGTGGATTCCTTCGTCAGCTGGGTTGACGTGAACTGTAGGAATTCGTGGCCATTTCGGAAACCGCGCTGCACGCTGCACGGTGTTGCACAATCTGCAAAGCCGGTGCACATTGCAGGCAATGAATCTTCAACTGAACGACGTTGCCGTGTTCGTGCGCATCGTCGAACTCGGCTCGCTGTCGAGCGTGGCGCGCGAACGCAACGTGCCGGTGAGTCAGATCACGCGAGCCTTGGCACGCCTGGAGAAGACCTGTCAGGCCAGGCTGCTCCACCGCAACACGCATGGACTGAGCCTCACCGACGAAGGCGACGACTTCGTGCTCCATGCGCGGCGCCTGCTCGACGCGACGGCGGATTTGCAGGGCACGCTCAGCGCTCGCGCGGGAGGCCCGAGCGGGTGGGTGCGGCTCAGCGTGAGCGCAGTCCTGGCCCAGGCCGTGATCGCGCCAAGCCTGCCGAGCCTGTATCAGCGCCACCCCGGGCTGCACGTCGACATCGCCGCCGATGACCGCATCGTCGACATGGCACGCGACGGGATCGACGTCGCGATTCGCAGCGGACCGCTCGCGAGCGAGAACCTGGTGGCCCGGCCGATCGGCGAGTTGACGCGCTCGCTGTACGCAGCACCTTCCTACGTGGAGCGCTTCGGCGTGCCCAAGAACAGGGAAGAACTGGCGCGCCATCGACTCCTGACGAATACGGCAAGCCCGTCGCTGAACCGGTGGGCCAGTCGCCGCGACGGTGCCGAGGTTCTGGCGCGGGGCCACACGCGCACCGACAACACGGCGGTGGTCGTCGCGCTCCTGCTCAACGGGGTCGGCATCGCGCGCATCGTCGATGTCGTGGCGTTGCCGCTGGTGAAGACCGGCGCACTGATCCCGATCCTCGCTGACGAGTTTGCCACCGCACCGGTGCCGATGTACGCCGTGATGTTGCAGGAGCGGCACCGACTGCCGAAAGTGCGTGCCTGTATCGAGCATTGGGCGGACTGGCTGTCGCGAACTCGCTGAGCGTGCGCGCTTGAAAAAACGCACCGGCAGGCGCGTCAGGCCGTTCCTGGAAACCGGCGCGCCGCCGCTGCCGACGCTCGGGCATCAGCCTTGCTGAGGCGCCTGATCCAGCAGCCGGCGTTCGAGCTGGCGCAGCGCCGACCTTCGATCATCGCCGCGAGCCGGGTTCTGGCTGGGCTGTGGGGATGTCACCATTGCCGGAAAGATAAATACTCAGCGGTGCGCCGCCCGGTGCGCGCGCAGCAGATCGATCACCGGGCTCTCGCGTCGAACCCGATCCAGGTGCTCGAAGGCCCGCCGGCAAGAAGCATCGGGTGTCGTCGCGAGGCAGGCCGCCGTGGTCGCCACCAGCACATACACGTTGAATCCGCGGTCGATCTCGCCGGTCGAAGTTTCGAGCAGGCGGGCGCCCTCGGTTCGAATGCGGTCGAGATCGCGCTTGCCCACCAGGAATAGAAATTCGACCTTGTCGCGAATTTCGGGCGGCGCGTTGCGCAGCGATTCGGCGACCCCGCCGGAGCGGACGAAGCGTTCAAGCACTGCGGCGCCGCCATTCGGGAGCATCGGCTTCGACAACGCGAACAGCGCCGAGAACCATTCGTTCCAGCTCTCGGCAGACGCATTGGAGCGCGCATCTCGAACGCGCTGCAAGCTCTGCTGATCCGCTGCGGACAAGGGCTCGTGCGCTGCGTCGGGGCTTCGCGTGGCAAGGGCGTCCGCGAATCGAAGTGCGCGCTGGATGTCACGAAACCTGTCGTAGTGATGGCCGCCTTGGACCGAGTATTGCGCCAGACCCGGTGGCGCGAAGCCGGAGAGCATCTCGAGCACCGGAACCGGGTCGCGCACGAGCTCGATCAACGTCCGGTCCCACCGGTCCAGAAACCGCGCCCGCGCGGCGCCGAATTCGAGCACCGGAAAGTAGTCGGAGTTGGCACGCCCGGTCTCCAGAAGCGGCGCGTATGCGGAGCGCGAAGCGACCCTGAACGCAAGCAGTTGCGCGCGCGTGCCGATGTCGAGATAGTCGAGCTCGGCGCGCATGTCGGGCCAGCCGAACAAGGCATCCGACGGCGCAGGCAGCTTGCCCGAGGCGGTTGCCACCAACACCACGTCCGTGTCGTTGGCCGCGTACAACACGTAATCGGAAAACACCGCGCCCACGCCGCTGATGATCGAGGCCGTCAGCGTCCGGTCGAACTCGTAGAGCTGAAACCACTGTACGAACAGCCCGCCAGGGGCGAGCGAACGTTGCGCGAGGCGATAGAACTCCGGCGTGAACAGCGACGCCACGCCGCTGACCCAGGGATTCGACGGCTCGGAGATCACGATGTCGTAGCGTTGCGGCGCACGGGCGAAAAATGCCCGCGCATCTTCGACGAAAGTGCGCGCACGCGGGTCGTTGTACGCGCGCGCGACGCGCGGCCCGAAGTTGCGTGCGGCCCGAATCATTTCGGCCTCGATCTCGATCACGTCGACTTGCTCGATCACCGGGGAGCCCAGCAGCACCTGGGTGGTGAGGCCCGAACCGTGGCCGATGATGGCGGCCCTGCGCGCGCCCGGCGCATAGGCACGCGGGAGCGCGCCGAGGAAGGTCATCGTGATTTCGTCGCCTCCCACCGGGACAGCGCGGTCTCCCTGCGCGCGCGCCATGTTGATCCCGGCGTCGGGCTTGCCGTTCGTCGCAAT
>JAEMQF010000275.1 GCA_022758925.1 Burkholderiales bacterium | reverse complement strand
GAATGCGATCGGCCGGCTGGCCGAGCTGTCTGCGCAGCTTCGCAAGTCTGCAGCCGGCTTCCGGCTGCCGCAGGAACTTCCGGCGGCCGGACGGCGCGCGGCAGCACCCGCTGCCTCGGTGCCCGGCGATGCACAGTCGAGGCGCATCGCGAGCGTGGGAGGCTGATCGGGCGTGGCCGACTTCCCATCGGTCAACGAGCAGGCCCTGCATCTGGTCGCGCGTGAACTCGCGACGACCCTGAACGAGGTTCGTATCGCGCTTGAGGCCGCCGCCGAGACTCCGGCGGACAGGGCGCCGATCGCGCAAGCCGCGGCGCTCATGCACGGCGCGCGCGGCGTGCTGCGCGTGGTCGAAGTCTACGGTGCTGCATTGCTCGCGGAAGAGATGGAGCACACGGCGCGCTGGCTCGCCGATAACAACACCGACGCGCGGCAACTCGTCGACGGGCTCGATGCGCTGATGCGTTCGTGTGTCCAGCTGCCCACCTATCTCGAGCGCGTGCTGGGCGGGGGGCGTGATCTGGCGCTCGTGCTGCTGCCGCTGCTCAATGATCTGCGCGCGGTGCGCGGGGCGCCGCTCCTTTCGGAAGGGACGCTGCTCTCGCTGAATCTGAGCTCGGAACAGGCTCCGGCGGGCCGCCAACAGAAAGCCGGCGAGCCGCAGCTGACCGTGCCGCAGTGGGCGCGCCGCCTGCGGCCGAAGTTTCAGGCCGGCCTGCTCGCGCTGATCCGCGGCGAGGGCCCGGAGACCGGACTCGGTTCCCTGTCCGAAGCTGCCACGCGCCTGGAGGCGGCCGCGACCACCGTTGCGGTTTTCCAGCTCTGGTGGGTGACAGGCGCATTGCTCGATGCGCTGCGCGCCGGTGGCCTGCAGGCGAGCGTAACGGTCAAGCGCCTGCTCGGCCAGGCGGACCGCGAGCTGCGGCGCCTCTACGAACTCGGCGAGCCTGCCTACGCCGAACATCCGCCGATCGAGCTTCTCAATAACTTGCTGTTCTATGTCGCGCGCGCCGAAACCCGCGGCGAACGCATCGACGCAGTGCGCAGTTCATTCCGTCTCAACGAACTGCTGCCGGTCGACGAATCCGTCGAGCAGGAGCGGGAATCGCTTTCGGCGCCCTCGGTGCGCCTGATGCGTACGGTCGCGGCTGCGATCAAGGAAGATCTTGGCCGCGTCAAGGACGCGCTCGATCTCTATACGCGCAAGGGCGGTCCGCCCGAGGAGCTCGCGCCGCAGGTCGAGCTGCTGAAGAAAATCGGCGACACACTCGCGGTGCTTGGCCTGGGCTCGATGCGCGAGCTGGTGCAGGGCGAGCTTGCGCGCCTGGCCGACATCATCGGCCGCCGCGCGCCCGCCGAACAGGACACGCTGATCGAAATCGCCGCCACATTGATCGGCATCGAGGATGACCTGGACGATGCGCTGGTGCGCTTGATCATGCCACCCGGCGCGCCGGCCCCCGGCGCCGAGACGGATCCCCATTTCCGCCAGGTCACCGAAGCCGTGCTGCGCGAGTGCATCGTGAATCTCGCGCGCATCAAGGAACTGGTGGGTCAGTCACTCGATCCCATCGCCGACCCGGTCAGCGCCGACGCCGCGCCCGCGCTCGCGCGCGGCATCACGGCGGGCCTTTTGCTGCTCGGCCGCAATCGCGCAATGGAAATCATGCGGCGCGTCGGCGCGCACGTGGCGGCCATCATGGGCCCCGGCGCCAGGCCGCGCAGCGAGGAATTCATCGACCGGCTGGCGGATGCGATTGTCGGTATCGAGTACTACATGGAGACGCTGCAGGCGGGGCGCGGCGATCCCTGGTACATGCTGGACAACGCGGAACGCTGCCTGTCGGCGCTCGACCAGAGCCTTGCCGGCGGCGCGCCCATGGTGCCGCCCGTGCTTACGGCGACGCCTGCGCCAAAGCCTGCGCCACCCGCCGCACCCGTGCCGCGGCCGGCGACCGATCCGGAACTGGTTGCGCTCTTCATCGAGGAGGCCGGCGAGGAGATCGCGACGATCGGCCGCCTGTTCCCCTTGTGGGAAGAGAATCCATCGGACCGCGAATCGCTGGCTCGCGTGCGCCGCGCATTCCATACGCTGAAAGGCAGCGGCCGCATGGTCGGCGCCGCGCGTATCGGCGATTTCTGCTGGTCCATCGAGAATCTGCTGAATCGCATCATCGACGGCACGCGGGAACGCTCGGCTTTGATGCTTGCGACTCTACGCGATGCCATCGCCATGCTGCCGGCGCTGGTCGCCGAGTTCGAAGGCCGGTCCGCGCCCGTGGAAGGCGTCGCAGCGATCACGGCGCGCGCGGATGCGCATGCCGGCGTCCAGACGGCTTTTGGTCACGCGGCACGCGGGGCGGCGCTGTCGACGCCGATCGATGGACGGACCCAGGTCATCGCGAGACTCGACCAGGAAACCATCAGGCAGCACCTTGTCACGGTGCCACCGGCCGATGCGCCGGTGCCGGCGGCTCCGGCAATGGTACCGCCCTGGGTCGAAGCGGCGCCTCCGTCACCTGCGCCAGCAGCGCCAGCCGATGAGGCCTGGCTGGGACGACCCGCGGCCTACGCGGAAGGCGGTGATTCCTCGCTGCAGGAGATCTATCAGAAGGAAGTTCAGAGTCACCTCGAGGTGATTCGCGCCTACCTGCGCCACGCCTGGCTCGCGCCCGGCACGCATGTCGTGACCGAGGATCTCTACCGCGCCTGCCACACGCTGCGCGGCGCTTCGCGCACGGCGGATATCCGCCACAGTATCCGGCTCGCGGAACCGCTGCATCGCTGGTTGCGGCGCATGTTCGATCACGACAGCTGTTTCGACGAGGCCGGGCTCGCGGTCCTTGCGGATTGCGTCGTGGGCTTCGAGGACATCCTGACGGCGGTGCACGAATCCACTGGACGTTTCACGAATCTGGACCGCCTGGTGACTCGCCTCGAGGAACAGGATGCGGCGCTCGAGCGCCGCCTTGCCGAAGCGCCACCGCAGTCGGCGGCGGCACCCGAGACCGATGCAGAGGCGCCCGAGGAAACGCCGACGGTGATTGTCGAGCAGCCACCCGCAGCGCCGCCGCCGCCGCCGCTGTCGCTCGAAGCCCTGGTGCCGGGCGTCGTCGCCGATGCCGTGGTGCCGGAGCGCGACGTCCACGGACTGTTGCCAAAGCGGCCAGGCGACACCGGCATCATAGGTGCGCCACCCTACCTGCAAGCAGGCGAAGCCACCCCGGAGACGCCGACGCCGGCGCGCACGGAGGATTACGACCCGGACATCGCCGCGATCTTCAGCGAGGAGGCGACCGAACTCCTCGAAGCTGCGGACGGAGCGCTTGGCGCGTTGCGGGCCGAACGCGGCGGCCGCGAGCGCATGGTCGAATTGCAACGCGCATTGCACACGCTGAAAGGCGGCGCGCGCATGGCCGGCATCAGCGCCATGGGCGACCTGAGTCATGAGGTTGAGTGGCTCCTGATGCATGTCGGCGACGACACGACGAATCTCGACGAGCGCAGTCTTGAAGTGCTGCAGTCGAGTCTCGACGAGCTGAATCGCATGCGCGATTATGTCGGCGCCGGTCGTCCGGTCGAGCCGGCGCGCGACCTCATCACGCGCATACGCATGATCGGGCGCGCGCGGCCTGCCGAGCCCGCAAAGCCCGCCGAGTTGCAGAAGCCGACGCCTGCCTCCGGCACTGCGCCGACCGGCGACGCCCCACCTGCAATTGCAGTGCCGCCGGTGGTCATGCCGGCAGCGCCCGTTGCACCGCCGGCCGCAGTCGCACCGGAACCGGAAAGCGAGGCCGAACCCGAAGCCGAAATGGAGGCATTGGCCTCTGCCCCCGATGCGGGCCCCATTGCCGCGCCACCACCGGCGGTCGCCGGGCCACCGACCCGCGATGCGACTGCGGATCGCGGCGAAGTCGCGCGTGTCGACGCCGAACTTCTCGACAACATGCTGAATGCGGCTGGTGAAGTGAGCATTTTCCGCGCGCGACTCGAGCAGCAACTGGCATCCGTGGATTTCAATCTGGCCGAGCTCGGCCGCGTCGTGCAGCGCCTGAAAGACCAGTTGCGCAAGCTCGAGATTGAAACCGAGGCCCAGATCCTGCACCGGCATGTTGATCAGGGCTTGCGCCGCGACGATTTCGATCCGCTGGAACTCGACCAGTACTCGTCGATCCAGCAGTACTCGCGCGCGCTGGCCGAGACCAGTTCCGACGTCGCGAGCGTGCAGAGCCTGCTGGTGACCCAGACGCGCGAGGCGCAGAACCTGCTGACCCAGCAGGGCCGCATCGTTTCCGAGCTGCAGAGCGGCTTGATGCGCACGCGCATGGTGCCGTTCCAGCGCCATGTGCAGCGTCTCACACGCATCGTGCGCCAGGCCGCGGCCGAGATGGGCAAGAAGGCCGAATTGCAGGTCGGCGGCGCGGCCGGCGAACTCGACCGGCAGGTGCTTGAGCGCATGCTGCCGCCGTTCGAACACATGCTGCGCAACGCCATCGTGCACGGTATCGAGCTGCCGGCAGAGCGCGTGGCCGCAGCCAAGGCCGAGACCGGGCATATCGAGATGACGCTGCGACGCGAGGGTTCCGAGGTCGTGATCACGGTCGCCGATGACGGCGGCGGCGTGAATCTCAAGGCGGTTCGCGACCGCGCCGTTGCGCTCGGCCTGATGACGCCAAAGCAGGAATTGTCCGACGAGCAGGCGCTGCAACTGATCCTCGAGCCGGGCTTCTCCACGGCCGGCAAGG
>JAEMQF010000328.1 GCA_022758925.1 Burkholderiales bacterium | reverse complement strand
CGGCCCGCTTGCGCGGCGCGCCGGCGATCACTGCGGGCAGCGTCACGTTCTCGAGCACGCTCATCCCCTCGAGCAGGTTGAAGAACTGGAACACGATGCCGATGTGACGCCGGCGCATGATCGCGAGCTCCATCGACCGAAACCGGGGTTTGCCTGTAGTGCAGGCTCGCCTCAGTTGGCTAGACTGGACGCTTGCCACAATCGCCTGCCCTGACACGCCCGTGCATGCCGTGACCCTCGCCCACCAGCCCTTAAGGAATCGCTCATGAAACGCCTGTTCCGCTCCTGGCCCGCCGTCTCGACCGCTGTTGCTGCCGCATGTCTGGGCTGGGCAGGGCTGGTGCTGGCCCAGGAAGAAGAAAAAGTGCTGAACGTCTACAACTGGTCCGACTACATCGCCGACGACACGATCAAGAATTTCGAGAAAGAGACCGGCATCAAGGTCCGCTACGACAACTTCGACAACAACGAAATCGTGCACGCCAAGTTGGTGGCCGGCAAGACCGGCTACGACGTCGTCGTGCCGTCGTCGTATTGGGCGAAGATCCAGGCCGACGGCGGCTTGCTGATGAAGATCGACAAATCGCGTTTGTCGAACTACAAGAACCTGGATCCTTCGCTGCAGGAGCAACTCGCGAAGCTCGACCCGGGCAATCAATACCAGGTCAACTGGCTGTGGGGCTTCACCACCGTCGGCATCAACGTCGACATGGTGAAGGCCGCGCTGGGCAGCACGCCGATGCCCGACAACGTGTGGGACCTGGTGTTCAAGCCCGAGTACATCTCCAAGATGAAGAGCTGCGGCGTCAGCTTCCTCGACTCGGCCACTGAGGTCATCCCGGCTGCGTTGCACTACCTTGGCAAGCCTGCCTATTCCAAGAGCCAGGCCGATTACGCCGGCGTGGCCCCGTTGCTGAAGTCGATTCGCCCGTACGTGACCCTGTTCAGCTCGTCAGGCTACATCAACGACATGGCCAACGGCTCGATCTGCCTCACGCTCGGCTGGTCAGGTGATATCAATATCGCGCGTCAGCGTGCCATCGAAGGCAAGACCGGCCAGCGACTCGAGGCACTGATCCCGCGCACCGGCGGCGTCCTGTTTTTCGACGTGATGGTGATCCCGATCGACGCGCCGCATCCCGGCAACGCCCACAGGTTCATCGACTACATCCTGCGCCCCGAAGTGCACGCGGGCCTCACGAACAAGGTGTTCTACGCAAATCCGAACAAGGAGTCGAAGAAGTTCATCAAGCCCGAAGTGGCGGGCAACCCGACGGTATTTCCCAGCGACGCCGACATGAAGAAGATGCAAGCCCCCGACGCATTGTCGAACGACATTCGGCGCACGATGACGCGGCTGTATACGAGCTTCAAGACCGGTCTGTGACATGACCCAGGGCGCGCCCGCGTTCCTGCAGATCCAGGACGTCGTCAAAGACTTCGGCGGCGGCGCCGTCGCGGTCAACCACGTCAGCCTGGAGATCGTGAAGGGCGAGATTTTCGCGCTGCTCGGGCCGTCGGGCTGCGGCAAGACGACGCTGCTGCGCATGCTCGCGGGATTCGAGACCCTGACTTCGGGACGAATCCTGTTGAGCGGGCAAGACCTGGCGCAGATGCCGCCCTACGAATGCCCGATCAACATGATGTTCCAGAGTTACGCGCTGTTCCCGCACCTCACGGTGTGGGAGAACATCGCATTCGGGCTGAAGCGCGAAGGCATGTCAAAAGACCGGATCGTCGAACGCGTCGACGCCATGCTCAAACTGGTGCAGCTGGGCAAGTTCGCGCAGCGCAAGCCGCACCAGTTGTCGGGCGGCCAACAGCAGCGCGTCGCGCTCGCACGAAGCCTGGCCAAACGCCCGCAATTGTTGCTGCTCGACGAGCCGCTGGGTGCACTCGACAAGAAGCTGCGCGAAGAAACCCAGATCGAACTCGTCAACATCATCGAAGAAGTCGGCGTGACATGCGTCATGGTCACGCACGACCAGGAAGAGGCGATGACGATGTCGTCGCGCATCGCGATCATGAGCGAGGGCAAGGTGCTTCAAGTGGGTGCGCCGAGCGAAATCTACGAAACACCGGCATCACGATTCGTCGCTGACTTCATCGGCAACGTCAACTTGATGGATGGCACGCTCGCCGAAGACGAACCCGATCATTGCGTGATCGACTGCGTGGACGTGCGCCACCTTGTCGGGCATGGCGTCACGGGGATCGCCGGCATGTCGTTGTCGGTCGCGGTTCGGCCGGAGAAGATCCACTTGACGCGGCACGAGCCGGCGCCCGAGACCACCGGTGGGCCCTGCAACCGAGTGCGTGGGCGGATCAAGAACCTCGCCTACTTCGGCAGCTTCACGCTCTACCACCTCGAGTTGCCCAGCGGGCGATTGCTCAAAGTGAGCCAAAACAATACGCAGCGCCACCGCGACGACGAGCTGACCTGGGGCGACGACGCATGGGCGCATTGGTCACGCCAGTCGCAAGTGGTGCTCACGCAGTAGACCCATGATGCGCCCGCTGCAAACGTGCTGGAACTGGCTGCGCCGCGGCCGTACCGCGGTGATCGGCTTGCCCTACCTGTGGTTGCTCGCATTTTTCCTGCTGCCGTTCCTGATCGTGCTCAAGATCTCGGTGTCCGAAAGCGAGGGAGTCGGATTCAAGGACGTTCTCGTCGTGAAGCAAGGGCTGCTGCAACTCAGCGTCAAGTTTTCGAACTACGTTTTCCTGACCCAGGACGACCTCTACTTCAAGACCTTCGTCTCGAGCATCAAGTACGCCGCGGTCACAACGCTGCTGTGCCTGGCCATCGGCTACCCCTTTGCCTATTTCATGGCACGCGCCAAAGCCACGCTCCAGCCTGCGCTGTTGATGCTCGTGATGCTGCCGTTCTGGACTTCGTTCCTGCTGCGCGTCTACGCGTGGAAGGGGCTGTTGACCGAACACGGCTGGGTCGCCGAGTTGCTCACGGCATTGCGCATCGACCACCTGTTGCTCAGTGCCGAACTGATCCCGGCGTTGGGCAGATACATGAACTCGCCGTTTTCGCTCGTGCTCGGCATGGTCTACACCTACCTGCCATTCATGATCCTTCCGCTGTACGGGAATCTGGCAAAGATGGACCTGAGGCTGCTCGAAGCAGCATCAGACCTCGGCGCGACGCCGTGGGTCGGATTCTGGACGATCACGGTACCCCTGTCCAAGGCCGGCATCATCGCGGGCTCGATGCTCGTCTTCATTCCCTGCGTCGGCGAGTTCGTGATTCCCGAACTGCTCGGTGGGCCGCAGACCTTGATGATCGGCCGCGTGCTGTGGGACGAGTTCTTCAGCAACAACGATTGGCCGATGGCGTCGACCGTCGCCATCGTCATGATCCTGCTCATCATCGTCCCGCTTGCGATCTTCAACCGCTACCAGGCGCAAGCGCAGGAGGCGCGGCGATGAGCGGCGCAAAGACCTGGTTCGGCCCGGGTTTTGCGCGAGGCTTCGGCAAGGCGTGGCTGGCTGCGGGGTACGTGTTTCTCTACCTGCCGATCATCGCGCTTGTGATCTACTCGTTCAACGATTCACGGATTCCGAACCGCTGGTCCGGGTTCACATTCAAGTGGTACGTCGCGTTGACCACCGACCGCGAAATGCTGGCGGGTTTGTGGTTGAGCCTGCGCATTGCGTTCTTTACCGCCTGCGCGTCGGTCATCCTGGGCACGCTGGCCGCGTTTGCCCTCGTCAAGTACAAGCGCTTCACCGGCCGCACCCTGTTCAGCGGCTTCGTCAGCGCGCCGCTCGTGATGCCCGAAGTCATCATCGGCCTGTCGCTGTTGTTGATGCTGGTTTCGGTACAACGGGCCATCGGTTTCCCCGAGCGCGGCATGCTGACGATCTGGTTGGGCCACCTGCTGTTGGGCATGGCCTACGCCACGGTGGTCGTACAAGCGCGCCTGCTCGATCTGAACCCGCAACTCGAAGAAGCCGCAATGGACCTCGGCGCCCGGCCGTGGCAGGTGTTCGCGCTGGTGACGCTGCCGATGATCTCGCAATCGCTGCTTTCGGCCTGGTTGCTGACGTTCACGCTGTCGCTCGACGATGTCGTGCTTTCGGCGTTCTTGTCCGGGCCGGGTGCGACGACAATGCCGCTCGTCATCTTTTCGCGCGCACGCCTGGGTTTGAACCCGAGTGTGAACGCCGTGGCCACGCTGATCGTGCTGATCGTCTCGATCGGCGTCGTGGTTGCGAGCCTGGCGATCGCGCGCGCCGAACGCAGGCGGGCGTTGGACATCGCAGCTGCCGCGCGCGCCTGACTTGGCAGCGATCCCCATCCGTGATTGACCTCAACAGGAGACAACGATGAAGCCCAGCCCTCTCACCGCCATCACTCAAGCCGCGGTGCTTGCGTTCGGCGCTGCCGTTGCCGGTGGCGCTTCGGCCCAGAGCACGGCCGATCTGATGAAGGAAATCCAGGCCTTGAAGGCGCGCGTGGCCGAACTCGAAGGCAAGCAGGCCAAACCGGGTGCGGCAGCATCGTCTGCACATTGGGGAATGACGCCTGAGCAGGCGGCGGAATTCAACCGCATCGCGGTCAAGACCGAAGCGATGGAAGACGCACGTGACGCGTCGGGGTTGAAGCTGTTGAAAATCTCCGGCTACATGGACCCGGCGTTCATCTACAACAAGCGCCAGGATCGCGCCGGTTTCCAGTTTCTCAACGCCGTGAGCGACGACGGCTACAACTACGACAACTCCTACTTCGGCGCCGCGGTGATCGACTTCCAGAAGGAGACCGACAACGGATCGCGCTGGCGCTTGACGCTGTCGTCGAATCGCGGCGTCGGCGCCGTGATCGACGGCCAATCGCCGGTGCACGAAGCGAGCGTATCGATTCCGCTGACCGATCTGCAGACGCGATTCATCGCCGGCCAGATCCCCGATTGGTCAGGCTACGAGTACCTGCAGCCAACCCTCAACAAACTCATCACGCACAACATGCTGTTCGACTTCACGCTGCCCGCGGCCTACACCGGCGCCGGCATGGAAGTCACGAGCGGCAAGTGGATCGTCAAGGGCGTGTTGGCCAACATGAACTCGACCCGCCGCACCTCGGGCAACACTGCGCCGGTTGTCAGCTATCGGGTCGACTATTCGCGCGGCGAGTTTCAGGGCTTCGGATTCGCCGGCGTGCACGGAAAGGCGGCGAATCTCACCGAGAACGTGACTCAAACCAGCAACATCGATGTCGTGGACCTCTCGGGCAACGTCATTGGCAGCACCCCGGTGACCGAAGTCGTCGCACAGCCCGATTCACGCGTCGATTTGTTCGAGGTCGACGGCTACTTCATCCGCGGCGACTGGACCGTGCAGGGTCAGTTGAGTGTGGGCAAACAAAAGGCCGCCTCCGTGACCCCCGGTCCCAGTGGCGAGTTGCGCGATGCAAGCTGGTACGGCGGGTCCGGGCTGGTGGCCTACAAGTTCACGCCTCGATTCGAGGGCACTGCGCGCTTCGACTACCTCTACAACAGAAAGAACGGTGGCGGTCTGCTCGGCTACACCGCCAGCGATGATCGCAACGGTATCGGCCCAGACCCCGCGGGTGACCCTGACGTCGGCGCGAATCGAACCGCTCTGACCTTTGGCGCGAGCTGGTTGCTCAACCTGAACACCACCTTCAAGGCCGAGTACCGCATCGACCGCGCCGACCTGCCGGTGTTCATCGACGTGAAGAGCGGCACCTATTCCAAGTCGAACCAGTTGTTCGGCGCTTCCGTGCTTGTCGCCTTCTGATGCCATGCAATCCAAGTTGAACCTCCCTGCCCCCGACTGGCACAGCGCGGCGAAGAGCCTGCGCATCGACGGCCGCGCCGTGATCGCCGGCCAGCGCCGCGCCGCGCAGTCGGGGCAAAGCTTCGACAGCGTGTCACCCATTGACGGGCGCAACCTGGCGCCGGTGGCGCGGGGCCAGGCCGCCGACATCGACGCGGCGGTGGCCTCGTGCCGCCAGGCTTTCGACGATGGGCGCTGGGCGCATCAGGCCCCGGCCGCGCGCAAGAAGGTTCTGCTGCGCTTCGCCCAGAACATCCTCGCGGCCAGAGACGAACTCGCCCTGCTCGAGACGCTGGACATGGGCAAGCCGATCCGCTACAGCCTGAGCGTGGACGTTGCGGCCACGGCGCGCTGCATCGCGTGGTACGCCGAAGCCGTGGACAAGGTTTACGATGAGATCGCGCCGACGTCGCGCAGTGCCTTGGCCCTGATCCAACGCGAACCGATGGGCGTGATCGGTGCCATCGTGCCGTGGAACTACCCGATGATCATGGCGGCATGGAAACTCGGGCCCGCATTGGCCGCGGGCAACAGCGTGATGCTCAAGCCCAGCGAAAAATCGCCGCTGACTGCCTTGCGCCTGGCCGAATTGGCGCTCGACGCCGGCCTGCCCGAAGGCGTGTTCAACGTCGTGCCAGGTTACGGCCATGAAGCCGGCGAGGCGCTTGCGCTGCACCTGGATGTCGACGCGATCGGCTTCACCGGCAGCACGCGGGTGGGCCGCAAGATGCTCGAATACGCGGGGCGAAGCAACCTGAAGCGCGTCTACAACGAGCTCGGCGGCAAGTCGGCATTTGTCGTCTTCAGCGATTTCGCCGACGTCAAGCGCGCCGCGGTGACTGTCGCGGGCAGCATGTTCTTCAACCAGGGCGAGAGTTGCAACGCACCGTCGCGCGTGTTCGTGCAGCGCGATATTGCCGACGATTTCGTGAAACTCGTGACCGCTGAAGCGGCCAAATACGAACCGGGTGATCCGCTGAATGCGGGAACGGAGATGGGCGCGATCGTCGATCAAACCCAGTTGACAACGGTGCTCGGCTACATCGAAGCGGGTCGGGTTGAAGGCGCTCGCCTGGCCTGC
Source organism: Burkholderiales bacterium (assembly GCA_022758925.1). GTDB lineage: Bacteria > Pseudomonadota > Gammaproteobacteria > Burkholderiales > Burkholderiaceae_C > JAEMQF01. The sequence continues at coordinate 2,221 of JAEMQF010000328.1, read as the reverse complement.
GGCGGCGCCCAGGCACGCGCAGACACGGGTGGCTGTTATGTCCAGCCCACGGTGTTTGACGGCGTGACGAACACGATGCGAATTGCGCGCGAAGAAATCTTCGGGCCCGTCATGTCCGTGCTGCGCTTCGACACCGAAGACGAGGCCGTGGCGCTGGCCAATGCTTCATCCTACGGCCTGCAGGCCAGCGTCTGGAGCGACAACCTGAACCGGGCACACCGCGTTGCGCGGCGCCTGCGCGCCGGCACCGTGCATGTGAACCAATACGACGAAGACGACATCACGGTGCCCTTTGGGGGCTATAAACAAAGCGGCAATGGGCGCGACAAGTCGCTGCACGCATTCGACAAGTACACCGAACTCAAGACCACCTGGATCCGCATTGACTGAGCCACCGAGCGCCCCCAGGCCGCCGCGTCGTCTTGAGCCTGCCGCGCGGTAGACAATGCATGTGGCTATGCCAAATTTCCTTGAGCGCGAATCATGAAAGACTTCAAGGACCGCCTCGCCGCCCAAGGCGTTCACACGCTGATCGCGCAATTCACCGATCTGCACGGCGTGGCCAAGGGCAAGCTCGTGCCGCTGGCCAATGCCGACGCGCTGTTGATGGATGGCGTAGGCTTTTCGGGCCCGTCGATCTGGGGCACGGGCCTGCCGCGCACCGGCCGGCGCGCCGAGTACTACGGTCGAGGCAGCGCGAGCACGGCGCAGGCCTTGCCGTGGATGCCCGGTTATGCGCGCATTGCCTGCGACGGCTTTGTCGATGGCCAACCCTTCGACGCCTGCCCGCGCCAGGTGTTGCGGCGCCAGATCGAACGCCTGCGAAAACGCGGCTGGCACTTGCAGACCGGAATCGAGCCCGAGTTCTTCTTGCTTCGCCGATCCGAAGGCACCTACGTGCCGGCCGATCCCGATGATCGCCTGAGCAAACCCTCTTACGACCTGAAAAGCCTGCCACGCCAGGGCGATTTCCTGGCGCAGCTGGTCGTGGGTTTGAAGGCCTGTGGTCTGGACGTGTTTCAAATCGACCATGAAGACGCGCATGGCCAGTATGAAGTGAACTTCGTCCACGCCGACGCCCTGACCAGCGCCGACAACCTGATGCTGTTCAAGATGGCGGCGCAGGTGCTCGCCGAGCAGCGCGGCATGCTGTTTTCGATGATGCCCAAGCCCTTCACCAGGCAGCCCGGCAGCGGCATGCATTTTCACGTGTCACTGTGGAGCGGCGGGAAGGAAGACGCGCGTTGTCTGTTCGACACCCATGGCGACGACCATGGCCGCGACCTCTCGTCCCTGGGCCAGCATTTCATCGCCGGCGTGCTCGCGCACTCGGCAGCGCTGTGCGCGGTCGCCGCACCCACGGTCAACTCATACAAGAGGCTGGTGGTCGGCGAATCGATTTCCGGAACGAGCTGGGCACCGGCCTACGTGGCGCATGGTTCGAACAACCGCACGGCCCTGGTGCGCACCTTGAGCGGGCGTTTCGAATGGCGGCTGCCCGATGCCAGCGCGAACCCCTACCTGGCGACCGCGGCGCTGATCGCTGCCGGGCTCGATGGTATCGAGCGCAAGCTCGATCCGGGGCCGGCGTGCGCCGACGACTTGTTCGAAGTGCCGCTGGCGCAGATTCGCGCACGCGGCATCGAGGTCCTGCCGCAGGATTTGAATGAAGCATTGCGCGCGCTGCGCGTCGATGAAGTGGTCTGCGCAGCGCTGGGTGAGACCCTGACGGCGCAGTTCATTCAACTCAAGAATGCCGAATGGACGGAATACCGTCAACATGTGAGCGACTGGGAGATGCAACGTTATGCTTCTCTGTTCTGAACCCCCAGGAGCATCTGCATGGCAAACCCCATTCGCGCGTCCGATAAACCATTCGCCGTCAGCGTGGAGGCCGGGAAAGACTATTGGTGGTGCGCCTGCGGTCAAAGCAAGAACCAGCCGTTCTGCGACGGCAGCCACAAGGCAAAAGCTGAATTCACACCCGTGAAATACAGCGCGACGCAAAGCAACACCGTGTTCTTCTGCGGCTGCAAGGCCAGCGCCAACAAGCCGCTGTGCGATGGCACGCACAAGAAACCGGTCAGTTAAGGTTTGGGCGCCGCAGGAATCGCCCGGACCTGGCTGGCCTACGCCTGCCTGGCCGGCAGCATGGCGCTGGTGGGAAGCTACGTCGCGCTGACGAAGACCCTGGTCCTGATTTTTCCGCTGTTCCTGCTCG
>JAEMQF010000255.1 GCA_022758925.1 Burkholderiales bacterium | reverse complement strand
GCGCGCGCCCCGGCGCTGGCGCCGGCGCGGGCCCCGGTCCCGGCCCTGGCGTGGCCCAGCGCCCGGGGCTGGAGGATCGCGGCTGCGACATGGACGCCGGCCAGTTGCGTGCGCTGCAGGACTGGTTTCTCAAATTCGAGCTGAAGTCGGTGCCCAACGTCGCCGAAGTCGCGACCGTCGGCGGCATGGTGCGCCAGTACCAGATCGTGCTCGACCCGAACAAGCTCGCGGCCCACGCAATTGCGCACACCAAGGTCATCGAAGCCGTTCAGCGCGCGAACCAGGAGGCCGGCGGCTCGGTGCTTGAACTCGGCGAAGCCGAAGTCATGGTGCGCGCGTCGGGTTATCTCCAGTCGCTCGACGATTTCCGCAAGATCCCGCTCCTGACCAACGCCGCGGGCGTGTCGGTGCGGCTCGGCGACGTTGCGCGCATCCAGGTCGGGCCCGAGATGCGGCGCGGCATCGGCGAACTCGACGGGCAGGGCGAGGCCACCGGCGGCATCGTCGTCATGCGCTCCGGCAAGAACGCGCTGGAGACGATTGCCCAGGTCAAGGCCAAGCTGCTCGCGCTGCGCGCAAGCCTGCCCCCAGGCGTGGAAATCGTGCCCGTGTACGACCGCTCGGGCCTGATCGAACGCGCGGTGACCAACCTGCGCACCAAGCTGCTCGAAGAGTTCAGCGTGGTCGCGGTCGTGTGTTTCATCTTCCTGTTCCACCTGCGCTCAGCGCTCGTCGCCATCGTCTCGTTGCCGCTGGGCATCCTGGCGGCGTTCATCGTGATGCGCTACCAGGGGGTGAACGCGAACATCATGTCGCTCGGCGGCATCGCCATCGCCATCGGCGCGATGGTCGACGCCGCGGTGGTGATGATCGAAAACGCGCACAAACATCTGGAGCGCTGGGCGTACGAACATCCGGCAGCAGAGCTCGAACCCGAGGCGCGCTGGAAAGTGATCGGCGACGCCGCAGCCGAAGTGGGGCCGGCGCTGTTCTTTTCGCTGCTCATCATCACGCTCTCGTTCATTCCCGTGTTCTCGCTCGAAGCGCAGGAAGGCCGCTTGTTCTCGCCGCTCGCGTTCACGAAGACCTACGCGATGGCCGCGGCCGCGGGGCTTGCGGTGACATTGATTCCGGTGTTGATGGGCTACCTGATCCGCGGCCGCATTCCGAACGAATCGAAGAATCCACTGAGCCGGTCGTTGATCGCGCTCTACCGGCCTGCCCTGAATGCGGTGCTGCGCTGGCCCAAGCTGACGCTCGCCGTCGCCGCCGCAGGACTGGTCGCCAGCCTGTGGCCGCTGCAACACATCGGCGGCGAATTCATGCCGCGCCTGGACGAAGGCGACCTGCTCTACATGCCCTCGGCATTGCCCGGCTTGAGCGCAGGCAAGGCGGCCGAGCTGCTGCAACAAACCGACCGGCTGATCAAGACTGTGCCGGAAGTCGCGAGCGTCTACGGCAAGGCAGGCCGCGCCGAAACCGCGACCGACCCGGCGCCGCTGGAAATGTTCGAGACCACGATCCAGTTCAAGCCGCGCGCGCAGTGGCGCCCCGGAATGACGCAGGACAAGCTGGTCGAGGAGCTCGACGCCATCGTCCACGTGCCGGGCCTGTCCAACATCTGGGTGCCGCCGATCCGCAACCGCATCGACATGCTCGCCACCGGAATCAAGAGCGCGGTCGGTGTGAAGGTGGCGGGCGCCGACCTCGTTACCATCGACCGCGTCGCGCTCGAAGTGGAACGCGTGCTGAAAGACGTTCCCGGCGTGAGCAGTGCGCTGGCCGAGCGCCTGACCGGCGGGCGCTATGTCGACATCGACATCAACCGCGATGCCGCGGCGCGCTATGGGCTGAACATTGCCGACGTGCAATCGGTCGTCACCACCGCGATCGGCGGCGAGAACATCGGTGAAACCGTGGAAGGTGCGCAGCGCTTCCCGATCAACGTGCGCTACCCGCGCGAGCTGCGCGATTCGCTCGACAAGCTCAAACGCCTGCCCTTCGTCACCGAACGCGGCGCGCGCCTGGTCTTGTCCGATGTCGCCGAGCTGCGCATCAGCGACGGCCCGCCGATGCTGCGCAGCGAGAACGCGCGCCTGTCGGGCTGGGTCTACGTCGACGTTCGCGGGCGCGACCTGAAGTCGGTGGTGCAGGAGATGCAGCGCATCGTCGCGCAGAAGGTGGCGCTGCCGGCGGGTTATTCGATCTCGTGGTCGGGGCAGTTCGAATACCTGGAGCGCGCCACGGCCAAGCTCAAGGTCGTCGTGCCGTTCACGCTGCTCATCATCTTTGTGCTGCTCTACCTCACGTTCCGGCGTTTCGACGAGGCGCTGCTGATCATGGGCACCTTGCCGTTCGCGCTGGTCGGCGGTGTCTGGCTGATCTGGGGGTTGAGCTACAACCTGTCGGTCGCGGCAGCGGTGGGTTTCATCGCGCTCGCGGGCGTGGCCGCCGAATTCGGCGTGATCATGCTGCTCTACCTGAAACACGCCTGGGACGCGCGAATCGCGATGGGCAAGACGAGCAACGCCGACCTGATCGAGGCGATCCGCGAAGGCGCGGTGCAGCGCGTGCGGCCGAAGGCGATGACGGTGGCGGTGATCCTGGCAGGCCTGTTCCCGATCATGTGGGGCGAAGGCACGGGCTCGGAGGTGATGCAGCGCATCGCAGCGCCGATGGTCGGCGGCATGATCAGCGCACCGCTGCTGTCGATGTTGATCGTGCCTGCGGTCTACTTTTTGCTGCGGCGCAGGCGCGCCTAGCGCGGGGGGCCGGGATGCCGGCCACGGGTTGCCACTGTCGCGCGCAAAGGAGTGGGAACGCAAGGGCGCAGCGACCGTCTTTGCAAGTTATCAAAAGCAGGAGGGCAGTTCAGATGCTGCAAGAAGTCAAAGGCGCCGCCAGTGGCGTCAACCCAAGTTCAGCCGTCGATCCACGAAGGCGCGCCCTGATGTTCGGCACCGCGGGTGCGGCATTGGCGCAGCTCGCCGCATGCGGCGGCGGGCACGACAACATGATGGGACAGGGCAGCGCGCCGCCGCTCATCGACGCCGGCGCCGGGTCGGGCTCGCAGCAGCCATTGCCGATCATTGCGGTGGATCAGGGCCTGGACGACGGGTCAGGCGGGCGATCTTTTTCGCTGATTGCGCAACGCGGAAGCACGCAACTGCTGAGTGGCGTCAGCAGCAACACGCTGGGCTACAACGGCGCGGTGCTCGGCCCCGCGTTGCGGCTGCGCACCGGACAGAAGACCACGATCCGGGTGCAGAACAACCTTGGCGAGGTGACGACGACGCATTGGCACGGCCTGGTCGTCCCGGCCGGCGTCGACGGCGGTCCGCATCAAGCGATCGCGCCCGGCGCCACATGGGAAGCGAGTTTCACCGTCGCGAATCCGGCGTCGACCTGTTGGTATCACCCGCATCTGCATGGCGCGACGGGTCGCCAGGTTGCCTCGGGCCTGGCCGGGCTGTTGATCGTCGACGATCCCGCAATCCCGCCTGCCCTGCTGCCCGGCACCTGGGGCGTCGACGATCTCGCGTTGGTGCTGCAGGACAAACGCTTCACAGCCTCGGGCCAGATCGACTATGCGCTGACGGCCAACGAGCAGCTGACCGGATACATGGGAGACCGCCTGTTGGTGAACGGCGCTTTCGGACCGGTGTGGCAAGCACCACAGCAATGGGTCCGCTTGCGTCTGTTGAACGGCTGCAACGCCCGCACGTTGACCTTGCGCCTGGAGATTTCGCTGCCGATGCTTCAAGTGGCGAACGAGGGTGGGCTGCTCGGCGCACCCGTCGCGCGCACATCGATCGCGCTCGCGCCTGGCGAACGGGCCGAGGTGTTGGTCGACTTCAGCGCCGTCGCGAGTGGTCAGGAAGTGCGTCTCTACGCCGGCACGGTCGCGAGCGGCATCGGGTTCGGCATGGGCATGGGGGCAGGGTTCGCCGTGTCCGAGGTCACGGCGATGACGTTCCGTGTTTCGTTGCCGCGGCAAGCCAGCGCGATTGCACTTCCGCCGGCCAGTCTTCCCGCCGCGCCATCGGTCGTCGCAGGCGCTGGTGCAACCATCCGCTCGTTCGATCTGGACGGCGCCATGATGGGCAGCTCTTTCACGATCAACTCGAGGTCTTTCGACATCAACCGCATCGACCTCGCCGTTCCCGCGAACAAGGTTGAAGTCTGGAGATTCTTCAACGCCACGGGAATGGCGCACCCGATGCATGTGCATGGCGTGCGCATGTCGCTGCTCGCGCGCGACGGCGCCGCGCCGGCGGTTCATGAACGGGGACTGCGCGACACGTTCAGCGTCGATTCGATGCAGAGCGTGGCCGTCGCGGTGCAGACGCCGGCTGTGCCATCGTCAACGCCGCTCATGCTTCACTGCCACATCCTCGAACACGAGGACGCGGGCATGATGGCCCAGTTCATCAGCGTCTAGTTGCGGGTCGAGCCGGGCGCCCTCCGAGCGCGCCGGCTCCATCCTCACCAACTCCACGCATGCCGCAGGCCGCTCCTGCCCTACTCCGGCGTCGTGCGTTGATCGTCTTCGCGCAAGGCCAAGAACTCGCGGCGAAAGCGTCTATCCTCAGTGTGGCAAGGCATGTTGAACCCCATGCGAAAGCGCGAAACGCGGCTCGCTGAAATCAGAACCCATGGCCCAGAACAAGGACGCGCCTGGTATGAAGGAGAACCAGCAAGTCGAGTGGAAGGAATCCTGGCGCGACGATCACCTGCGCTGGGTGTGCGGCTTCGCCAATGCCGAAGGCGGTGTGCTTGTCATCGGGCGCGATGACAAGGGGCGCGTGGTCGGCATCGCCGACGCGGCGAGACTGCTGGAAGAGCTGCCGAACAAGATCCGCGATCTGCTGGGCATCATCGTCGAGGTCAACCTTCGCAGCGAAGGCGATCGGGAATTTCTCGAAGTCGTGACGCCGGCCTACCCCTCACCGATCAGCTACCGCGGCCACTACTACCAACGCAGCGGCAGCACCTTGCAGGAGTTGAAAGGCGCGGCGCTCGACCGATTCCTGCTGCGCCGCCATGGCCGCCATTGGGACGATGTGCCGCTGCCCGGTGTCACGCCGCGCAGCCTTTCCAAAGCCGCAGTGGATGCCTTTCGTGCCCGTGCGCGCGAAAGCCAGCGCGTGGCGGCGGCCGACCTGAAGGAGTCGTCCGCCGGCCTGATGGAAAAGCTGCACCTGTGGGATGGCACATACTTGAAGCGCGCGGCGGTGTTGGCCTTCCACCCGGAACCGGAACGCTTCGTCACTGGCGCATTGGTGAAAATCGGTTTCTTTCGCGGCAACGACGATCTGCGCTATCACGATGAGGTTCGTGGCGCGTTGTTCATGCAGGTCGACCAGACCATGCAAGTGCTGCGGACCAAGTACCTGAAGGCAGCGATCAGTTATCAGGGCATCCAGCGGGTCGAGACCTACCCGGTGCCGGAGGCCGCCCTGCGCGAGGCGGTCCTGAACGCCATCATCCACAAGGACTACGCGACGGGCGTTCCCGTACAGATCAGCGTCTATGACGACAAGCTGATGATCTGGAACCCCGGGCAGTTGCCGCCCTCGTGGACGGTGGAGAAGCTCAAGCAAAAGCACGCCTCGCATCCATTCAACCCCGACCTGGCCAACGTGTTCTTCCGCGCCGGGGAGATCGAAGCCTGGGGGCGCGGTATCGAAAGGATTTGCGCGGCCTGCCGCGCCGCCGGGTTTCCGGAGCCCGCGATCGCCCATGACGCAACCGGTCTGTGGATCACGTTTGCGTACTCGGCGGATTACCGGCGCCGGATCGAAGGGGGTGAGTCTCGCTCCCTTGTCCCCCCAACCACGGAAGTCACCACGGAAGTCACCACGGAAGTCACCACGGATGTGGACCCGGGACTGCGCCTGTCGCAGGTGCTGGTCGGCGAAATGACCCGGCAGCAATTGCAAGCGGCCCTGCGCCTGAAGAACGACGAGCATTTTCGCAAGGCATTTCTCCAGCCTGCGCTGGACGCAGGCTTGATCGAAATGACGGTACCCGACAAACCGCGCAGCCGACTGCAGAAATATCGACTGACGCCGACCGGGCGCAGGCGCCTGAAGCGCGCTGAAGAGACCAGGCGATGAATGCGCAGCCAGAGTCGCGGCCAGAGTCGCTCAAATGGCGGCGTACGACTGGAGGCACACGATGACTTCAAAACCGAGGCCGCAGCGCAAGACCCAGAACCGCGTCATCGCCCTGTTCACCGACCCGGCACGAGCAGACTGCCTCGGCTACCGCACCCTCGGCGAGTGGAACAAGCGCGACAACAACCGCGCCATCGAGACCGCGATCCTGCGCGCAAACCTGACGGCGCGCGGCTACTCCACGGCCCACATCTCCGCGGCGCTGCAAAAGCCGTCCACTTACAGCGAGCAGTTTCTGCTGCTGATGGGCAGGCACTATCCGCCATGGCGCGAGGCCAGGGCGGAGCTGAACGAGCTGCCGCTGGCCGCGCAATCGTGGAAAGCGTAGGGCCATGTCTCATCACCATGCGCCGGATGATCGACACACTTCACAGGCGCGCTGCCCTCCAACCGCAAAGCCGCCAGCCCCAGATCTACTTCAGGCTCATTCTTGATTGGACTCACGAGCGCGGCGGCGGGCTCATGCCTCGCTGGGCATGTCCCATTGCCAGCGCAATCGAAGTGCTGCACACTGATCCGGCAGCGGCATTGCCGGACCGAAGCACCGCAAACGCCGCGCCGCAAATCACCGATCCACCCCGATGCACTTGCCGCTGCCGAATTGCAACCCGATCCACCCAGCCCTGCGCGCGGGGTCGACGCCGCGTTGCGCGCCCTGCAGCGGCTGATGTTCGACGTGAACGAACGCCCGGTGCAATCGCTGCCACGCCGGTCCCGGCCTGACCGCTGCCAAAATCAAACGCAGTTGTCGCGCGGCGGCCGCGGCGTCGCCAAAGTCTGGGTCGGCGCCGAGCCGTTCGCCCCGTTTCATTGAATCCAACCCGCAGGAGAAACCCTATGAAGAACCGTCGCGCATTCATCAAGCAATCGGCCGCGGCCGCTTCGGCGCTCGCCTTTCCGCTCGTCGCCGGCGCGCAGCCGAAGGCGGTCAAGGTGGGCATCCTGCACCCGGTGACGGGCGCCCTCGCGTTCTCGGGCCAACAGTGCCGCGAAGGCGCGCTGATGGCCCTGGACGACATCAACAAGACCGGCATCAAGTCGCTCGGCGGGGCCAGGATCGAGGCCCTGCTCGGCGACGCGCAAAGTGCGCCGCAGGCCGGCGCCGCCGAGATCGAGAAGATGAACGAGGCCGGCTGCTCGGCGGTGGTCGGCGCCTATGCGTCGGCGATCTGCCTCGCCACGACCCAGGCCGCGGCGAGGTACAACCTGCCGCATGTGGTGGATGTGGGTGTGGCCGACCAGATCGTCGAGCGCGGCCTGAAGAACACGTTCCGTTTCGGTCCCGGCTACCGTACCTGCGCGCAGCTCGCAGTGAGCAACCTGCATGTGCTGAACACGCTCGCGGGCAAGCCGGCGAAGACGGTGATGATCATCCACGAAGAAAGCCTGTTCGGCAGCGGCACCGCCGGCCTGCTGGCGCGCGAGTTGCCGGGCTTCGGCTTCAATGTGCTCGAAGTGGTCAAGCACGCGAACCCGACGCGCGACTTCAACAACATCGTGCTGCGCATGAAGGCGCTGAACCCGGACATCGTGATCCCGGCCAACTACTACAACGAATACGCGCTGCTGGTGCGTACGATGCAGCAGCAGAAGGTGGCGCCGAAGGCGATCTACTCGGTGCTGGGCGGCGCCGCGTCGAGCTACAAGTTCCTGAAGGAATTTCCGGACGCTGCCGACGGCATCATCGACTGCAACCACTGGTTCAACCCGAAGGACAAGCGTGCCGCCGAGCTGCGCAAGCGCACCGAGGCAAAGGGCCTGTTCTTCACCTACGAAGTCTTCAACACCTACACCGCGGTGCGGCTGCTGGCCGACGCGATCGAGCGCGCGAAGAGCACGGAGCGTGCCGCCATCACCGACGCCCTCGCGAACAGCACCTTCAGCGACCACTTCATGCCCTATGGCGCAACGAAGTTCGAGAACGGCCAGAACCAGGGCGCGCAGCCGCTGATGACGCAGGTGATCAAAGGCGATATCCGCGTCATCGTGCCGCGCGACTACCGCGAAGTCGAGCCCGTGTTTCCGCTGCGCGCTTGATGGTGCTGTCGTTTGTGGCTCGGGCCGGCGCCGGGTGGATCTGCCGCAGCAGTTGCCGGTGGATGAGCGCAACTGGCGCGTCGCCTCGCGCTCGGGCCGGTGCCGGGCAGACCGGCAGCGGCCCGCGAGGCCGCGCAGGGGCAGCTCGCACAACGCCCGAGGGCTGAGAGCCGCCACGGAGTCAACCCTGCACGGGCTCTGAGGTTCAATGCTCGAAATCGGAATTCTCTTCCCGTCGGTGCTGAACGGGCTGACGACCGGCGCGGTGTACGCGTTGGTCGCGCTCGGCCTGACGCTGATCTACGGCGTGCTGCACATCATCAATTTCGCGCACGGCGCGGCGTTGATGGTCGCGCTGTACGCGGTGTACCTGCTGAAGACGCAGTTCGGAATCGACCCCTACCTGGCGCTGGTCATCGTCGTGCCGGGAATGTTCGTCTTCGGCTACGCGCTGCAGCGCGGCATCATCAACCGCGCCGGCCACGGCAAGGACGAGAACATCCTGCTCGTCACGCTGGGCATCGCCATCGTGCTCGAAAACCTGGCGCTGCTGGTGTTCAAGAGCGACACGCGCAGCATCGAGACTGGCTACACGCTGAGCACGGTGGCCATCGGGCCGGCGATCATCGCGCTGCCGAAGCTGCTGGCCTTCGGCGGTGCGCTCGCGGCGTCGGCGCTGCTGCTGTTGATCCTGACGCGCACCGACCTCGGGCGCGCGATCCGCGCGGTGGCGAAGGAAAAGCACGGCGCCAAGCTGATGGGCATCGATGTCGACCACGTCTACGCCATGTGCTTCGGCATCGGCCTGGCGTGCGTCGGCGCTGCCGCGTGTTTCCTGCTGCCGGCCTACTACGTGAACCCGCAGGTGGGCGCGGGCTTCGTCGCGGTGGCGTTCACGATCGTCGTGCTCGGCGGCATGGGCAGCTTCGTCGGCGCGCTCGTGGGTGGGCTGCTGATCGGCGTCGTCGAGTCGCTGAGCGGGTTGTTCCTGGGTGAATCGCTGGGGCAGATCGGCATCTTCGCGGTGTTCATCGCGGTCCTGCTGTTTCGGCCGCAGGGGCTGTTCGGAGCGCGGCTGTGAAGGACGTGATCGCGGTCGCCGGGTTCGCGCTCGTGGTCGGCGGCTTGATGCTGGCCATCGATTCCGGCGTGTGGCTCACCTTCATCATGATGGCGTTGTATGCGGCGTTGCTGGCGCTGTCGTGGAACATGCTCGGCGGCTTCGGCGGCCAGTTCTCGTTCGGGCATGCGGCGTTCTTCGGCAGCGGCGCCTACGTGCAGGCGATCGCGCAGTTGAGCCTGGGCTGGAATGCCTGGCTGGCGTTGGCCGCCGCGCTGGCCGTGGCGGCAGGCGTGGGCGGGTTCATCGGGGCGCTCACGTTTCGCTACGGGCTGAAGGGTTCGTACTTCGCACTCGTGACGCTCGCGTTTGCCGAGGTCTTGCGCATCCTCGCGGTGTCGGTCGGCTTCACCGGCGGCGGCGTCGGGCTGATGCTGGCGCCGAGCGAGTCGTTCGGAAACATGCAGTTCGCGTCGCGCAAGGGCTACATCGGGCTCGTGCTCGCACTCGTGGTCGCGGCGCTGCTGGTGACGGCGTGGCTGCGCCATTCGCGCTTCGGCGCGCAGTTGCAGGCGGTGCGCGACAACGAGGACGCGGCGCGCGCCATCGGCGTCGACGCCTGGTCGGTGAAGGTGGGTGCGATCACCTTGTCCGCGGCGTTCATGGGGGCCGGCGGCGCGTTCTACGTGCAGGTGTTCCAGTACATCGACCCCGCCCTGGTGTTCGGCCCGGCGAGCTCGGTCGAGGCGCTGGTGGCGGCCATCGTCGGCGGCATGGGCACGCTCTGGGGGCCGGTGCTCGGCGCTGCCGTGCTACACCTGCTGGCAGAACTGACGCGCAACCTTTTCGGGCAGTTGCCAGGGCTGAACATGATCGTCTACGGCTGCGTGCTGGTGCTGATCGTGATGTTCGTGCCGAACGGGCTCTCGGGCGTGGGCCGCAGCGTGCGCGATGGCTGGCGCGCGCGGCGTGGCTGAACGGCGCGGGCGCGATTCACATGTCCACAAGCGATGACCACCCCCAGGCCGACGCGATGCGTCGTCCGCCATTGGGCTTGCAAGCCCAATGGCCTTCGCCAGCCACTCGTGAGCGCGCAGGCGCTCTCTCGGTGCGGGCTCAGCCCCCCGTGGGGGTCAAGGAAACTTGGGGCGGCCCGGCGTTTCCTTGTGACCCCCTGTTGTCGCTGAGCGGCGTGTCGATCGCGTTCGGCGGCCTGCGCGCGGTGCAGGGCGTGAGCCTGGAGCTGCGGCGCGGCACGCTGAGCGCGCTGATCGGGCCCAACGGCGCGGGCAAGACGACGCTGTTCGCGCTGATGTCCGGGTTTCTGCAGCCCGACGCCGGCAGCGTGCGCTTCGATGGCCGCGACATCACCGGCCAGGCGCCGCATCTGAACGCGCGCGCCGGCCTGACGCGCACCTTCCAGATCGTGCAGCCGTTCGCGACGCAGACGGTGCGCGAGAACATCGCCGTCGGCGCGCACCTGCGCGAGCCGCGTCGCGCCGCGGCGTTGGCAGCGGCCGAAAGCATCGCGCGCCGCGTCGGCCTCGCACCCTTGCTCGACAAGCCGGCCGGCGACCTGACGGTGGCCGGCCGCAAGCGCCTGGAACTGGCGCGCGCGCTGGCGACGAGGCCGAAGCTGCTGCTGCTGGACGAAGTGCTGGCGGGCCTGAACCCGCAGGAGATCGGCGAGATGATTCCGGTCGTGCGCGCCATCGTGCACGGCGACGCGGCGAGCGCCGCACCCGGTGGCGGCGGTGGCGCTGGTGGCGGCGGTGGCGCTGGTGGCGCTGGTGGCGCCGGTGGCGCCGGTGGCGCCG